>JAWXTP010000007.1:0-48308 GCA_044433415.1 Rikenellaceae bacterium
GCTATATTTAGACCACTATCATGGTGCTGCTGAGGTAGAGCCTATATCTATAGGTGGTTACACAACATTAGAGGAAACTTACAGCTACAACCCTGTTCCTGACAAGATAGACCCCTCAAAAGCTCACCACGTAATAGGTGTACAAGCAAATGTATGGTCAGAATATATGTATACAGACTCTCTAAAAGAATATAGAACTTATCCTCGTCTTGTAGCTCTTGCAGAAATTGCTTGGACTGAGTTAGACAAAAAAGACTATACTGATTTTGAACGTCGTATCAACAACATGAACGTACGTTTAGATGGTCACAACATCAACTACCACATTCCTATGCCTGAGGGTCCTATTAGTGACAAGATAGCTTTCTTAGAGTCTACAACTTTAAACTTCAAGAATACTCGTAACTATCCTATGGTATACACTCTTGATGGAACAGAGCCTACTGTAAACTCAGAAGTTTATGCTTCGCCTTTATCATTTACAGAGAATGCATCTGTTAAGATTGCTACTATGCTTCCTCAAGGTAAACTTAGCCGCACTCGTACAGTAAGTGTTGTGAAAGAAACTCTTTCTCCTGCATTTACAGGTAAGACAAAACCAGGTATCAAAATGCGTTCTGTTGATGGTTACTTCCGCAACTCTTCGGCTTATGCTAATGCTAAGTTCTCGGATGCTAAAGTCGTTAAAGACTTCCCTAAATACCACAATGAGGCATACAAAAAACCTAACGTTGATATTTATGAGGGTTATGTAGAAATCCCTGAAGATGGAGTATACTACTTCGTAACTGACTTAGAGCAACTTTGGATAGACGGTGCTTTAGTTGTTGACAATGACGAAAAAGTTGCTCGTCACTACAATAACAAAGGTACTAAGGCTTTAGCTAAAGGTAAACATTCATTTAAACTTATCATGAATAACTCAGTGATGGGTGGCTGGCCAAAATCATGGAATAAGAATCACTTTAAATTCATGAAAGACGGTAGCGGTAAATATGTAGAGTCTACTAAAGATATTATTTCTTATTAAGTTTTAGTTGAAAACCTCACTCAAAAGGAGTTAGGTTAACACAACTTAGCCAATTACTAAAAAAGACAAACAAAAACTATTTTCTAAGTGGCAAATAGTTTTTGTTTGTCTTTTTTTAATTTAACTTGTATTTTTAAAACGAATGTACTATTTTTGTACAAAACAGAGACGCTAATATTTATTTAAATTTCATATTATGTTACTATTATCCGTATCAGAATTCAGAGCCAATGTGAGTAAATATCTTCAAATGGCTATGACAGAAAAGGTTGCAATCCGCAGTAAGTCAGGAATATTTAACATAACTCCAAATACTGAGATTCGCACTACAAATCCATCACCATCTAAAGATGCTTGGTTTGATGTTCCTGAAAACATGGAGCATCTACAAAAGTCTTTAGAGAAGGCACATGAAAAAGATGCCTCACGTTATTCATGGGAGGAAATTAAAGAGGATTTGTCATCTAGAAAATAGTTTCTGTTTGTCTTTTTTTAAAGGTAGTACTGCTGAGTCCTGATAAAGTTGCCTGGGTCAAACTGGGTCAAGCTGGATCAAACTGCGTCGCGACAAGCGACTAAATATTTATAAAAATAATCACAAAATACTATAACCTTAATCATTCAGTCGCTTGTCGCGACCCTGTTCGACCCTGCTTGATTCAGGTCGCTTGTCGTTATTCATCATTTATCATTAATCATTATCTCTACCTTCTAGGTAGGAATATAGCCACCACCCCAAGTATAGGCAAGTAAGAAGACACAGCAAACACAGCTTCTACTCCGTGACTTTCAGCGTAACTACCCCAAAAGGCTGCTGCTATACCAGCTATACCAAATGCGAACCCAAAGAACAACCCAGAAATCATTCCTATCCTATTAGGCAATAACTCCTGAGCTAATATCACTATAGCAGGAAAGGCAGAAGACAACATAAACGCTGCACCAAAGCTAAACGCTATAGTCCAAGTTAAATCCATGTAAGGCATAGCCAAAGTAAAAGGTGTAGCACCTAGAATAGAAGCCCAAATCACATATTTACGACCTATTTTATCTCCTATAGGACCTCCAAGCATAGTACCTAGAGCAGTAGCAAAAATAAATATAAATAAGGCATATTGAGAATCTTGTATTCCAAGACCAAATTTCTCCATAGTATAAAAAGTGTAATAACTACTCATACTAGCCATATACACATATTTTGAAAAGATAAGCACCAACAGGATTCCTATATAGAAATAAGTCATCTTATCCGAATAAGGGCGTGGCACCCAGCCTTCTTCATCTCGTTTAATAATTTTCTTAGCTTTATTATCTTCCCCTACTCTACCGCTCTCTCTAAGCAACTTCTTATACCACCTAGCGATAAAAACGCTAGCTGTCACACCTACAAAGGCTAAGAACGCAACAAGAGCAGTATTTTCACGACCATAGGGAGCAATGAATAATGCCGCAAGAAGAGGACCTATAGAGCTTCCAAGGTTACCACCCACCTGAAATATAGACTGCGCTAAACCCTTTCTTCCTGCTGAGGCTAGAGAGGTAAGTCGTGATGCTTCGGGGTGTATTATAGAAGAACCAGCACCCACTAGTATCACAGAAAGTACTACCGTAAAGTAGGTATCTGCAAAGGCTAATGACACCAATCCACTAAAAGTAAAACATGCTGCAAGGGTTATAAACCAAGGGTTTGGTTTTTTATCCAAATAGAGCCCCATCAAAGGTTGCAACATAGATGCTGAAAGTTGATAGAAAAGATTCAAAAGACCTATCTGCACAAAATTCAACATCAAATCATTTTTCAATATAGGATATAACGATGTCACTACAGCTTGTAAAGCATCATTACAACAGTGGCAAAGACTTAAGGATAGGAGTATCCCTATCACGGGTGAAGGGTGATTATTTTTCATTTTTCTAATTTTAAGACCGGCAAATTTAATAAAATTATATAAAGAAATACTAGAACTCCCCTATAATTTTCAGCATAAAATGACGTTTTAACTAAGAGGTTTTAAAAAAAACAGCAACAATATCATTGTTTTTAAAAAATATATTATATATTTGTAAAATGTGTTTTGGAAAACCCATTTTAAACTTACTCATTAAAATATTGTATTATGCCAAAAATTCCTTTACTCTTAAAAATTATTATTGCTATAGGTCTCGGTGTTCTATGCTCATCGTTTATGCCTATACCCTTAGTACGATTATTCGAAACTATAAATTCTATTTTTGGAAATTACCTAGGTTTTGTTATTCCTTTGATAATTTTAGGTCTTGTTGCTCCTAGCATCAACGACTTAGGAGGAAAGGCTGGTAAATTACTTATCATAACTACCGTCCTAGCCTATTCTAGTACTGTTTTCGCTGGTTATCTTTCATTCTTTGTATCTAAGATGGTCTATCCTTCGGCTCTAGAAGGTGCTACTTTAGCTCACATAGACTTATCAAACAAAGTTACTGTAACTCCTTTCTTTACTGTAGATATGCCACCGCTTATGTCTGTGATGTCGGCACTGATTTTAGCATTTATCTTAGGTCTAAGTCTTGCTAAGTTAAACAATGACTGGTCTCAATTCACTCAGCTACTTAATGAGTTAAAAAGCATAGTTATGCTGATAATCAACAAGTCTATCATCCCTATGTTACCTATCTATATTTTTGGCATTTTCATGAAGTTAGGTGCTGAGGGACAAGTAGCAGACGTGCTAGGTTTATTTCTGAAAGTTATAGGTATCATCTTCGCCCTACATATAGGCTTGCTTCTGTTACAGTTTATCATTGCAGGGCTTGTAGCACGTAAAAACCCTATAAAAGCTCTTATCACTATGCTACCAGCTTATCTTACTGCTCTAGGTACTCAATCATCTGCGGCAACTATTCCTATAACTTTAGAAAGTGCTAAGAAAAATGGTGTTAGCGATGATATAGCAGAATTTGTAGTTCCTCTATGTGCTACGATTCACTTATCGGGTAGTATATTAAAGATTGTGGCATGTACACTTGCAATAGCATGGACAACAGGTATGCCTACAGATATAGCCTTATACACAGGCTTTATATTAATGTTAGCTATCACTATGGTTGCTGCACCAGGAGTCCCAGGAGGCGCTATAATGGCAGCCCTAGCAATATTGAGCTCTCACCTAGGTTTTAATGAGATGCAAATAGGTCTTATGATTGCGTATACATTGCTATGGATAGCTTTGGCACTGCATGTAACGTCACAGGCGATGGCGCTATAGCCCTGATAGTAAACACTATCTACAAAAAGCATTAATAATAAGCTCTATAAACAAATGAGGGTGACCATTAGGTCACCCTCATTTGTTTATAGAGTTATGGTTATTCGCAAAACTAAATTAGCCTAGCGTTACTAAAACAAATCAAACATTTTAGTACTTAAATACTTCTCTGCTCTGTCAGGGAATACAACAACAATGTTTCCTCCGTCGACGTGTTCCGCAAGTTTTGTAGCTGCTAATAGTGCCGCACCACTACTCATACCTGCAAAGATACCTTCATTAGAGATTATTTGACGTGCCATTTTTATAGCTTCTTCACTTTCTACCATTATCTGTTCGTCTATTAATGTTGGGTCATAGATAGCAGGAACTATAGCTTCTTCAAGATTTTTTAAACCTTGGATGTAGTGACCTTTAATAGGCTGAGCACAAACAATCTTTATTGAAGGATTAAATTGTTTCAAGAACTTAGAAAGTCCCATTATAGTACCAGAAGTACCTATAGCACAAACTAAATAATCTATCTCACCACCTGTCTGTTGCCATATCTCTAGCGCCGTACTCTCATAGTGAGTCAAGAAGTTGTTATTATTCGCAAATTGATCAGGCATAAAATATTTCTCAGGATTCTCAGCTACCATTTTACGTGCTAAGCGTATAGCTCCATCAGTACCCTCATCAGCAGGTGTTAAAATCACCTTTCCACCGTAAGAACGAATAATCTTCCTTCTTTCTATAGATACAGCTTCACTCATTACTATCTCTACCTTATAACCTTTAACAACGGCTGCAATTGCTAAACCTATACCTGTGTTACCAGAAGTTGGCTCTAGGATTATCTTACCTGGTGTCAATGCGCCATATTTCTCAGCCTTATTTAACATTTGTAATGCTATACGGTCTTTTATACTTCCTGTAGGATTAAAACCCTCTAATTTAGCAAAAATATTTACTTTAGGATTAGGATTTAACCTATTTATCTGCACCATAGGTGTGCTACCTATGGCTTCTAGGATATTCTTTTTAACTGTCATGATGTATTTTTCTTAATGTAAGTTCAAAAAGGAAAGTCCTTCTAACAAGACTTCCTTGTAAATGTTTATACCACAAACCTAATAAAATATTTTTTATTTTACACGATTTTAGAAAAAAATAACAAAAACACTAAAAAGTTGGGATTATTTTTCATTTTTAGCTTTTAGATGCAACAAGCGACTAAATAATCATTATTTTTTAACAATTATTTAGTCGCTTGTCGTCCCTACAAGCTAAAAGCTAAAAGCTACAAGCTATTAAAGAGATTTTATAGTATCATAAATCAGATTACACCACACCTCATAACCTTTATTAATAAGGTGAATCATGTCTGGACGGTAGATATCCTTGCGTGGATCACCATTTTCATCAGTAAAGTAAGGTGTAGGGTCTACATATTTTATCTGACTGTCAAACTCTATTTTCTTAAGTTCTGACTGTATCCAGTAGTAGTCGTTAAGTCTTTTCTCTGTAGATTTTGTTGGTAACAAACCGAAAAGGATAATCTTAGAATCTGGGAATTCTTTCTGAGCAGCTTTCACTACAGCTAAAATACCCTCTAAAGTTGTAGGACCATCATCGTCAGCACCTAGATTGTTAACACCTATAGCTATAGACACATATTTTGGAGCTGCTGAGTTATACTCTCCTGTTTGAAGTCTCCAAAGTAGGTTTTGTGTTTTATCACCTGAGATACCTGCTGACTCCCAAGAATACTCCTTAAAATAAGGAGATAAATCTCTACTACCTGCTGTCTTCTTTCTATTTCTTGAAGCTCCTTGAGTAATAGAATTACCCAACATAAGGATATCTACTTTCTGAGCTTTCAAAGTAACAGTAATATCCTCAGCTACTTCATTCCAATCAGCACCATTTAACCAACCCGCAGGTGATGATCTATAACCATTACCTCTTACAGGTAATATAGCATGATTCTCATACAAGCCATCAGCTTTTAGGATAAAGCGAAGAATTTGCTCTGGTTTACTTAGCGAATGAGGACAATGTCCTACTCCAGGCTTTGAAATAATAGTTATATTATGCCCCTCAGCACGTAAACGCTTCGCAAAAACATCTGTATTCTCTTTCACAGGAACAACAATATCATCTTCACCTACAACATGTAATATAGGTGTTTTACTTTTGGCAAATATCTTAGCTAAATCAATAGGATTTTTCTTATATTTCAACATATCAGCTTTAGACTTCATGCCGTATGCTTTTAACATTCTCTCAGTATCTTCCTCACTACCTGCTGACTCACCTTCACCCATAGGCCAACTCTTAAGATCCATTACAGGAGCATCAGCATAGATTGCAGACACATATTTAGTATTTTTCGCTGCCCAGTTATAAACAGGTAAGCCACCTCTACCCATACCTTCAAGAGCTAAAGTCTCACTAAGTCCATAAAAAGTCATTCTTTTGTACACATCATCCCAATGTTTTAAAGCCTCATTGGAGCCATATAGGTTTTCAACACCAAAATATACAATATGATAGCCCAACTCTAAAAGTTTTATATCTAATTGAGGTTCATAATCCCAAAATCGAGCACGTAATATCCATTTGCGTTCTTTATTTGCAACTTTAGGCTGTACGACTTTTAACTGAACATCATCAATCATATACAACTTTCCTAAATAACCATGAAAATTAAAACTTTGTCCCTCAGGCATCAATTTAAATACATTAAAAATATTATCCCTTTTCATTGTTAAGTATCTATAGAAATTAGCTGCCATAATTCCTGTACCATTCGATGAAGGATGTATCTTATCAGGGAAAAGCGACTGCACATAATCCTCACCAAAGATATAATAACTATCAAAAATTTCTAATACATTATCATACGCTAATTTTTCGATTTCTGGAACTATTTTTTCTCTGATTTTAGTATCATTAATTTTATCTCCCTCCGTAATGTAACATCTTACTGGAGTTACAAGAATAATTCTGACTTTAGGATTTAATTCTAAATAAGAATTTATTAATGCCTGGTAATCATTTTTAAAATTTTCAATATATTTAATATTATGCTCCTTAGAATCATTGGTACCCAGTTTTATAAATATAATATCAGGATTAAATTCTAAAGATTTCTTAAATTGCTCTGTTTCCATATAGGGTTTATCTCCCTTTAGTAATACTGTTGTGCCACTAACACCAAAGTTTGCTATTTCATAAACTTCACCTAAATATCCTTGAAGTTGTGCAGGATAAGAATTCAATTCTCTATTAACTACTCCTGTCCCAAAAGTAATACTATTACCTATGCACGCAACTTTAGTCTGCGAAAATAAAGGCATAGCAAACATTACACATAATAATGTAACGATATTTTTTTTAATTTCCATATTTTTTGATTATAAAAATTAACAAATAACTACCAATAATATAAAAAAATATTTTATTTTTCTAAATATTTAAAACCATTTTTAAAATAAAAAACAATTCTCCCTTAGAAACTATTGCATCTAATAAAGTAAAAAAGACAAATAAAACTTATCTCTAATAGCAGAATAAGTTCTATTTGTCTTTATAATTAACGATAGTTTGTACCATACTAAATTAATCATAGTACTTTACTCACTTACTAAAGGAGACTTCTAAAAAGATTTAATAGTATCATAAATCAGATTACACCATACCTCATAACCTTTATCAATAAGGTGAATCATGTCTGGACGGTAGATATCCTTGCGTGGATCACCATTCTCATCCGTAAAGTAAGGTGTAGGGTCTACATATTTTATCTGACTGTCAAACTCTATTTTCTTAAGCTCTGATTGTATCCAGTTGTAGTCGTTAAGTCTTTTCTCTGTAGATTTTGTTGGCAACAAACCGAAAAGAATAATCTTAGAATCTGGAAATTCTTTCTGTGCAGCTTTCACTACAGCTAAGATACCCTCTAAAGTTGTAGGACCATCATCATCAGCACCTAGATTATTAACACCTATAGCTATAGACACATATTTTGGAGCTGCTGAGTTATACTCACCTGTTTGAAGTCTCCAAAGTAAATGTTGTGTTTTATCACCTGAGATACCTGCTGACTCCCAAGAATATTCCTTAAAGTAAGGAGATAAATCTCTGCTACCAGCTGTTTTCTTTCTATTTCTTGATGTTCCCTGAGTTATAGAGTTGCCTAACATAAGGATATCTACTTTCTGAGCTTTCAAAGTAACAGTAATATCCTCGGCTACTTCATTCCAGTCAGCACCATTTAACCAACCCGCAGGTGATGATCTATATTCATTACCTCTTACTGGTATCACTGCTGTATTATCATATAAACCATCAGCTCTTAAGATAAAGCGAAGTATCTGTTCTGGTGCAGTATATGAATGAGGGTGGTGTCCAACACCAGCTTTTCTCATAATTGTCATATCATGCCCCTCAGCTCTTAGTCTCTCAGCAAAAATATCTGTATTTTCTTTCACAGGAACTACAGTATCATCCTCACCTACAACATGCAGGATAGGAGTTTTACTTTTGGCAAATACCTTAGCTAAATCAATAGGATTTTTCTTATATTTCAACATGTCAGCTTTAGACTTCATGCCGTATGCTTTTAACATTCTCTCAGTATCTTCCTCATTACCTGCTGACTCACCCTCACCCATAGGCCAACTCTTAAGGTCCATTACAGGAGCATCAGCATATATTGCAGACACATATTTAGTATTTTTCGCTGCCCAGTTATAAACAGGTAAGCCACCTCTACTCATACCTTCAAGAACTAAAGTCTCACTAAGTCCATAGAAAGTCATTCTTTTGTAAACATCGTCCCAACGCTTTAAAGCCTCACTAGAGCCATATAAATTTTCAACACCAAAATATACAAGATGGTAACCTAACTCTAGCAATTTAACATCTAACTGAGGTTCGTGATCCCAAAAACGAGCACGCAATATCCATTTGCGTTCTTTATTTGCAACTTTAGGCTGAACTATTCTCAACTGAACATCGTCTATGAAATATAACTTACCTAAGAAACCATGGAAATTAAAACTCTGACCTTCAGGCATAATTTTAAATACATTAAAAACGTTATCTCGTTTCATTGTAAGGTATCTATAAAAATGCTCAGCCATAGTTCCTGCACCCTTTGACGAAGGATGTATCTTATCAGGGGAAACTGCTGCCACATAGTCCTTTCCAAAGATAGAGTAACCATCATAAATCTCTAGACCATTGTCATACGCTAGTTTTTCAATTTCTGGGACTATCTTTTCTCTGATTTTAGTGTCGTTGATTTTCTCACCCTCTGTAATATAACATCTTACAGGTGTTACAAGAATAATTCTAACTTTAGGATTAACCTCAAAATAAGAGTTAATTAACTTCTGATAATCATTCTGAAAATCTTCAATATATTTAACATTGAACTCTTTAGAATCGTTAGTACCTAGTTTTATAAAAACTATATCTGGTTTAAACTCTAAAGATTGTTTATATTGCTCAGACTCCATATAAGGCTTATCCCCTTTAAGCAATACTGTTGTTCCACCAAGTCCGAAATTAACAACTTCATAATCTTCCCCAAGATAACCCTGAAGTTGTGCAGGATAAGAATTTAACTCTCTGTTAACTACCCCCGCCCCAAAAGTAATACTATTGCCAACACACGCAACTTTAGTCTGTGAAAACACTGGCAATGAAAACATCACACATAATAGCGTGATAAGAAATTTGTTAATTTTCATAATTTTTTAATTTTATTTCAAAGGTATTATGTAAACGCCATGAAAAATATAATAATTCACTATGGATGAAAATATTATAATATTTTTATGGCTTTTTTCATATTCATTTTTTTAAATTATTAAGACAAAAGTACTAATTTATTACCAAAACTCACAAAAAAGCATTACTTTTTTTAACATGCAACAGAAAAAAGTTTTTCACATGTTCGATATCATTACTAAAAATGTGTATTTTAATTATTATATAACATTTTTATTAAAATAAATTTGATAAATCGAATTTATTTTTGGATATTTGTAATTAGAAAATAAAGATTTTCATACCTATACATAAGCAAAAAATTATGAGTAAAATGAATATTGCTATCATAGCTGGTGGCGATTCAACAGAAAGAGAAATATCCGTAAAAGGAGCGCAAAATATCTATAATGAATTAGATAGAAACCTATACAAACCTTACATTGTAGATATAAGTAGTAAAAGATGGTATGTGAAAGATGAAGATTCTGAAATCAACAAAAACAATTTTTCAGCTATTATTAATGGTGAAAATATCGTTTTTGACTACGCTCTTATAAATATACATGGCACCCCTGGTGAGAATGGCATATTACAATCTTACTTTGAACTTGTAAACATCCCATATTCTACTTGTGGTGTTACCGCATCGGCCGTTACTTTTGACAAAGTCCTTACTAAAAGAGCTCTTTTGTTAAATGATGTAAAAATGGCTAAAGACCTAGTTGTTACTAATACTAATAATATTAACTGTGATGAAATAGTGTCACATTTAGGTCTTCCTATTTTTGTGAAACCTTGTGCTGCTGGTAGTAGTTTTGGTGTCACTATGGTAAAAACTAAAGAGGAGCTTATCCCTGCTATAGAGAAGGCTCAATTTGAGAGTGAACGTGTAATTTTAGAGGAAAGAATTATTGGTACAGAAATTAGTTGCGGCATTATGATACTTAATGGTGAGCAAACTATTTTCCCTTGTACAGAGATAGTATCTGAAACAGAGTATTTTGACTATGACGCTAAATACAATGGTTTATCTAAAGAGATAACACCTGCTCGTATTTCTGACACAACAAAATCAAGATTAGATATTATTTTAATTGACATTTACAAAACATTAGATTTAAGAGGTCTTGTGAGGATAGATTTTATAGTGAAAGAAGACGAACCTTATCTAATAGAAATAAACACAGTTCCTGGAATGAGTGCTCAAAGTATTATACCTCAACAAGCACGATGCATGGGAATGACACAGACAGAACTTTTTACAAAAATTATAGAAACCACAAAATAATAACGAATTAAACTATGTCAAATTACAATTTAACAACTGGTGGAGGTTTCACAGGTGAAGATAGCATGGATATCATCACTCGCTACGAGAAGATTCCTACATCAATCTACTCTACCCTAGATGAGGGTCTAAAACATATTGCCACAAAAATCGTTGCTGGAATCAAAGAAAAAGAAGCTAAAAATGAACTTTATGTACTTGGTCTTTCTACAGGTGAGTCAGCGATAGGGGTATACAAAGAACTAGTAGAATCTTATAAAAAAGGCGAAGTAGACTTTAGCAATGTAGCTGTAGTAAGCCTTGACGAATACTATCTTGTAAATAGTAAAGATTGCCAAAGTCGCTCTTACGAAATCCACAACATCTTCCTTAATGAAGTAAACATTAAGCCTGAAAATACTCATATCATTGAAAATTGTATAGACTTAAATAGTAAAGCAGCTTTCTGTAATGACTATGAAGATCTTATCGTATCTTTAGGCGGTATAGATCTTATGCTTTTAGGCGTTGGCAAAAAAGGTCAGTTAGGATATAACGAACCTGGCACTTACCTTATCAGCAAAACTCGTATTGTTGCGCTTAGCAATGGCATACGCGAAAAATTAGTTTCTCGTTTCTATGGTATAGAAAACACTCCTAGCCGTGCCGTGACTATGGGGCTTTCAACTATCCTTGCTGCTAAAAAAGTTATCCTTTTCGCTTGGAGTGAAGATAAATCTACAGCTATCTATAAAACACTAGAGTCAAGACAAGATATTGCAACTCCTTCTACAGCTCTTCAACTACACCGCAACGCTGAGATAGTTATCACAGAAGACGCTTCTACAGAGCTAACACGTGTTAAAACTCCTTGGTTAGTAGGTAACTGTGTATGGACTGACAAATTCATTCGTAAAGCTGTACTTTGGTTATGCCAAAAAGTTGATAAACCTATCTTAAAACTTACATATAGAGATTATATTGACAACTCTTTAGGTCAGCTTCTAGATGCTTGTGACACTTATGACAACATAAACATCAAAGTATTTAACGACCTTCAACATACTATCACAGGATGGCCAGGTGGTAAACCTAACGCTGACGACTCAACACGTCCTGAGCGTTCTGCACCTTTCCCTAAAAAAGTTATCATCTTCTCACCTCACCCTGATGATGATGTTATCTCTATGGGTGGTACTTTCATCCGTCTAGCATCACAAGGACATGACGTACACGTAGCTTATGAGACTTCTGGTAACATCGCTGTACATGATGACGTAGTACTTCAACACCTAGACACAGCTCGTGAATGTGGTTTTGAAGATAAATATGACAAATACGCTGAGATTATCGCAAACAAAGGTAAGGGAGGTACTGAACCTTACGACTTAAGAATGATCAAAGGTTCTATTCGTCGTGGTGAAGCTAAAGCTGCTTGTCGTTTCATAGGTCTTAACGATAAAACTAACGTTCACTTCTTAAACCTTCCTTTCTACGAAACAGGTTCTGTGAAAAAAGGTGGTATAACTGACGCTGACGTTCAGATAGTAATAAACCTACTTCGCGATATCAAACCTCACCAAATATATGCTGCTGGCGACCTTTCTGACCCTCACGGAACTCACCGTGTTTGTATAGAAGCTGTACTTGCTGCTCTTAAAGAGATTAAAGATGACGAATGGTTAAAAGACTGTCGCCTATGGTTATACCGTGGTGCTTGGCAAGAATGGGAACTTGATATGGTAGATATGGCAGTTCCTTTGAGCCCTAGTGAAGTTATTAAGAAAAGACACGCTATTTATCGCCACCTTTCTCAAAAAGATATCGTTCCTTTCCCAGGTGATGATAGTAGAGAATTCTGGCAACGCGCTGAGGATAGAACACAGGCGACAGCCGCTACTTATGACAAGTTAGGTATGGCCGAATATCAAGCCATAGAAGTATTCGTACAATACCCTCTTTTTTAACATCATGACGCAAATTTAACTTTTGGGAAGGCTTTTTCCAATAACGGCCCATCTTTGCGACCTTTCTGTACATTTCAATGCTCACAGCCGTCGAGGCTGCTCCGCTTAAAATGTACAGAAACGCCGCAAATATGAACCATTCTTGGAAAAAGCGGACAATCGTGGACGTTATGTACCACTCACGCAATCCAAAACCCGTTTCAATTAAGGGGGGATAAATATTTAAACCCAGTTTTAACTAAAGGGGATGGATATAGAGTGACTTGCTTTATAAAACTATTAAAAGACCAATTAACTACTAAAATTATATAGAATAAGGGTTAATTGGTCTTTTTAACTTAGTATATATATTGGGGAAATCTATTTTATTACCTTGTCTCTTGGGGAGAGGTGAGAAAATTTCTAAAACTAAAATTTATGAAAAAACTATTTTTAAATTTATTTGCTTTTTCGTTCGCATTACTGTCTGTTAGTCAGACTTATGCGAAAGTTCGACCTGAACTTAATAATGATGAACGAAAATTATATCCTTCGGTTTTACGTGTCGACTATATCAGAAAACCTGAGTTGACAGTAATAAACTCGGAAACTCCTAATTTTAGCTGGCAGTTGCCTGCTAGTGCTATAGCTCAAACATCTTATCGAATTTTAGTATCGAGCTCTAAAAGTGAGCTAGAGAAAAATATTGCTAATATGTGGGATACTGACAAAATTAATAGTAATGAGTGTAGCGCTGTAGTTTATGCTGGTAAACCACTAACTGCTAACACTACTTACTACTGGAAAGTTAAATTCTGGGATGCTTTCTCTGAAGAAAGTGAATTTTCAGATATTCAGTCGTTTACGACCTCAGAAAACCTAGGTAAACCTGGTAGCATTGTTAGTGATAACCCTGTGTATATCAGAAAAGATGCTCCTCTTAGTGCTAAACAAGTAGCTCACAACCACTACCAATTTGACTTCGGAAAAGCCGCTTTTGGTAATGTGTGTTTCGATTATAAAGCTACTCAAGATGATACGCTATGTGTAAGGGTTGGTGAACAAATCGACTCTACAGGTCGCCTAGAGACTAAACCTAAAGGTACTATACGCTTCCAAGAAGTGCGTGTTCCTGTAAAAGCAGGTCAATCAGTATATGATGTTATCTTTGCTAAAGATAAACGTAACACAGGTGTAGCAGCTATTCCTATTCCTGACTCTATGGGTATTATCATGCCTTTTAGATATGTAGAACTTTATGACTTCTCAGGTAATATCAACAACTTCACACCTACAAGACGTGTGCTAGATGGTTATAAAGAAGCTATAGGTCACTTTTCATCGTCAAATCAACTATTAGACGATATTTGGGAAATTTGTAGATATACTATTCAAGCTACAGACTTCCTAGGCTACTACATAGATGGAGACCGCGAACGTATCCCTTATGAAGCCGATGCATATATCAACCAACTTTGCCACTATGCTGTAGATGCAGAATATGCTATAGGTAAGAAAACCTTAGAATATTTCATGGATAATGCTACATGGCCTACAGAATGGTTATTACACACTACTATGATAGCCTACCAAGACTATTACCACACAGGTGACACTCGTATCATAGAGAAATATTTTGAGAAGCTGAAACTTAAATCTTTACATGATCTTACTCGTGAAGATGGACTTATAAGTGCTAAAAATGAGAAAGTTGACAAAGAATATTTAAAAAGTATAGGATTCACTACTCATCCTAACAGCCGCTTAGAAGACATTGTTGACTGGCCAAAAGCAGCATTTACAAAAAACGGCAATGAAGTAGGTGAACGTGATGGTCATGAAATGATGCCTTACAACACTGTTGTAAACTGTTTCTTCTATCACTCTATGTGTGTTATGGCTGAAATGGCAGAGGTGATAGGTAAGGATGAAGATAGCGCGTATTTTGCTAATATGGCCGCAAAAGTAAAACAAACTATCAATGAAAAACTTTTTGACAAGACAAAAGGTATCTACATAGACGGTGAAGGCTCTACTCACTCTTCATTACATAGTAATATGATGGCTATAGCCTTTGATGTTGTCCCTACAGAACACCTACAATCTGTTGGTGACTTCGTAGAATCTCGTGGCTTAGCATGTAGTGTATATGGTGCTCAATATCTATTTGAAGCTCTTTATAAAGCTGGTAAAGCTCAATATGCATTAGACCTTATGACTAATACCACTGATAGAAGTTGGTATAACATGATAAAGATAGGTTCTACTATGACTCTTGAGGCTTGGGATATCAAATACAAGGCAAATCTTGACTGGAACCACGCTTGGGGTGCTCCTCCTGTGAATCTTATAGCTCGTATGATGTGGGGTGTAACACCTGCTGCTCCTGCATTCAAGAAAGCCGTTATTAAACCTCAACTTGCAGACCTTACTTCTAGTGAGATAATTGTTCCTACAATCTTAGGAGAGATAAGCTGTACATATAAAGCCTCAAAATCTAAAAAAGTATATGTTGTTGAAGTACCTGCTAACATGGAAGCTAGCTTTGAAATAGCTGAAGACAATGTTAAAACAGTAAAATATAACGGTAAAACAACAAAACTAGAGAATAATGCTATCGCCCTTAAAACTGGCAAAAACACAATAGTTGTTAGTCTTTAGTTTAGGGGACTTAAAGCCTTAAATAGAAAAACACAACTTACATACATATTGCGTAAGTTGTGTTTTTTGTTATATATGATTTGTAAACAAGTTTTAGAACTCCACTTAAGGGGACTTCTATAACTACTATTCTACTACAGTAGCTGCCACATATTCACCATCACACATATTTTGATAACTTGGATTATATGCGCAACCTGACACACTCCAACTACTTGAACTTAATGAAGGTATAGCATTTTTCAAACCTTCAAAATCAGCTAAAGCTGTTAATGTTGTGATAGATACACTCCCCACAGATGTAAGAGTTAAGAACGAACTTAAATCATTGAAATACTGATTACTACCGCTCAATGTTAGCGCTCCACCTATAGACTCTATATTATTAAGAGTAATCCCATACAACGCAGCACCTGAATCTATTGAAGAAACCGAGAAAGCTCCATCTACACTAACTAAAGACGATAAATCTATGGTAGTCAACTCAGTAGACGATACTGTATAATTAAAATCACCTGTTGTTGCGTCATCTCCTTCTCCATAACCTGTAATCTCTTCTAACACTGGGAAACTAGCCACTTGAAGGTCGTTACAATTTAAAAATTTGATAGAACCCGCTTTAGTAAGCTTATTACAGTTAATCTCAGTGGCATAAGTACAGGTCTGGAAAGTTATAAGCTCTTCTATTTCCTCGATATCAAGATCTATAGAAGTTTTGAAATGTTCAAAGATGAAGCTTTAGAATTTAAAAGCATTAAAATCCAGTTTTTAGAAGTTCTATATAACAAATTTGAGGATCTTAATTTACATAAATTTGAGGACACAAAGTTAAGTATTACATTTGCGCAATTTTTCTATATTTTCGTGCGTTTTCCATGATTTATAGATCATAAAATAAATAAATAAATAAATAAATAAATAAAATAAAATAATTTGTTTTCTAGTTTTTTTTTTACTTTTGCAATAAAACAAACGCTACATTATAAGAACAATTATTAGCAAACCTTAAAGGAACTTCTAAAAACTTGAATTATGAGAAAAATCATACAAATACCATAATACATTTAAATTCACTAATAAAAAAACTAAATTATGAGAAAAAATTTTAAAATGGCTATAGCTGCAATGATATTGGGCATAGCTGGTTATGTAGGTTGTTCAATTTATAAATCTGCAACAATGACAGAGCAAGAAATATTAATAGCAAAAAACATTGAGGCTTTAACCAATGTGGAGACAAATACAACATGGAATTGTGATGCATCAGTCAAAACAAAGTGTAGTGCAAGCTGTCCATCTTGTGGGACAAAAGTGAGCGGTACTGGTGCGCTAAGTGGGTCACATAGTTGTAATCAATAAGGAAGATTTTATAATAAATTTAAAATCATTGAATATTGAAAAACATAATAAACTATATAATAGTTCTAATTTTGTGGTCCTGCACTAATCAAACATCCATTGAAAAGCCATTACGATATAGTGGATTTCATATAGAAAATCCGCAGTATTGTTATGGTGAGGAGATTAATTCTTCATTTGGCTTTACATTTCCGTCTGAGATATTATTGACCGATTCACTTATCATCGTAATGTCCCCTGAGGGATCAAGTCAAATATTGCATTTATTCGAGAAATCATCAGGTCAACATATAACTAGCATAGGATCAAAAGGGAGAGGCCCTGGAGAGGTGATTATGCCTGAGGCTATGTGTATAGATAAAAATAACTTACTATCTGTTTATGATGGGCAGTTTGGAAAGATTGTCACCTATGATTTAACTAAAGCTATTAGAAAAGAGCCATATGTCAATGAGGATATTAATATATCTAAATATACAAATTCTCTTAATTCTCAATTTTATTCAGAGACAGCACAGAAGCTTGGTTCTGATTTTATTGTCAAAGGTAGAAGTAACACTACAAGGTTTCTTAAAATTAATGAACATAATGCCACATTATTGACTGAAACTATTCCTCGTATTGTGGAGGACAGTGAAGAAAATAATGCAATATGGAGTTTTAGTAGTAAATGGAAAATAAAACCTGATTCTAAAAAAATAGTGATTGGTACATACATTGGTGGTGTAATGCAAATTGCAGACATTAATTCTTATGGTATCCGCTCCGATACACTGTTGGCTTTTGAGAAACCAATATATAAAATAGTGGATGGAGCTAAACCTAAATGGATTACACATACAAAGGAAACGGTCTTTGGATTCGAAGATATAAGCGTTACTAATGATTATATTTATGCAATAAAATCAAATCCCTATTTCAACACAGAAAAGGGAGATAAAACGTATGTTTATGTAATTGATTGGAATGGAATTAAAAGAGGGGTGTTAAGTTTTGATAATTGGATATATTGTGGCGTTGTAGATGATACAAATAGCACATTTTATGCACTAGCTGAAAAAGAAGATAATTATGTATTAATGAAATACAATATTAAGGAGAATTCTAATAATTGAACAAAACCAATTATTTTAAGTCTCCTTAAGGAAACCTAAAACCTATAACAAATAAGAGGGTACCCCAAAGGGTTGCTCTCTTTTTGTATTATAAGTAGTGCAAAACAATTATTGCCATATTTTTAACAGCACTCTTGGAGCGATATTTTTTACTATTAAATCTCAATATAGAACCACTATATTTTCAATTCCATAGCAAAAAATCTCATCTCCAATAGTACTCTTAAAAATACACCAATAATTATTTTACCCTACTTAATGGCGACAAGCGTAGAAAATGCTGGAAAAATTGTTGGAGGGACAATTGGGACGATTGGGACAACGGCAAGCGACTGAATAATAATAAAAATAATTATAACTATAACCACTATCGTAACTGTCCCTTGTAGTTTTGTTTTTAACCTTTTGGGTCACCCTCATTTTTTTGTGTTAACTGATTATCCATAAAGGCAAACGGCTAATTAGAAAAGATAGATTTAACATCATACTCTCGAACCTCTTCTGTTCCATAGTTAACAGTATATAGTTTTTCTCTTTTCTTATCCATCGTAAAGAAGTTGTATTTTTCGTTAACAACAATAGATTTTAAAGTTTTACCCTTCCAATCAAAAAACATAATCTCTGTAGGAATTATTTCATCGTTATTAAATTGCTCTAACCTAGCTTTAATATACGAAACACCGAAAAATTCATCAAACGCTGTCACTCCTTTAAAATATGAATCTTTTTCGTTGAATTTAAGTTTCTCTATACTTTGAACCTCAACTAAATCTTCACCTATACAAATAGTTTTAGCTAGTGATGTATCATACAATGAATATACGTTTATATAGTTTAGATATAAAGGTACTTCTACAACAATATCACCTTTAGGATTAGTTGTTAAAAACATTCCTAAGGTATTAATATCAGAACCTTCTGAAAGTATAGTTTCGCTTAATTTATTCATACTTTCAGAGGCAAACTTTCTATTATCCTTAATATAGTAACGTTTAAGTTGCAGTAAACTCTCAGTAAAATCATTCGCAACAATGCAATCTTCGGAAGCAAATCTTATATTAAATTTCATGTTATCTGTAAGTTCCATTTTGATAGGAGTTTGCACAAGTTCTTTTTAAGCAATAGTTTGAGTTACGTTAACTTTCATTGCCTTACCTGTAGTACTAGATAGTAATAGAATATATATATTCTCCCCATCACTATATACTTTATTATCTGATATCCTAGGAAATTCTAGAAATTCATTAGCTGCACGTCCAAGAGCTAAATAATTACCTAAATTCTCAAAATTATTGTTAATATTAAAAAAGGTTAACATCCCTGTTACGTTTCTAGTACTAACAATTAATATAGAATCTTGAATTACTAAACTTCCAGGAGCCGCAATTCCAAGATTGACAAGTTTACCTTCAGGCATAACTGTCTTATCTTTAAACTCGGTAACATACTTAACATCATCAAATGCTACCGCACCTTCAGGGATGGATTTACAGCTAAAAGCTAGACATAATAACGCCACTAAATAAAATAGTTTCTTCATAATTATAATTTATATTTTAATAATTCTGTTCCACTTAAGGAAGACGATAACGCATAAATAGCATTATTATTTTCGCATATTGTCATGTTAATTACTGCTTTATCTAACATATACTTACGTATAGGGTTACCGTCATAATCAAATTGATACACTATAGAATTTACAGCTTTCATATTTCCTTCAGCTTGATATCTAGTAGCAGTACCTTGATATAATAAATACATATAATCTTTAGTAAAGCTAACAATTTGATACGTAAAATAACTGTTATCAATTTCACTTGTCAGTTCCTTTCTTAATGGACCTATGACACGTTTGCGAAGAGTTAAATTATCATCATATATCTCAAAAAGATGCCTTGTATTATAATAAACAACCATTGTTTTATTCTGTTCATTATAACTAGGTTTTCTTAAGTAATAATAAATAGATTCAACTAGTGACAGTTCTTTCTCTGCCTCAAATGGATATGGAACTTTTTCATAAGTGGTAGAGTCTATATTTCCCCACATATCGTATACCGTAATAGATTCATCACGCAGAAAATTGATTGCCGCAAATTTATCACTACCGAATTTTACAATATTAGCTGTTGTATTAGTACTTAATGCAATTCTATCTACACAATCACAAATCCCATCTCCTGATACGAAATCATCATAATCATAAGAAACTATAGCTCCTTGCTGCATATCTAATGCCCAAATTAGAGGATAATCAATTAATATATCTCTACAAATAAGCAATTCATTTCTAGCATGTCCCTTATGTATTTGACTACTTTTCAATTTATAGTCTGTCATTGATACAACATCAACCATTGGCGTAATAGCATTATTTCCAATAAACAATAATGAATCATTACAAACTATCATACTTGGTGTCCCATACGCTTCATAAGGGCATATCTCAGCACTTAACTCTACCGTTTCACTAAATGAGCTATCATCAAATCTCTCTCCTTTGAGCCCATTATTATTGTTACATCCTATAAAAAATAATAAACTCGTAAATATTATTAGATTATTCTTCATCGCGATTTATTCTACTAAATACAATATTAATATTTTCTGAACCTAACCCTGCATTATTTAAGGTCTCTCTAATTTTTTTAATATCATACACGTCTGTAGTCTCCAGTAACTCTTTTATCGCGGCATTATCAGAAAGCTCTTTTCTACAAATTAGGAAAACAGGAACTGGTTTATTTGTCTGTAATACATCACTACTAAATTTAAAACCTTCATAATCCTCATGATTTTCAAATTTACACGGTACAGTTCTACCTACAGTAGCTCCAATTACCGTACAGCCAATATCATTTTTCATATTCCCTATTGCCGTTGACACAAATGACCTCTCATTCTCTACTTTTGTTCTAAACACCAATTTTCGTTTAACTTCCTGATCCGTTGGTGCGGCGTTAACCATAAAAATAAAGATTTCATCCTCAGCTTTAAATGTTCTATAATCTTGTGAAACATAAGTAACCGAAGTCATCATAGGAGCTTCTCCGGTTTTCCCACCACTTACCTTTATTTGAGAATAAAGATTATTAGTAAGTAAGAATAGTGATAAAAATAAAAAAATGTAGTTCTTCATGTTATTAGTTTTTAATAGTTTATAATATTATTAGTTTTTAATGTGGTTATTCTTCTATATACAATTTGGCTTTTAATTGTAGTTGTAATATTATCATCAATTGCAAATGTATATAAAAAATTTCAATATAAAAAGAAATACTCATTTATTTTTAAAGTTAGTTATAAATAAATATTATTTATTATAATTGGTTTTACGGAAGTTTTGGATCAAAAAAAACCAGTTAACATACTGATTACTATCTACTTTCTTATGTTAAGTTAATATTAACTCACATTTAACATTAACTTAACACCAAATATGAATTACATTAATTAATTATTATTAATTTTGCGGTATAATTTAATCAATAAAACATTTATGAAGAAGGTATTAGCAGTAACATTATTAAGTGCATTAGCATACTTAGCACCTATGGCTGCAAAAGCTCAGAACAACGACACAGACTCTTTAAAACTTAAGATTGAGGAGTTAGAGAAAAAAGTTAACACTTTTGGAACAACATTAAAATCAAGTATTAAGTTAACAGGATATATCCAAACTCAGTGGCAGCTAGCCGAAGAGGATGGAGCACTAACAACATTCAACGGTGGCAACTTCCCTACTGACGAAGATAACCGTTTCATGGTTAGAAGAGGCCGTTTTAAATTTAACTACAACTACCAAGGTGTGACAGGTATCATACAGGTAGACGTTACAGAGAAAGGTATAAATTTAAAAGATGCTTACCTAGGATATACAGTAAATTCTAAAGTATTTGGTGTTACAGCAGGGGTATTCAAGCGTCCTTTTGGCTATGAGGTAACAAACTCTTCAAACAAGCGTGAGACTCCAGAGCGTAGCAGACTTTACCAAAACCTTTTCCCTGGGAGTAGAGACGTAGGGGCAAAGATAACTCTTCAAGGTAAGGAGGGTTCTTTCCTTAATGCTTTTACATTTAACGGAGGTTTATTTAATGGTAACGGCATAAATGCTGAAACGAACAACGCTAAAGACTTTATAGGCAGACTTGCCTATAACAAAACTAAAGGCGCAGTAGAGCTAGGTTTAGGAACTTCTATATATGCAGGTCAGGTGCAGAACGATGTTTCAACAAGCTACACATTCAACAATGACACAAAAGCATATACAGAGAATACTAATGCTGTAGGTTTATACTCTAAGAGATTCTATTGGGGTCTTGACGGTCAGTTTACTATAAAAACAGATGCAGGTAGAACAAATGTTCGCGGTGACTATATCATAGGTAGACAACCTGGTACTAGCACTTCATCTATGAGTACTACAGGTGCTGTAGCTTCATCGGTATATAATCGTAAATTTGCAGGTTACGCAGTATATGTTGTACAGGGTATTAAAGAATCGGACTTCTCTCTTGCTGCTCGTTATGACTTGTATGATCCTAACCGTGAGATAGAAGCATCAGAAATAGGTGTTGGCAGCAACACGGGATATGCTGACGTAGCATTTAAAACATTGAGCACTAGTTTTATATGGGACATCTCAAAAACTTTTAGAGTAATGGCCAACTATGAATTTGTTTGGAATGAGAAATGTGCTAACCTTTCTAATGCTGCAAATGGTTACAATTACGCTAAAGACCTTAGAGATAATATTTTAACATTACGCCTACAGGCTAAGTTTTAGGTCTTGGGTGTTAGGTGTTAGGTGATGGGTGATAGGTGATAGGGGCGACAAGCGTGGAAAGATTACCGCACAGAGGTAACACTGCTAATATACGATAAGTTAATAGGGGCAAGCTAGGTCAGCTTACCCCTATTAACTTTATCAGAATTATTTTTTGCCATTTACAAGTTCTTTCTTGACTTTGACAAATTACAATACTCAGAAAAATAACTATCTACAAAACAATACCTCCTTGTTAGTGTCTCTAAATATTTTCATCTCTCAAGCACGTCCTTTAATTAGAAAGCGTTAGAACCCAGTTTTTAGAAATTCCCTTAATATATTTTCTGGTTTTTAAATCAGTCTCTAAATAATCGGTATTCTTAGATATTCCTAATTACTCATTAAAATCAAAGTTCTCCAACTCACGCTGAATCATCTCTTTCAGTTCCTTTTGTGGTAGTTGAAGTTGATATTCAGCTACACCTATTGGTTTACTTATACCTTGAAGTGCTATCTCTACATCAACGTTATCTTTTGAGGCACATAAGATTATTCCGATAGATGGATTTTCATCTGCTGTTTTAACTAACCTATCCAACAAGTTAAGATACATATTCATCTTACCTGCATACTCAGGAATAAACTCTCCCATCTTTAACTCTATAGCTACAAGTGAACGTAAATTCCTATTAAAAAACAACATGTCTATAGCATATTCTTTATTATTATATTCTAGTCGATATTGATTCCCAATGAATGAGAAGCCTACACCAAGTTCTAAAATAAAACTTCTAATCTTTTCAACTAATTTCTTTTCAAAGTTAAGCTCATGTATCTTATCCGAAACACCTATAAAACCTAGGTTATATTTACTTTTCAACATCTCGTCGGCTTGCGCTGCAATATTCTCTGGTAAAGCAACCTCAAAGTTATGAGATTTAATTACATCTTTAGATATAGAATAATCATCTGCCTTTATGTAATTAAGCAACATATCTCTCGTTAATGATAACTGTATTGATTTCTCAGCATAGAATAAAGCCTCATCATTACTTGTTGTCTTGTTCATTATTAATAAGTTCTGCCCCAGCCCAATTCTGCTACGCAGCGTAGCAGTTTTTCACCTGCATCCTTATACCTTTCATAGAACATCTTCATATTCCACAAATTACGTGGCGACAACCCCATATCGGGAAACTCAGATTTAAGATCAACAGATAGCCTCTCAACAACTCCTTTACCATAACCTTCAACCAATTTCTTAGAAGATATATACTCTCCAATAGAGAAATACAACTCCATCATAGAGCTATTAACTCTACGGATGGCAACAACTTGCGCTGTACGTATTTTTTCAGAAATATCGCGCACTACACCATAATAACCGTTTTTAACATCTTTAATCATACCATAATAATTTATCTCTCATTACTAACTACTCATTCCAAAGTACGAATTAAGTATTATTTAAGTTTCTAAAGGAAGTACCCTTAAGTACAAAGATATAAATTTTAACTAGAATATTTACGAATAAATAAGAAAATATATAGGAGCTGTGCAGGTTTTAAGTGATAGCTTGTAGGGGCGACAAGCTAAAAGCTATCACCTATCACCTAAAACCTAAGAGCTTCTTTTAATCGTACTATAGCTTTCTCAGCATCTTTTTCTTCATCTAGCAAAGTAACAAACTTACTACCTATGATAGCACCAGAAGCAAATGAGCATGCTGCATCAAAAGTACTTTTATTGCTAATGCCAAAACCTATCATACGAGGGTTACGTAAAGGCATAGAGGCTATACGCTTAAAGTAGTCCGCTTTCTGTTTCTCAAAATCTTGTTGTGCACCTGTAGTTGCTGCCGCAGAAACCATATATATGAAACCATTACAGTTTTCGTCTATAAGTTTTATGCGATAGTCTTCTGTCTCAGGAGTGATAAGCATGATAACATAAACTCCATATTTGTCAGCTATAGCCTTGTACTCATTTATGTAATCATCAAAAGGCAGGTCAGGAATGATAACTCCATCTATGCCATTCTTCTGACAGTCAGCACAGAAATTTTCAAACCCATACTGCATAATAGGGTTTAGGTAACCCATAAGAATTAGAGGTATAGAAACTTCTTCTCTTATGTTAACTAGCTGACTGAAAAGCAATTTTAGAGACATGCCATTTTTAAGAGCTTTTGTTGCAGCATCTTGTATAACCACACCGTCAGCCATAGGATCAGAGAAAGGTATACCTATTTCTATTAGGTCTACACCATTTTTCTCTAAGGTAGAGATAACCTCTGCTGTACCTTCTAATGAAAGTGTTCCTGCACAAAAATAAATAGATAATATATCTTTATTTTTGCTACTGAAAAGTTTACTTATTCTATTCATTATATATCTTTTATATCATTTATAAAAACATCTAACTTTGAGATACTTTTTACGGCAGCGACTATCTCAAAAGCACTATTTAAATCATAACCTATAAGTTTCTCATGCTTGAAACTTTTTATAGATTCTATATTATCCAGACCCAAACCTCCACTTAAAAGGAAGGGCACTTTCCCAGAATATTCTTCTAATAAAGACCAATCAAAACTAACTCCAGAACCGCCTACACAACTGCATTTAGTGTCAAAAATAAACATCTCACAGCAGTGTTCATAGGCTGTAGCCTTCAATATATCCTCAGTTGAAGAAACAGTAAAAGCCTTTATCAATGAATACCCCAAAGCCTGTAACTCCTCACAGTACTCTACTGATTCTGAGCCGTGCAATTGTAGATAATCCAAGGAGTAATTTTTAGCAATCCTTACTACTTTACGTATTTCTTCATTAACAAAAACCCCTACTCTTTTAGCCATAACAGGCATATAAGTAGGCTTATGGGCTACAAATCTTGGAGACTTTGAATAAAAAATAAATCCCATTAAATCAACCCCTAGCTCCTCAACATCAGCTATATTTTTGGGGTCGCGCATTCCACACACTTTTATTATCATAAATCTAGATTTATTCTTTAGAAAGCAAAGTAGTAATATCAGTTATAAACTCTTTTAGGGCTTGTCCTGGGTTGTCAGTACGCATAAAAGTCTCCCCTATAAGGAAACCTCTAAAGCCATGCTTACGAAGACTTACTATATCCTCAGCCGTACGTATACCGCTTTCAGAAACTAGCAATTTATCTTTAGGAAGCAGAGATGCTAGGCGCACGGAGTTATCAAGCGTTGTTTTAAAAGTCCCCAAATTTCGGTTATTGACACCTACCATATCTACATATTCATTAACGTAAGCTAGTTCAGCTTCTGTATGTATCTCTAACAATATTTCAAGACCTAACTCTTTAGCAATTTTTGAAAGACTCAAGCATTCCTCCACTTCTAGGGCAGAAGCTATAAGAAGTACGGCATCAGCGCCTGCAAGTCTAGCTTGATAGAGCTGAATTTCATCAACTATAAACTCCTTACGCAATTTAGGAATTTTCAGTGTTGTATTTACAGATATTAGGTCATTCAATGTACCACCAAAATAGTCTTCATCCGTAAGTATAGAAACTGCGGAAGCACCTGCTTGCTCATAAGTTGAGGTTACCTCTAGGGCTACACCTTTTTCGTTAATCCAACCTTTCGAAGGGGAGCGGCGTTTAAACTCAGAGATTATACCATAAGGTGAAGACTCTAGTGACTTTTTCATAGACACTACATCTGCTAGCTTTTTCTCTAGGATAGCCGCCTTAAGCTCCTCAACAGAGGTACGCGTTTTAAGTTCTGCAACTTCTATTTTTTTATGAGCTATTATCTCAACTAATACATCTTTCATTTTAAAGGTCTTTATTGATTACAACTCACAAATTTATTGAAGCATTTTAATGCGCTTCCACTCTCTATAGATTCTTTAGCTAGTGCTATACATTCTTCTATAGTTTTAGATTTATCCAAGGTATTTATTGCGAAAGCTGCATTTACCACGACCACATTTTTCTGTGCTTCTGTAGCTTTATTTGTCAGCACGTTAGTAAATATAGTTGCCGCTTCCTCCTTAGTGTTACCACCGAAGATATCTTCTTGTTTACACGTTGGAAGACCTATCATCTCTGGTGTATAGATTTTCTCTTTATCGGAAGTTGCCACTTTAAATCTATCTGTAAGCGATATTTCGTCATATCCATCAAGGCTATGCACTATAGAATAGTTAGTATCTATAGACTGGTATGTATAGTCATAAAGTCTCAGTAGAGGCAAGCTATAAACCCCCAGCAGTTGATGTTTAGGACGAGCAGGGTTAACAAGAGGTCCTAGCATATTAAAGAAGGTACGTACAGCCAATGCGCGACGTATAGGGGCAACAACTTTCATAGCAGGGTTAAACAGTGGAGCATGAAGGTATGCCATATTACTTTCCTCTATACTTGTGCGTATTTTTGTTATATCCACAGTAAATTTCACGCCATGTTGTTCCATAACATTACTAGCGCCACTTATAGATGAAGATCCATAGTTACCATGTTTTACCACTTTAAAACCTGCACCTGCCACTACGAAGCAAGCGGCAGTAGATATATTAAAAGTATTTTTCTCATCGCCCCCTGTACCCACTATATCTATAGCATCATAATCGTCCAAATCGACACTAAGGCACATATCAAGCAATGCATCTTTAAAACCGCAAAGTTCCTCTATAGAGATAGTTCTCATAAGGTACACGGTCATAAACGAGGCTATCTGACTTTCATTATACACGCCCTGTGCTATATTCTTTAGTATTTCACTTGCCTCTTCTTTCTCCAAATATTTATGTTCAAAGAGTTTATGTAATATATTTTTCATTATTTAATTTTATTTATATCCTATTATACAAAACATCACAACAACAACAATGTTTCTTACCATCACCGTCATTGCGGCCTTGACCCGCAACCTCGACTTTACTCAGCAGGTTGGAGTTTCCTCCCATCACCTTTTACCTAACACCCAAGGTTGATTGCATGAGCGGTAAATAGCGTCCACGATTGTCCGCTTTTTCCAAGAGTAGTTCATATTTGCGGCGTTTTTTGAAGTTTTAAGCGGAGCAGCCTCGACGGCTGTGAGCATTGAAACTTCAAAAAAGGTCGCAAAGATGGGCTGCTATTGGGAAAAGCCTTCAAGCCAGTTGCGAAGTATAACTGAACCTACAGGAGTGAGGATGGATTCAGGATGGAACTGTATACCTGCGACATTATGGGTTTTGTGACGGATGGCCATTATCTCACCCTCGTCACTTACAGCAGTAATCTCCAACTCCTCAGGAAAATCTTCTGTAGACACCACCCAAGAATGATAACGACCTACATCGATACGTTCGTCCAATCCCTTAAACAAACCTTCCTTATCGCCTACTATTTTCACGTTAGACTGTATGCCATGGTGAACACTCTTTAGGTTTATCAATGTAGCACCAAAGCACTCCCCTATTGCTTGTTCGCCTAGGCAAACTCCCAGTATAGGTTTTGTAGGAGCAAATTTCAAGATTATATCCTTTAGTAGACCAGCCTCTGAGGGAATCCCAGGTCCAGGACTCAACAGAATACCATCATACTGCTCTATCTCCTCAAATGTAACTTTGTCATTACGTACAACCTTTATGTTCTCTACACCGAGCTCTCTCACTAGGTGCACAAGGTTATATGTAAAGGAATCGTAATTATCTATAATTATTATACTTTGTTTCATTAGTAATTAATTTTTAATCGTTACTGCTAAATCTATCGCCTTCTTAAGAGCTGCTAACTTATTGTTAACCTCCTGTAGTTCGCCCTCCTCTGTGCTACTCGCTACTACGCCACCTCCTGCTTGAAACCATAACTCATTGTTACGACTCACAAAGGTACGTATAGTGATAGCTTGATTAAGCTCACCATTCAAACCTATAAAACCTATACATCCACCATAAGCACCCCTGTTGTGAGGTTCATACTTACTTATTAGCTGCATAGCCTTTATCTTAGGAGCTCCCGAAAGAGTACCTGCTGGGAAAGTATCTATAAACGCTTTTATAGGATCTTTACCCTCATCAAGAGTCCCCTTAACACGACTCACAAGGTGGGTAACATGACTATAATACTGAGGTTCTTTATAAAATACTAACCCTACGTTGTTACAGTTACGACTCAAGTCATTACGCGCAAGGTCTACAAGCATCACATGCTCAGCATTCTCCTTAGGGTCAGCAAGTAGAGCCGCTGTAAACTCCTTATCTTTTATGGCATCGCCCGTACGACGTGTTGTCCCAGCTATAGGGTCTATATAAGCCTCTCCATCCTCTATGCGACAGTGAGTCTCAGGTGAAGAACCAAAAATGCGGAAACCGCCAAAGTCAAAATAGAATAAGTAAGGTGAAGGATTTATTGTGCGAAGTGCTCTATATAACTTAAAGTCGTCACCTGAATAAGGCTGTATGAAACGACGTGATAATACTATCTGGAAAACGTCTCCTCGTAAACAAGACTCTATACCTTTACGAACATTTGCTTTATGCTCATCATCTGTTAGCGTACTTGTAACATCACCTGTAGTCCAGAAGTTGTAAGAAGCAAAGTTCTGATTTAAAATCACAGCTTCTAACTCATGTAAAGAACTTTTCTCACCCTCAGCAAGCAGCTCTACAAGCTTTAATTCATTGCTAAAGTGGTTAAATACTATCACATATTTGTAAAGTAGGTAGTAAATATCGGGAGCATCGTTTATAGAGTCACGACTGCCTTTAACATCAATATTCTCAAAATATTTCACTGAGTTAAAAGTAGTATAACCATATAAACCACACACCTTGCTATTGTCACCCTCTACTTTAAAGGTGTTGATAAACTTGTTAAGAGCTTTATCTACGGTGAAACCTTCTGTTAAAGGCTCTAAAGTCTGCTCTCCATCAGGAAATAACATCTCTACATTACCTCCATTTATGCCTATACTCGCTAAAGGATTTAAGGCTATAAATGACAAGCTATTTTCGTTACCATGATAATCTGAACTCTCCATAAGTGCAGATTGAGGATATAGGTCTCTAGTTTTAAGATACACACTCACAGGGGTATGCATATCCCCTATAATTCTCTTTGTGTTAGTTGTATATTTAAATTGCTTCATCTCATTATTCTTCATAACAGTTAATATAGGTTGTAAGGTCTTTATCTCCACGTCCCGATACTGTAAGAACTACAATATCTGTAGACTTAAATCTATCTTTTAATTTAGGCAACACCCCTAAAGCATGTGCTGATTCTAGAGCAGGTATGATACCCTCAACTCTTGTAAGGTGGAATGCAGCTTCTACAGCTTCATTATCATCTACAGCCAATACCTCAGCTCTATTACAAAGCGAAAGATTAGCATGGAAAGGACCTATACCAGGATAGTCTAAACCTGCTGAAATAGAATAAGGCTCTTGTATCTGTCCGTCTTCATCCTGCATAACATAAGTTTTTGTACCATGAATTATACCTACACGTCCAAATAAAATTGTTGCAGCAGTCTCACCACTGTCTACTCCCTTACCTCCTGCCTCAGCAAGTACTATCTTAACATCTGTGTCATTTACATAATGATAAATAGCCCCTGCGGCATTACTACCGCCTCCTATACATGCGATAAGGTAGTCAGGATTTTCTTTACCTTCTTTCTCTAGTAGCTGAGCTTTTATCTCCTCACTTATCACTGATTGAAGTCTAGCTACCATGTCTGGATAAGGGTGAGGACCTACTGTAGAACCTATAATGTAGAAAGTGTCATCTGGGTGACAACACCAGTCACGTATAGCCTCATTTGTAGCATCTTTAAGAGTCATATTTCCCGAAGTGACAGGTATCACCTCAGCTCCTAACATCTTCATACGTTGTACATTTGAATGCTGACGCTCAACGTCTGTCTTACCCATGTATACCACACAAGGCATATTCATTAATGCACATACTGTAGCTGTTGCAACACCATGCTGACCAGCTCCTGTCTCAGCTATTATACGCTTCTTACCTAACTTCTTAGCTATAAGTATCTGACCTATGGCGTTATTGATTTTATGAGCTCCCGTATGGTTTAAATCCTCTCTCTTTAAGTACATTTTACAACCATACTCCTTAGATAAATTCTTAGAGTAATACAAAGGTGAAGGTCTTCCTACATAGTCTTTCAGTAAAGAGTTATATTCTTCTTTGAAGTCTTCACTTTCTATTACTGCAAGGTAATTTCTCTTTAAGTTTTCTACGCATTTATAAAGAATCTCAGGTATGTATGAACCTCCAAAATCTCCATAATAGCCTTTCTCATCTACAAGATAATTTTTCATTTTATGTATGTTTTATATTTCAGCAAAAAAAAGAAGCCTCGTCGCAGGATGACAAGGCTTCTATATATTAATAAATAGTATATACACATGAGCTATTACCTACGACCTTTTAAGCTGTAAGCACCACCACCAATATTTATTTGATATACTATTCATAATTTTTATTTATTAATTTGTCGCAATTTATATATTAAATTCTAAAAAACAAAACAAATATATAAAATTTAACAATTTATTAAAATTTCCTAAGATAAATTAACACATTTTAACTTATCAACGAGATAAAACTAGTTATTAATTATTCATTTTTTTGAAGAACTCTTCAGTATCGCGAGTACCTTCAAGTTGTTTTCTGATAAGTTCCATAGCTTCTATAGAGTTCATATCTGTCAAGTGACGACGTACTATCCAAAGTTTCCTCAAAGTATCAGGATCAATTAATAGGTCATCTTTTCTAGTACTTGAAGAAGTGATATCTACCGCAGGATACATACGTTTATTGGCAAGTTTTCTATCTAATTGAAGCTCCATATTACCAGTACCTTTAAATTCTTCAAAGATAACCTCATCCATTTTAGAACCTGTATCTATAAGAGCAGTAGCGATAATAGTAAGTGAGCCTTTTTCTTCTGTGTTACGAGCAGCACCAAAGAAGCGTTTAGGTTTATGTAGAGCATTAGCATCCACACCACCAGAAAGCACCCTTCCCGAAGCTGGCTGTACAGTATTGTAAGCACGAGCTAGACGAGTAATAGAGTCTAAAAGAATCACTACATCGTGACCACATTCTACAAGACGTTTAGCCTTATCAAGAACCATCTCTGCAACTTTTACGTGACGTGATGCTTGTTCATCAAAAGTTGAAGCTACAACCTCAGCATTTACAGAACGTTGCATATCAGTAACCTCCTCAGGACGTTCATCAATAAGAAGCACTATCATATATGCTTCTGGATGGTTATCAGCTATGGCGTTAGCTATAGATTTTAACAACATAGTCTTACCTGTCTTAGGCTGAGCAACGATTAGAGCACGTTGACCTTTACCTATAGGTGAGAACATATCTACAACACGGTTTGACATGTTATTGTGTCTACCGCCTGCTATATTAAATTTAGTCTCAGGGAAAAGAGGTGTAAGATATTCAAACATTACTCTATCTCTTAACTCCTCAGGTCTAAGACCATTCACCATTTCTATTTTTACGAGAGGGAAATATTTTTCTCCATCTTTTGGAGGTCTAATTTCACCGAATACTGTATCTCCCTGTTTTAGACCGTAAGTTCTAATTTGTGATGGAGAAACATAAATATCGTCTGGTGAGTTTAAGTAGTTATAATCTGAAGAACGTAAGAAACCATAACCATCAGCCAAAACTTCTAAGACTCCCGAACTTTTAATAGTACCTTGGAACTCTTCGCGTTTTTGCTTAAGTAATGCTTGTTGTTGTCTTAATGCTTGTTCTTCTCTAGCTGCTATAGCTGCATTTTGTTGCTCTGCATATTCGTCTACAGGAGCTTCTGTAGTTGTACTTAAGACTTCCTCATTAGCTTCAACTATAGGCTCGGTTCTAACGATTCTACGTCTCATGTTTCTTTGAGGCTGTGCATTTTGTTCTACAGGACTAGCTGACACTTCAGGTTCTAAAGAAACTCTATTGTCATTTTGTCTTTCAGCATAAGCATTGTTATCTTGCGTTGGTCTTGCAAAATCTTGATGGCGCTTAATTTTAGACTTTTGATAATCTTTTCTTGGAGGGAACGGAACATATTTATTGCTTGGTGTCCTTGGTCTTGTTCTACGAGCTAAATCTGAAGCTACATCTACTAGATCTGCTTCATTAGAAGTCTTTTCAATAATGTTATTTTCTATTGAAGCATCTTCTGTAGAAGTTGTCTCTGAAACTTTACTTTCTTCAGTGTTTTGCTCTACAATATCACTAGAAACATCCTTTATTTCAGAATCTGTAAAATCTAGTTCTGTTTCTTTAACGGTTACAACTTTTTTAATCCTACCTCTTCTTGGTTTAGGGGTAACATCTTCTTTTATAACATTAGTCTCTGGAGCTACATCTGCCTCTTTGCTTTCAGGCGACGATGAACTTACTTTAGCTATCTGAGCTATAAGTTCATCTTTCTTATAGCTTTCAGCACTTTTTATACCTAGCGACTTAGCAATTACACGCAAATCGACCAGTTTCTTCTTTTTAAGAAGCTCTTTATCTTCCATTCTATAGTATTGATTATTTATGGGAATTACAAAATTCCAGTTCAGAACATTCTCTTATGGTGAGTTCTAACAATTGGTTTTATTTGATTTTGGATTTATAAATTTTAGATTTTGAGTTTTACAAATAGTACGCACAGTTACCACGGCATACTTATAAAGATTCAAAGATTAAACATATAAATATAAAAGCGTTAAAATTCAATTTTTAAAAGCCCCATATAATTCATAGGGAAATCTCGGCGGACAAATATGAAATACATTTTTTATGCCTATATTCACTGCAAAGATAAAAAAATAAAATAACTTTGCACTATTAATTTTAAATATTTTTAATAAAAATGAAATTTATAGCATTAATTCCAGCAAGATATGGCTCTTCACGCTTTGAAGGAAAGCCTCTAGTAAAGATACTTGGTACACCTATGATAGAACGCGTATACAAAAGAGTATCAGATATTTATGACTTTGTAGCAGTGGCTACTGACGACTCTAGAATTGAAGATTGTGTGAAAAAATTTGGGGGCAATGTAATAATGACTTCTCAAAGTCACAAAAGTGGTACAGATAGGGTTGCAGAGGCACATTTAAAGGCTGAAAAGCTATTCAATACCGAATTTGACGTTGTCGTAAATGTGCAGGGTGACGAGCCTTTTGTAAGTCTAGAACAACTAAACTCTATAAAAGAATGCTTCAAAAATAAAGATACTCAAATTGCAACTTTAGTAAAACCTTTCGCGGCTGAAGACGATATTTTCAACGAGAATACTCCTAAAGTAGTACTTTCAAAAGACTCACACGCCATATATTTCAGCCGTAGTGTTATTCCTTTTTTGCGCAATTCTGAGAAACAAAATTGGAGTAAGAACCACCAATATTTTAAACACATTGGACTTTACGCCTACAAAAGCGAAGTGCTCCACCAAATCACAAAACTAGAAATGGGTGTGCTAGAACAGGCAGAATCCCTAGAGCAATTACGTTGGCTAGAGAACGGTTATAAGGTGAAAGTTGCTATCACAAATAGCGAAACACATGCTATAGATACACCAGAAGATTTAATTCTAGTTGAAAAGTTGTATAAAGACAAATTATAGAGATGCTAAATACATTTTTAACTCTTAAAAGTCGGCTTTCAAGTGACATACCACAAGAGGTAATAACAAAAGCACTAAAAGACAATAGCTGGTTTAGTGAAGACACCATAGTAAATTCCGTTAAGGCTATATGTAGTACTATGCTCATAGAAAGTGAACTTACAAAATGGGTAGCTCCCTATAATTTCACCTCAACACACAATGTAGGGGTAATTATGGCTGGCAACATCCCTCTTGTTGGATTTTACGACCTGTTAGCCGTATTAATTTCGGGCTCCACATGTTACTATAAACCCTCCTCAAAAGATAAAGCACTAATCGATTGGGTGGTCTCTGAGATTAAAAACATAAACCCTAAAACTCCTATTTACAAGTTAGAGGACGATAGCCCATTAGAAGCTATTATTGCTACAGGCTCTGACAATTCTAATAGGTATTTTGAATCTCGTTATGGAAAACTAAATTCACTATATAGAGGTTCACGGACTAGTGTGGCCATACTTACAAAAAACTGTACAGACCAACAGATTAATCTACTACACAATGATATCTTTACTTACTGTGGACTTGGCTGTAGAAACGTATCTCACCTTTATATAGAACAGGGTTTTGACATTTACAGACTATTAGAATCTTTCAAAAAGCGTAATATAAACCACAAAAAGTATTCTAATAATTACAGGTTTCAAAAAGCTGAGAAGGTCATAAACAAAGAGTCTTTTTTTGACGGAGGCTACTTCACTCTACAAGAGAAAGAAGCTAAATTAGGTCTTTTAAGTGAAATAACGTTTAGCTATTTTAGCAATTTAGCTGAGGTTAAAGCAGAACTTACACTTAACGACAACAAAATACAATGCATTGTCACTGAACTAGATGACTTCCACATTCGAGCTGTCAATTTTGGTAAAGCTCAGCAACCTACACTTTTTGATGCTCCTGACTCTAAAGATGTGCTAAAATTTTTAGCTGAATTGCAAAATCCAAATTTCAAAAGTAATTTTAAAGTAGAAAATTGGTAATAATTAATAAATTTCATATATTTGTGTTTAATCTCACATAAGAGAAAATATCTTATATATTTACAAAATTTAAAATTATGGAAGACTTATCAATGGTATTTCAATACAAAGTAACTAGTGAAGAGGATGATAACTTCATTAGAATATATGAAATTGACGAATATACAACGTTAAAAGATTTTCACGCTCTTATCTGTCAAGATTTAGACTACGATGATTATGAAATGGCTTCATTCTTTGTATCTGACGAAAATTGGCATAAATATCAAGAATACACACTTGAAGATATGGGTTTAGAACCTCTATCTGAAGAAGATGTAGCACCTCAAACCATGGAAAAAGCTACAGTATCTAAACTTCTTATTGAGGGATGTAGCAACCTACTATTTGTATTTGATATTTACCAAGACAGGGCTTTCTTTGTGAAATACCACGGCATGAAAGAAGCTGAGAAAAACGAAAGCTACCCACGCGTGATGTTTGCACATGGTGAAGCGCCTGACCAATTTGATGCAGATGCTACTACAGGCAACTCATCTATCTTTGATGAAGCTATGGATGACTGGGGCGATTTTGACGGAAATGATGATTACTATGACGAAGACTAAAAAAAAATATGTTATAGTACTTTTAGGGCCTACAGGAGTTGGTAAAACTGACCTTAGTATAGATATTGCTAAACATTTTAACGCCAGCATAGTATCTTCAGACTCTCGACAACTTTACAAGGAAATGCGTATAGGCACAGCAGTACCTACAGTAGAACAACTTGCAGCAGTTAAACATTATCTCATACAAACGGAAAGTATCAATACACATTATACAGCAGGTAGATACGAAAAAGAAGCCTTAAGTATAATTAACGAGCTACATAAAGAGTCAGACTTTGTTGTTGTGTCAGGAGGTTCAGGGCTTTATATAGATGCCCTATGTAAAGGCATAGACGATATAGCACCTAGCAATGACACTCTAAGAAAGGAGCTTACTGAAAGGTTAGAAAAAGAAGGTATAGAAAACCTAGTAGATGAGCTTCGCATTCTTGATACTGAATATGTGGAATCGCTAGATGTTTACAATAAAAGTAGAGTTATAAGAGCCTTAGAAGTATGCCTTTCGACAGGTAAGAAATATAGTGATTTACGTACGGGAGTCTCTAAAAAACGAGACTTTGAGATAATAAAAATAGGACTTACAAGACCTCGCCCTGAGCTATACGACAGGATAAATCTAAGAGTAGATTTAATGCTTGAAGAGGGCTTAGAGGAAGAAGTAAAAACCTTATATCCTATGCGTGAACTCAACTCTCTACAGACAGTAGGTTATAGAGAATTTTTTGACTTCTACGATGGTAATATAGATTTCGAAACAGCTGTAGAACTTGTAAAGCGCAACTCTAGACGCTATGCTAAACGTCAAATGACTTGGTTTAATAGAGATAAAGAAACTAAATGGTATCATCCTGACGACTTTGAACAAATAATTAAAGACCTATCATTAATGGGAATAAACATTATTAATAAGGACTTATAAGATTAGTAGGAGATCCTGCCCAATGTGTTACAGGGTAGAATCTCCTACTAATTTATTAAAAACGCCATCCAGCAGTTAACTGAAGAACTGAGTTTCTATTTTTATTAATCCTTACATCATCAGCTTCTTTATAGGTATAAGTAAGCCCCATAGCGTATCTTAAGTCTAATAAAAGACCAAAATCAAACTCATAACCAACACCTATAACTCCATCTAATATAGTTTTATTAGTATCGCTTGTAAGCTGTTTTGCTACCACATTGTCAGCATGCTTTTCACGTACTTGAAATGACACCTGAGGTCCTAGATCAAAGTGCATACCATCCATTAAATAAAATTTAGCTAACAAAGGCATAGTAATATAATCTACATTTGATCTTACGTGATAATCTACATCGTCATCTCTCAACTTGAACTTATTGACACCCTGCTGAGAATAAAGACCATCAAGCTCTAAAGCGAAAAGATCTGAAAAACGGTAATCCACAAAAACACCACCTGCAAAACCTACACGCCATTCCGATACTATCCCGTCACCATTATTAACTAAGGTAGAGAAATTCATACCTGCTCTTGCACCATATCCAAACTGAGCGAATGCCGAAACGGATACGAAAAGAGACACTAAAACTAAAGTAATTTTTTTCATAGTAATTTTTTTTAAGCACTCGAAAGTGCTGTTAATAAATATATATATACAACTACTATGTTTCAAATACTATGCAAATTCAAGAACTGCATTAAAAAAATCAACTAACTCCTCCTCTGTCATCGAGGCATTTAATGAAACCCTTACCATCTCATCCCCCTTAGCTACAGTAGGATAACGTATGGCAGTCGCTAAGTAACCCTCAGCCTTTAACTGTTCTACTAATTCTAGAGTTTTAAAGTTACAACCTGTCTTTATAGGGATAATATGAGATTCAAATTGCTTATTCAAAACGCTACAAGCAACTTTTCGAAGTTTATCTATCTGAGCACGCCTTTCTGTTGATTTTTCTATAATATCAACTATAAAACTACTCCACTTTAGGTTTATAGGTGCTAGCGCTGTAGAAAAAATCAAAGTGCGCATTTTATTTATAAGTAGTTCCTTATACAAAGCTGAACAAATTAAAAACCCTCCACAAGAAGCAGCAGACTTACCCAAAGTAGCGACAATTATTTCAGCCTCAGCACTTAAACCTAACTCCTCTAACATACCACATCCCTTAGCTCCACGCACACCGAAAGCGTGAGCTTCATCTACATAAAGTTTAAAGCCATATTTCTTTTTCAATTCACAAATCTCTGCTAAGGGTGCAATATCACCATCCATACTATAAATAGACTCTACGACAACCCAGGTTTCTGATGCTATTGCAGAATATTTCTCTAAGAGAGATTGTAAATGTTCTATAGAGTTATGCTTAAAGCGCATAGACTGAGCCTCACACAATTTCATACCCTCTATAATACTAGCATGCACCTTTTTGTCAGCTATCACCAATTTTTTTTTTGTCGTAACAGCCTGTAAAACACCCGAATTTACCATAAAACCTGAACTTAACACTAAAGCTGCTTCTTTATTGAAAAGCTTGGCTAATTTATCTTCCAAAATTGTGTAATCCTCTGAATTTCCACACATAAGACGTGACGATGGATTACTTAACATAAATTCAGCAGAAAAATCTAGGTCTTTTACAAATTGTTTTTGTACATTTGCATCACTAAGAGCTAAATAATCATTTGTCGATAAATTAAGATACGTATTATTATCTATAGATATAATTTTTGATGATACTATTTGTGATGAACGCAGAGAGCGATAATTTCCGCTATCAGCCAATTCATCTAACTTTTGTCTTATCATTTGATTTAAAATACTTAGTTATTAACATTTTAAGGGGAGTTATAGAAATTCCCTTAGGTAAATTTCTTTTATAATAAAAACAAATATAATGAATTTAGGTGAGTTAGAAGAATTAATCTTAAAAGAATACGCTATTAATAGTGAAGAGGCGCTTTATCTGTATGAAAATATGCCACTTAACGAACTTTTATCTTTAGCTAGAGAGTTAAGCAAAAAGTATGATGTTAAGGAATTTGACACGTGTTCTATTATTAATGCGCGAAGTGGGAAGTGTTCAGAAAATTGTAAATGGTGCTCTCAAAGTAAATTCTATAATACAAACATAGAAATTTACCCCCTATTAGAGGCAGACAAAATAATAAATATGGCACAACATAATGCCAATAGTGGTGTAAGTCGTTTTTCACTTGTTACCTCTGGGCGTAAAATGAGTACCGCAGAAATAGAAAAGATAGCACCTGTTTACCAATATCTAAAAGACAATGTAAACATAGAATTATGCGCTTCTATGGGATTGCTTGGCAAGGCGGAGCTTCAGAAATTATTTGATGCAGGTTGTAAGCGTTACCACTGTAACCTTGAAACTGCTCCTTCGCACTTCGATAATTTATGTACCACTCACACCATAGAAGATAAAATCGAGACCATAAATTACGCTAAGGAGGTCGGTATGACTATTTGCTCTGGTGGCATCATTGGTATGGGCGAAAGCGCTGAACAACGTATAGAACTAGCTCTACTACTTCGCTCTCTAGAGGTAGATTCCATCCCTATGAACGTACTTAACCCTATTAAGGGGACTCCACTAGAAGCTAGCAAACCTCTAAGCGACGAAGATATTCTCAGAACCTTTGCTATTTTCAAAATCATCTATCCAAAGGCTGTAATTCGTTTTGCTGGGGGACGTACTTTAATAACACGCATACAAGAGCGTGCCGTACAAGGAGGAGTCTCAGCAGCCATTGTTGGAGATATGCTTACGACCTTGGGTATAGATATGAAAACAGACCTTGTCATGCTTAAAACTCTTAGAGAACAAATTTACTAAAGGAAAGTTCTAGAAGCTGGTTTTATTCGATTTCGAATTTTAAAGTTTTAGATTTGGAGTTTTATAAATACAGGCGTGGTGGTTCCCACGGCGTATTTGTAAAAATTCAAAGATGAAACGTTAAAATCCGAAAGCGTTAAAACCCAGTTTTTAGAAGTTTACTAAACATAAGCAGATAAAAAAACAACTCGGCTTCTTTGTAGGAAGTCGAGTTGTTTTTTAGTTGCCTATAAATTCATAATAACAAAATCTGTCTACTGCCACGATAATATTGGATAACCATTATTCACTTGGCTTGACAATTCATAGTCCGCTTTCCACGGAGCAGGGCTTTGAGAACCATTTATCAAGTCTACAAATGCTGTAGCTTGCATCTCTATAGATGATTTCACAGTGCCATTATCCCCGTCTAAGATACCACTTACGCTACCTTCAAGAGAGTAACAGTTGTTTATAGCACCACTACTTGAATCCTCTACTTTCCCTACTATACCTCCAGAAGAAGTTAATCCATCTACACTTCCTACATTATAACAATTAGTTATAGTACCATAATTTACAATTGCCACTCCTCCAGAATATTCATCTCCTGTTACACTTGCTGCGTTATAGCAATTAATTATACTACCTTAATTAGCATACACAAAGCCACCAGCAATCATTCCACTTAATTTAATTTTATTTATACAATTTTCTATAACACCATAAGAAGTATAAGCTATACCTGAAGCAACAGTAAGCATATCGCCTGACAAAACCACAGAACCTTCAACAGCTAAGTCTCTAACTTTACCATTAGCTCCTATGGCACCAAACATTCCAAAAGTTGAAAAACTTGATAACGAACTGTAGTATATTCCTGATATTGTATGTCCTCCACCTTCAAATAAGCCTTCAAATCTGTTACTTTCAGAACCTATCATGCTCCACATATTGGCATCGCTACCTTTAAAATCAATATCAGCTTTTAGTGTGACTGTATCTCCCATAAAATTAGAGCCTAAAGATACTTGAGCTACAAACGTTGACAAATCTTCAACTGTCTCAATATAACGTATATTATCAATACTAGTTAGCTCTGTGTAATCTGGTTTGCTATTAAAATCAAACGTTGGATATCCACCTTCAACATCCACCCACGCACATGCTTGTAACGTAGATGCACTATTTGTGTTATAATCGTAAGCATTGTTATTAAGTAAAATTGTAAAATATTCTGACTTCATAGTGTTTTCTGTCATTGCATACGTTGTTGTTGAAGAAATATTATTATCAATAATATCAAAAAATACGCCATTACTATAGTAACAATTAGTAACAGTGCCTTTATCATTTGATAACATCACACCTATATCAAATTGATTATTATTAAAAGCACCTACGTTGTAACAATTATTGATAGCACCTTCAGTATTTATATACGCTATACCTGAAGCATACTCACTGCCACTCATAGTTCCTGTATTGTAACAGTTAATAACATTTCCTGCGTTATTACCCAGTATTATACCCGCTATCATTGCAGTACCAGTTATATTTCCTGAATTATGACAGTTAATAATATTTCCTGCGTTATTACCCATTGATATACCTATTACAGATCCTCCACCGCTAGATTCTAAATTTGCTAAGTTACTACAATTCAAAACAGTTCCTGCATTGTTTCCTACTAAACCACACATATGACAATCAGAATTTGCATAAATGCTACCTTTATTTACACAGTTTTCGACAATTCCACAGTTATAACCAACTATGCCAGCAACTATCACCACTGTATTGATATTTAGCGTCATTTTATTTATACAATTGTAAATATAGCCATAAGATAATGATGAAATACCAGCCACATAAGAAATATCATTTGTTATTGTGCATGTTAACTGACCTTCTGTTGTTAGATTTTTTACACACCCACTTTCACCAATATAACCAAATAAACTTGGTAGGAGGTTAGTTTTATCATCAATATATAAACCAGAAATTGTATAACCGTTACCATCCAATGTTCCTTTGAAAATATTGTAATCACCAGTTTCTGGCAATACTGTACCTATTGAAATCCAAGGGTCGCTCTCAGAACAATTTACGTCAATATTTTGAGTCATCGTCAAGGTAATCCCTTCATAAGAAATACCGCTATTTACTGCTGTAGCAAAATCTTTTAATTCCTCAGCTGTAGAAATCAATAAGGCCTTTCCTGCCGTAAATTCCTCGCTATCATTACTGACCCAACTAGTAATTGTGCTACTGCCAATTGTAATACCAGTTTCTGTAATAACTACAGTATAGGTATGTTCCATACCACTCTCAAGCTCTATACCTGAAGCATCCCAAGAGTACTATTTCACGCCATCTTTTAGGTTAAAAGTCACCTCCATTGCAGAATAGGTGCCAGGGATAAGTATAGCTTCATAATCCGTACCATTAGTTACAGTAAGTGGGTTTACCGACTTGCCATCCTCGTCTGTAATGATAGTATTATCAGCAAGATTATAGGTTCCTTTAACTGAAATACCATTAATAGATATGCTTATATCCTCTAGTTCTGACGATGTTAAACCTTCGCCTACCTTTAAGTCCATTGAAAGTTTAGATAACACATGTGAGAATGACAACTCAGCTGTAGGGTTTGATTTAGAATATTCTTTACCTTCGTCTGAGATGATAAGATCAATAAGCGCAGGGTCAGTTTGGTCTGACACGTCAACAGAATAAACATAATCCTCACTAATGTCCTGATATGGAGAGTAGGCAAGAAAAGTCAAAGCGTTACCATTTGTTGGATAGTAAATTGTTGTAGTACCCGATATATCAAAGGCTGATACAGCTCCATCAGATATATTCTCATAAGGAATATTGCTATAACTATCATATATGTCTCCTTCTGTATCATAGGCATATACTCCTATTTGGTCTCCCTCTTGCCACATATTATCAACTACACGAGTGATGCTAGCCCCATTAAACGATGCTGCAACTAATGCGTTACTATCTATGTTAGTTTCAAAATCTTTGCTGCACGAGCTAACTATTAACCCCACAGCGGATATAATGTATAATATTTTTTTCATAATCATTAAATAGTTAGTTTGACTTTGTTGCAGTTATTGATTCTACAATATAAGTTTTGTCAATGTAAGTAAAATACATATCGGGAACTTTATCTCCTACAGTAACATCATACTCATACATATTACCCTTAACCCAACTTTTACCTGCAAGGGAAGTAATAAAGTGCTCACCACCTACATTAATAATAAGACTACTATTTTCCACCTCAGTTTCTAGAACATAGATAGTAACAGAAGCAGTAGCGACATCACTTGACACCACAAGTTCAGGGCTAAGAGTCGAAGAACTTAAATTAGAGAAAACCACTGTACTGTAATTATAGTCACCCTTTGTATTTGCTCCTGTAAGAGTTGCTGTAGCACCTGTAAGGTCACTAACATCTACACCTCCTGCTGTAAGGTTAAAGACTAGCTTAGTATAGATAGGGTCAAAAATAATAGTAGCCTCAGATGTAGAAGTAGTTACACTACCAAAGACAAATTGCTCGACTGTACTTTGCTCACTCAGGTCAAGAGCAAATACACTATCTACAAGGTTTAATGTAGCAGGGTGCCAACTTAAGAAAGTCTGTTCTGTACTATTTATCCCTGCATTAGTACATAGTACATCACCCGAATAGTGACTCATGTCACCTGTTGTTACACTAGTGATAGTATAAATCCCTGTTTTACTTCCATCAGTTGTAGTAATTGTAACTTGATCGTCAACTTCCCATGAAAGTGCATTACCATCATCTGTAACGCGCGAAGTAATAGTTACTGCATTAAAGGTAATACGCTCATCAGTAGTATTTGTAAACTCCTCACTTTTGGTACAGCCGATAATCGCTGCGACTATACCTATATATAATATGGCTTTTTTCATAATTTTAAGATTATTTTGCAGTTACTGTTCCTCCAGAACCATTACCCCAATTATTTATTGATCCATTTGCTTCAATATTAATAGGTAGGTTCAAATCCCCTGTAAGAATTAGAGTTTCCATGTTATCATTAAAAGTGCTAAACAGTGTTGACAAATCACTAGTAACAGTCATTGTCTGGTTGTCTACAGTTATGAATGTGATTGTTAACTCCTGTGCACTACCAATAGTACCAAAAATATTGTAGCTTAATGTTAAAGTACCGCTATCGTCTAGTGTTGGATACTGAAATAACGTACTTTCATCTGTTAGCAATCCTGTTAAAAGGTTGCGTGATGTTGCGATACCACTCAACTCAACAATTGCACTGCTTATATTTGCGATGTAGTCTTTATCATAACTTAAATTTATAGTCAATGGAGCTGTTCCCCTACAAGTCACAACTTTTATATCTTGTTCGTTGTCAGCTACTAAAGCTACAGAAACAGTACCATAATACAGGTGTCCTGGATTTGGCTCAGGGTCTGATGCTACACGAGTAGCCTCATTAAGCGTTGCCACACCATTAGATATGGTAATACCCGAAGGGAAATTATAGACTAAAAAATCATTATCAGCAGTAGGCTCTAAAATATAAGTGGTCTCTTCTGATACTTTTTGTTCTGTACCATTGTTTAGGATTGCGTACTCAGTTGGGGCAGCATCACCATCGTGAAGTGTAGTCCACTCAACATTTATGTTTACTGTTGCACTGTCAGGATATGGAGTTTCATAAATCTCGAACTCCGAGCAACTTATGGCAAATGCCGTTGCAACTAATGCATATAATATTTTCTTCATAGTTCTACAATTTAAAAATTAGGGAAACACCAAGTTGAATAGGCATAAAGGTATTCTTTGTAACATCCTTGTCAACGTATACGTTTGTGCCATTTTCATGTTTGTAGTAAGTATCATACTTACGTGTACCATAACCCAAACCAAGGCTAAAATCCATATCTAGCTTTTCACTTATATTTAGTTTGTAACCTCCTGTAACACCTCCTCCAATTGTGGAGCCTTTATAACCTGTGTCAGATAGTTTGTAATTATAGCCTCCTGCTATGAACTGAGCACCAACAAACCACGCTTCTTTCACACCAAGATAGTAACGAATTTCAGGTGCCACAAACCAGCTACCTAAGTTATAATTCCATTCCGTTTTTGCAAAAGGTGAATAACCTCCGTTGATAAGGTAGCCAAAACTATTTTTTGTGTATTCCACACCTAAGTTTATATTGCCTACACACCAGTATAGCAAGTTAGTACGCAATGAGAATCCATCTTTAGAGTTAGCAGTTGTCACATCAGGAGTTGTCTCCTCTGGAATATCTGCCACTGGGCGTTTTTCTGCTGTCTCCTCGGTGGTTTTAGGCTTATCAGTAGGCTTTGTTGCTGAGCTATCTATAGGTTTATCTTTCTTTGAAATTGGCTTTATTGCCACAGTAATGACTTGTGAGATATCAACACGACGTGCTAATGCGTCACTTTTAGCTGAGCTGTCTATACCGCAACCTTCATAGGTAATTTGTGATTCTGAGACCATGTGCCGGATAAGGTAACTTGCTATGCGACTTGCACGCGCCAAGGAGACTCTATCGTTAACCTCTTTGCCTCCGACAGGATCACCATATCCTTCAATTTTGACTATTATTGTTGGGTCGCCAACAAGTAGCTTTATAACATTGTTAAGTTTAGCAAGTTCTTCGTTACTTGCATAAACATCATTAAACTCATAATAGAGTGAGGTAAGAAGGTTTTGCTCCTTCTTACTTTGGGTTCCTTGACCTTGCGGACTTGCAAATGATACAAGAGGAAACACCAATAATAAAAGTAGGATTCTCTTCATAATTTATACAGTTTAATATTTGTAAAACGAAATAATCACAAACAAGACAGTAAAAAAGGGGGTTATTCTCTCTCACTAATCACTTTCACTGTATAATATCTATATTTATATAGGTATATTTTTAATAAAACGAAATTACCTAACTTTCATTTCATTAAAATCCCCGCATCACATATACCATTTACTCCAAAATAACAATAAATCATGACAAATCCAAATTTATTTCAATATTTTATTAACAAATCACAATATACAATTTCAACTATAACGATAGTTGAAATAATACCTAACTAGTTTCTAAAATGAGGAAACGAAAAACAGCATATAAATTATGATTATTACATAATTTATATGCTGTTTTTTATAAAAATCTGCACAGGGTTTTATCTGCAAGTATTTTGTCTGCACAGGGCAGGAAACGGATTGTCCGCTTTTTCCAAGAATGGCTTAGATTTTTTGCGTTTTTCGGAAAAGAATGCGGAGCAACCTCGAGGTTGTGAGCACTTCTTTTTCGGAAAAGGTGAAAAATATAGGCCGTTATTGGGAGAAGCTTTCCCGATGTTTATGCCGGAAAACCAACCCACCTAGAAGCCAACACTGACACCAAAAGATACGGTGTGAGCTTTAGTAGTATAGTTAGCAGAGAATACGTCACTTACTGCGCCCGTAGAATCAATGATAGGATATGAACCTGCACGTTCTGGATCAGCAGAAGAGATATAAGCATAAGCGAAATCTATAGAGAAGTCACGATTCTTTTTACAAGGCATGATACTAAAACCACAAGTATAACCAACTTTAGTCATAGATGGAGTTTCAGGGTTCATATAGTCAGAAGCTACAGGGCTTTCGTCCACATAGAAACCTAGGCGTGTTGTTAACCAATCAGCAGTTACATATTGCGCACCAAAACGAGTAATCATAGTATTAGAGTAATTTTTAGTAGCTGTAATGCTATAACCATTTAAAGAAGGTTCATTAAATTTAACATCTAACACATCATAAGCACCCCATTGCACCCATTGGAACTCAGCAGAAAGATTCCAACGATCTGTAGGACAGAAAGTAGTACCTAAAGACAAAGTAGAAGGTAGAGGTAACTCAGCAGTGAAAGTACCTGTGTCGATATCAGGAATATAAGGATCGTAAGCATCTTTGATAGCATCGCTAGCATAGTTTAACTGAGCTTCACCTGCATCTACAGCCATATTAATTCTTGAACGGTAAGAAGCACCTAGAGTCCATTTATCATTAATATTATACATAACACCTGCATTGATACCAAATTTAACACCTGCATCACCACCTAACGTTGCAGAAACTAGAGCGCTTGATCCTGGAGTTACTTCAAACATAGATCTTGACAACTCGAAAGTACCCCAAGACATCATAAGACCAGCACCAATAGAAAGTTTACCGTCTAACATTTTATAAGAGATAGTTGGTTGTGCTGTATATGATTGTAGGCTAATATTTTGTACTAAATGAGCACCTGCCCAATCGTCGCCCCAGTTCATAGATGAACCAAAAGGAGTATTTAAGCTAAGACCTACAGATAAGTTCTCATTTACTTTGTAGTTAGCATATAAATACAAAGGTGTAGACCAGTCATTATCAGACGTGTAAGTTGTAGGATTTCCATAAGTAGCTGTAGGGTCATCATTATCTTTAGGCGTACATGTTGCTGTAGCCATAATACCTGTTACACCAGCAGAAACTGAGAATTTTTGGTCTTGAAAAACCGCAGCAGCAGGGTTAAACCATACTGATTCAGAATTTAATTTTTGCGATACAGATGTGTGACCCATACCTAATTGTTTTGCACTAAGCGTGTTTACTTGGTAACCTTCCGCATAAGCATTTAAAGAAAATGCTACCGCTAAGGCACATAAAATAGTCTTCTTCATGATTTTCTAATTAATTAAATTGCTCTTTTTAACATTTCACAACGTGAAGCACGAGCATAAATACGCGACAAAAGTATATTAAATATTATGCAAAACCAAATTTTTTGGGTATTTTATGTTAAATATTGGGTATTATTGATAATGATTAATGTTAAATGATGAATGATTAATGGCGACAAGCGTGGAAATCTTTCACAAAATCTTTCCACCATTTTTTTCATCAATCTTTAGTCGCTTGTCGCGACCCAGTTTGTCCCTGGCAGCTATTTTCAGACAGAAGCCCCATACAGCTCGATGCTGTATGGGGCTTCAAAATTTAGCGTCCACGATTG
>JAWXTP010000008.1:0-47089 GCA_044433415.1 Rikenellaceae bacterium
TGGTTATAAAGCTAAAAATTTCGTAAAAGCTGGACTAGAAGTCATAATACACATACTTGTAAGTGGCTATGAATCAAAATATAAGTTTAATGTGTTTGATTTTTTGTCATGTAGATAGATTTTGTTGTATGAAATATTTGGTTATTAGGATATAAAGTTATATCTTTACTAAGATATATTAAATGGGATTGTTTGTTTTAATAATTCATTAAATGTATAAAGTGAATTTTTAATTGTAAAAACTTTTAACAATGTTATCAATACACGAAAGATTAAAAATAGTGCGCAAAGAGTTGGGGCTCACTCAGGAACAAATAGGTGAAATCTGTGGAATTAAAAAGAGCGCATACTCAATGATAGAAACTGGTAGTAGTAAATTATCAAGGAGAAATTTTGAGATTTTAACAGCTAATCTTAATATTAATAAAGAATGGTTGTTGAATGGAGAGGGTGAGATGTTTAGTGAAAGTCAGGTGATGTATGATAACACAAGCAAAAAGACTAAAACATCATATAATTTAGTACCAGTTTTTGATATCAATATAGTAAAATCAACAGGTGCTAATAGTACTCTTGATATTATAAGATATGTGCCCTTTTGTAATGCTAGGAGTGAGGATATTGCTGTAATAGTGAATGACCCGAGTATGTGTCCTATGATTTCTATTAACAGTATATTGTTGCTTAAAAGAAATAAAACTTTTGATATAAGGTTTAATAATGGGAAACCACATCTTATAATGTTTAAAGATGGACGTAGGTATGTGCGTAATTTATTGCAGTGTACTAGTGATGATAACATTATTATATGTAAAGCAGCAAATCCTGAATTTGATGATATAGAAATAGAAAAAACAAACCTAACAGCCATATTTAAAGTTATGGCAATTTATTATGATAGTTCATACTAATATGAAGAAGATTGTTATTGCAGGTGATATGCTAGATGCAGGCTTTGCATCTTTAGTAGATAAATTTATAGTGGTGCGCCCTCCCAAAGGACGTGACTTTACGCGTGAAGAACTTTTTGAGGAGATTAAAGATGCTGATGCTTTGCTTGCATTCTTTACAGCAAAAGTGGATAAGGAGCTTATAGATAAAGGTGAGAAACTTAAAATTATAGCTAATTTTGGTGTTGGTTATGATAAGATTGACTGGGAATATGCAGCAGAAAAAGGAATAGTTGTAACTAATACTCCCGATCCTGTTACGATACCTACAGCAGAATTAGCAATGGGTCTTATGCTTGATATTTCACGCAAGATAGCTTTCTTAGATAGGGAAATGCGTAATAACGAGAATTATAAGTGGGATATACTTAGTAACCTAGGTGTTACGCTTCATGGGAAGACCTTGGGTATCTTTGGAATGGGTAGGATAGGTAAAGAAGTTGCTAAACGTGCACAATCTTTTGGTATGAAGATTATCTATCATAACAGAACTCAATTGGCTAGTGTTGAGCAGCAAAGTTTGGGTGCTAAATATGTTAGTTTTGAAGAATTATTACAACAAAGTGATTTTCTATCTATAAATGCACCATCGACACCGCAAACAAGAGGTGTCTTTACCTTAGAGAGTTTTAAATTGATGAAACCTACTTCTATAGTTGTGAATACAGCACGAGGTGATTTAATTAAAGAGCAAGATTTGATTTTTGCACTTAAGAATAATATTATCCGCGGTGCTGCTTTAGATGTGTATGAGCAAGGGGATGGCAATATTTCTAAAGAACTTTTTGAATTAGATAATGTAGTTTTAGTACCTCATATAGGTACACAAACTGTAGATGCAAGAATAGAAATGGGTTTGTATTCTTCGGAGAATATAATTTTATTCTTTGAAGGTAAGAAGCCTTTATCACAGGTAAATTAATATGGAGTTTTATAAAGGTGAGATAATAGAGACCGAAGATGGTTCTAAAAGTGTGAAGCATCATCTGTTTCACGATACATATCACTCTACTTCTGGAGCTGTACAAGAGAGTTTGTATGTGTATATAGATTCAGGGTTGAAGTTTGTGGATAAGCAGAAGATTAGAGTGTTTGAAATGGGTTTTGGAACGGGTTTAAATATGCTCTTAACATTAGAATATGCCTTGGAGAATGATAAACAAATAGATTATCATACCTTAGAACTTTTCCCTTTATCTATGGATGTTATAGAGAATATGGGATTCGAGAAATTATGTTCAGAGCAGTGTTATGAGTTGTTTTTAAAAGCGCATAGCCTAGAATGGAATAATGAAGAACCTATAAAGATACATGAGAACTTTGCTATAACAAAGTACCAGGTTGATATAACTAAATTTGATAATTTTCCTAAAAATATAGAGGTCGTGTATTATGATGCATTTTCGCCTGATACTCAGCCTGATTTGTGGAGTGAAGCTATTTTTACGGAGTTATATTCATCTATGACTACAGGTTCTGTATTTATGACTTATAGCTCAAAAGGCGATGTTAAAAGAGCCTTACGAAGTGCAGGTTTTGAGGTTAAACGACTTGCAGGTCCTGCTAATAAACGCCATATTGTGAGAGCATTGAAATAAGTGTTTGATATTTGTATTAAAAAGATTAGCAATAGAAAACGTGTACTGGTAAGGAACAAATCGTCAGAAATAAATTTATGATTGTATATAATTTTTTTATTTCCCATTTTTGTGTATGCACGGCATGGGTGTAATTTAATGAATGTAAAAAAGATAGGAAAAAAGTTGGTTTTGTAATTTTTTTTTTATATTTTTGTCAATATTAAAAATATTCCAATTTTAAATGTAAAGACAATGTTCAAATAATTATATTTATATTCAAATATTATTTTAATAACACCCTAAAATTAATTAAAAATGAAAAAGATGAAATTTTTCGCAACAGCTGCAACATTTGTAGTAGTTGCAACAGCAGGGTACTTTGGATATACTGCTTACAGGATTTCAGCAATGACAGATGCTGAGCGTATGATAGAGGCTAACTTTGAGGCACTAACGCAAGATGAAAGTGGAATTACTGACAATTGTGAGTTTGGTGGTGCAGGATGTGAATTATACCTGAATAAAGTGCTAGTATTTTCATCGGAGATACATTATAATGTTTAGATTGTATTAATAATAAGTGAGAGATTTATATAACATAATTCTTGTTAATCTAATTTCTCACTTTATATTTGTCCATAAACGGTCAGTTGTACTTTAATTATTCATTAGTTACATCTATATTAACCTTGTGTATTGTAAGGTGTTTGCTAAAAAATAAAATCATATAGTTTTATCTGTAATAAAGTGTTTAACTAGATTGGAAAGTTTTGTTTATAATCTTTTTATTCTTTAGAAATAACTGTATCCTTTTAAAAAAAATAATTGGATTTTAATACATTTACTTTGTAATTTTTAATATTATGAAAAAAATTATCCTTATTATCCTCGTCTCACTTAATTTATTAAGTTGCGCAAACGGTGAAAACAAACCTACAACCATCATTAACCTAGAAGGTACTGAATGGGATGTAAGTGAATCTTTAGCTAGCGTTTTAGGAATCCTACCTTTTAATGATTATTTATTAGTCCATAATATCAATAGTGAGACTGAGTTAACATTATTTGATACTAAATCAAAGTCACATTTACTTAATTTTGGGCATACGGGACGCGCTTATGGTGAGGTGTTTAACTCAACAAATATACTTGTAGACAAGAACTTTGTTAGTGTATACGTAAGCGCTAAGGGGGCATTTGTGAACTTTGATCTGGAAGATGTCAAAAATATAAAAATTTCAGAAAAGAAAGTGGGAGATAATACAGATAGATACGTATCAATGTGTAAGTTGACTGATTTAACTTATTTGGCAAGTGGTATTTTCCCTTCCGAGAAACGTTTTTTAATGTTTGATGATACTTCTCTTTCCTATATTGGTGATTACCCCAAAAATGCACTTATAGACGAATCTATGCCATACAATATTGAAGGTTCAGCATATAAATCGCTATTATGTAGTCATCCTACACAATCTAAGTTTGTGGCAGCTAATGCATATGGGAAAAAACTGCATATATTTAAATATAATACCTCAAATAGAGAGATTGATGAAGTGTGTGTTGTCGGAAGCAAAGACCCAGTATTCGAAATTAAAAAGCCAGGAGGATATCCTAATTTTAAACCTACTGAGAAAACTATCTGGGGTTATCGTGATGTAATTTCTGATAATAATTATATATATGCACTCTATTCAGGTAGACCACAAATTTCACGTACTCCTTTCCTTAAAAGTGATTTAGTAGAAGTATATGACTGGGATGGAAATTTGCAATGTATACTTAAATTGGATAGAGACATTAACCGTATGACAGTGGTGGGAAATACTATTTACGCCATAGTAGACATGCCTGAGAAAGGATATAACATAGTGGAATATATATTGCCTAAATTATGATAGTTAATTGAGGGTGACTCAGAAGGCTAGAAACAAAACAATCAACCCCCTGTTACATGGCGTGTAGCAGGGGTTGATTGTTTGTTGTGGGTGCTTATGGGTAACCCTCAATTGCCCATTTTAAAATAAATTATCTAATGTGTGTTTTTTGAAAATAAATTTGTTCTCAATAAGTTTTTTAGGAACTGCGTGTTGATTAATAACAAAAATCTCAGAAGTGTCACCTGCAAATAATTTTATGAAATAGTCAGGTATCCTAAACCTAAATTTAGCTTTATTTTTTTTGTGAAGATAATCAACTAAATAATCTTGAGGGATAGTTTCCTCATTACAAGCATTTACAATTCCTTTGATATCATGGTTGAAAAGTGCAAATTTATACACTCTAAGGAGATCAAATAGAGATATCCAACAAATATTTTTATTTTTACTTCCCATATTAACTGAAATGTTGAATTTTGATGGTCTTTGTATATTTTTTAAATAACCACCAGAATTATCAAGAACTATACCCAACCTAAGAATAACAAGCCTAGTTGTTTGACTTAACCTTTGAGCTTCTTTTTCCCAGTCTACACATAACCTTGATAAAAACGTGTTATCGTAAGAAGTTGACTCTTCGTCATGACGACCTTGCCTATTATATATTCCTATTGCTGATGTAGAAATGAATACATTTGGTTTAATAACAGATCTGTTTATTATTGAAACAAGCCTATAAGTGGTTTCTATACGGCTTCTGTGAAGTTTGTATTTGTATTCTTTGCTCCAAAATTTAGAAATTGGTGCACCGCTTAGATTTATAACAGCATAGCAGCCACTAATTTTGTTTTTTAATTTACTATCAGACATGTACTCAAGATCTATTCTAGAGAGTCTTACTATTTCAAAACCAAAACTTTCTAGATAATTAACTAAGGCACTTCCTATAAATCCTGTAGATCCACTTATTGCTATCTTCATATATTTTTTGTTATTTTAAAAACAATTATTGCAATACTTTTAGCATCAATTATTTTGCCAAATTATGGTTTTTTCTCGAAATGTTGATAATCTTTAACAGATTTCCAGTTTCCTCCCCATGTGAAGCCATGTTTTGTGAATTCTTTATAACAAAGGTCGTTGTATTCGATTTTATAGGGGAAATTGTTGTCCCTGTTAACATATTTTGTAGACTCAGCAGGCTCAACAATAACTTTGTTGTTTACGGTTTTTACATACGGGTTGTATAAGGGGTTTATATCTACTGCTAGTCCTAAACTATGATTAGAAAGTCTCGTAGTGCCTGAGACAAACCTGAAATTAAATCCTGATGAGTTGTTAGCCATCATAGAAAGTTCATCTTCGGCATTGTAGTTGTCTACTAATACCATTCTTTCAATAGGGTAGTGAGCATCAAAAAGAGTTCTGAAAATTTGTAATAAATCTTTAGAGATAGAATGGTGGCATATCATCTCTCCTATACAAATTTCATCATCTATATTGTAATGTAGAACCTTTATATAATTCAGATCTGTCAAGGGAACAGTACAGTTATCTTTATAAGATAAGCCTTTTATTCTATTGAATATCTCAGGGCTTATTTCGTGACTTTTGAAACAGTTTTCTATACCAAACTCATGAAGAGTTTCGTCTGTTATTGTTTGACCTGCTACCCATTTGTCAAGGAGATCTTTGTTGTTTACGTTCTGTGCAGAAAGAGTAGTTAAGGTAAAAAATGTAAATATAAATATTATTAGTTTCATATTATTTGGCTTTATGTGTGTGCTGCCCAGTCTGACGATTTAATTTTATATTAGACTTAGTGCAAAAATAATCAAAAAAAAGATAATAGGTGTGATTTGAAATTTGTAATAATTTTTTATTTCAGAAAAAAATATTACTTTAGTGAAATATTTTCTAAAAAAATACAAATTAATATAAATATTATGAGTTTAGAATTACAAATTAATGCAGATATAAAATCTGCAATGTTAGCTAAAGAAAAAGAAAAATTAGCGTCTCTAAGAGCTATAAAAGCGGCTATTTTGCTTGCTAAAACTGCCGCAGCAGGTAAGGATGAAGTTAGTGATGATGAATTAATTAAAATCATCCAAAAACTAGTAAAACAACGTAACGAAAGTGCTTTGATTTACAAAGAGCAAAATCGTCCAGAGCTTGCAGAACAAGAGCTTGCAGAAATTTCTTATATGGAGGTTTATTTGCCTAAACAACTTAGCCAAGAAGAGCTAGAAGTTGAATTGAAATCTATTATCGCAGAAGTTGGAGCTACACAAGCCTCAGAAATGGGTAAAGTTATGGGAGTTGCTTCAAAACGCTTAGCTGGTAAAGCTGACGGTCGTGCAATCTCAACTACTGTGAAACAATTACTTTCTTAAGGGGAGTTCTAGAAGTTCTCTTAAGGGGAGTATCTCAAATCAACCGTGTTTTTGAATAACATAAGAGGGTGACCCAAAAGGTTACGATCTTTTGAGTCACTCTCTTTTTAGCCTCATATTTTGTAAATCTTGTTTACAAGGTTAGTGGAAAGAAAAATACTGCAAACAGAAAAATAAAGAGCAGTATGCTAATTCGAGATCTATACCTCATAGCGATTTTAATTATATGTTTTTATTTTAAGAGTTTGCGACTATCGACCTCTGAGAGCACTCGTATTTGTTGTATGGCAATTGCATTGAGTTTTATCAATATGTCACGCTGTGAAATTCCCTCATTAATCAAAACTGCATTTATATTTTCCATATTCGAAAGGCATATCAATTCATTTATTGTCGAATAGTCACGGATATTTCCTTTTAGTTCGGGGATTGTATCTCGCCACTGCTTGGCGGTGATTCCATAGAGTGCAACGTTCAAAACGTCGGCCTCCGATGCATAGACAATAGAGGTCTGTTTTGCGGTAAGCTCTTTGGGGATAAGGTTTGTCTTTATGGCATCAGTGTGGATATGGTAATTGATTTTTGCAAGTTCCCGCTTCGCTGACCAGCCGAGTTGCTTTTGCTCATCGACTTTTAAACGTTGATACTCCTTGATAAGTAACAATTGGAATCTAGGACTTATCCACATGCCAAAATGGTATGCTATGCACGATGAGCGTATGTGCCACCATATCTACCCGCCTTTGCCATAAGCCCAATAGCACCAGTTCTCTCCATCCATTGTTTAGTTGACAGAACAAAATTATTGCTACCTGCTGAGTTTTTAATTATACCGAATTCGGTACAATTAAAATTGGGATTATATAGAGTTTCCCACTCTCCTAAATATTCAATCGTGCTCTTTAAACTCATCCATTTAAAAATGATATGTTCTTGCATTTGACTATGCGCCATATCGGTAAGGGAGATATAATCTTCGCCACCTTGCTGTACAATGGAGATATTACTATTATTTATCTGTATTATCTGCTTTTTTGCCATTTGTTTTTATTTCAAAGGTATATGTTTTTTCTTTGTCAGGCAAATTTGTCAGGCTACATTTTCTATTACATAAAACAAATGAGAAGTGAATAATCTCGCCAATTTAATAATTGTATCTCGATTTTACGTAAACAAAATATCATATAATTTACTAAATGATAGCAAGTTATATGACTTTTTACTATAAACTATAAAAATAGGGTAACCTGTAGTAAGGGTCATCCTATTTTGTTTACTATCAATGCTTTACATTGTATAATGATGCTTTTTTTGTCGTAAAAGTTTACTACTTTTACGACAAAAAAATAATTTTAAACATCTTTTTTATAGAACTCTCCTATATATTTTGAGCTACATAATCACCTATCTCAGTAGTAGAGTAGGCTTTTTGTGAGCCTTCGCATAGGTCTTCTGTAACAATGCCATTTTCAATTGCAGAGTTAACAGCTTTAGTAATAGCTTCTGCTTCTTCAGCCATACCTAGGTGCTCTAACATCATAGCAGCCGATAGGATAGTAGCCATAGGATTTGCTATGTTTTTGCCTTTTGCTTGAGGATATGAGCCGTGTATAGGTTCAAATAATGCAACCTCAGCACCAACACTTGCAGATGGAAGAAGTCCTAAAGAACCGCTAATAACACTAGCTTCGTCAGTTAGAATATCGCCAAACATATTTTCTGTAACGATAACGTCAAAAGCAGCTGGGCGTTGAATGATTTGCATAGCTGCATTGTCAACAAACATATACTCTACAGTAACTTCTGGGAATTGAGGAGCCATGTTTTTAGCGCATTCTCTCCAAAGACGAGAAGTAGCAAGAACATTAGCCTTATCAACTACAGTAAGTAATTTACGACGTGTCATAGCTTTTTCAAAAGCTAGTTTTAAGATTCTATTTATCTCTTCTACAGAGTATACACAACTGTCATAAGCAACAGTGCCATCTTCTGAACGACCTTGAGGACGACCAAAATAAATACCACCTGTAAGTTCACGAACACAGATAAAGTCTACACCTTTAATTCTATCACTTTTTAGTGGAGAACGCTCAATAAGAGAATCAAACATCACTAAAGGACGTAGGTTAGCATATAAACCTAGAGCTTTACGCATTTTTAATAAACCTTGCTCAGGGCGAACCTTAGCAGAAGGGTTATTGTCAAAGCGAGGGTCACCGATAGCACCAAAAAGGATAGCGTCACTTTCTTGACACACTTTGTGAGTAGCGTCAGGGTAAGGTTCACCACAATCGTCAATAGCTACAGCCCCAACATTAGCACTAGTGTAGTTAAATTTATGAGAATATTTTGTTGCAACAGCATCTAAAACTTTTACAGCTTCAGCAACAATTTCAGGTCCGATACCGTCACCTGGTAATAATGCAATATTTTTTTCCATTTTAATAGTTTTTTAGAATTTAGCAGCAATCTCACTTCTTAAAGAAACAAGATAGTCAACATCGTCATAACCCATTTGTAAACATTCTTTTTTGTAACCATCAATATCAAAGCTCTCTTTAGAGCCTGTAGCTACAATTTCTATGGTTTGTTTCTCTAAATCTACGGCAACTTTTGCGTTGTTGTCTTTTTCTACTTCGCTAAAAATCTCAGCTAAGAAAGCCTCACTTACAGTGATAGGAAGTAGGCCATTGTTAAGAGCGTTGTTTTTGAATATATCAGCGAAAAAGCTCGAAACAACAACTTTAAAACCGTAGTCAAAGATAGCCCATGCAGCATGTTCACGTGAAGAACCACAACCAAAGTTTTTAGCTGCTACAAGGATATCTCCACTGTAACGAGTGTCATTTAAAGGAAATTCTGCTATAACTTCTCCGTTAGAATCATATCTCCAATCACGAAAAAGATTGTCTCCGAAACCTTTGCGCTCAATAGCTTTTAAGAAACGAGCTGGTATAATTTGGTCAGTATCAATGTTTTCAATATTTATTGGTTGAACAGATGATACTATATTTGAAAATTTAGGAATAGACATTTTTACTAATTTTAAATAATTAATTGTCGCTTTATAGTTTTGCAGGGTCTGTAATTACTCCTGTAACGGCTGCTGAAGCTGCTACAGCAACTCCACATAATAGTGTGCGTGCTCCTTGACCTTGGCGACCTTCAAAGTTACGGTTAGAAGTAGAAAGACAGTATTTTCCTGAAGGAATCTTGTCTGAGTTCATAGCTAAACATGCAGAACATCCTGGTTCGCGGAACTCAAAACCTGCTGCATTGAAAATATCTACTAAGCCTTCTTCGTATGCTTGTTTTTCAACAGTTTTACTACCTGGAACTAACCATACGATAACATTTTCAGCTTTTTGACGACCTTTAACTATAGAAGCAAATTTTCTAAAGTCTTCGATACGTCCATTAGTACAGCTACCTACAAAAATATAGTCTACAGCTTTACCTTCTAGCTTCTCACCTTCTTCAAAACCCATGTATTCAAGAGCTTTGCTAAAAGAAATCTTGTCGCTACCACTAAGGTTATCACTCGTAGGCACTGTAGCAGTAACTGCCATGCCCATACCTGGGTTAGTACCGTAAGTTACTTGTGGGAATATATCTTTTGCATCAAAAATGTAAGTTGTGTCAAATTTAGCGTCAGACTCAGAATATAGAGTTTTCCAATATGCTAGTGCTTTATCCCAGTCTTCACCTTTAGGTGCTTCAGGACGGCTTTTAACATATTCGAATACTGTTTCATCAGGTGCTATCATACCTCCACGTGCACCACATTCTATACTCATATTACAAAGAGTCATACGTCCCTCCATAGATAGAGATTCTATAGCGCTACCTGCAAATTCGATAAAGTGACCAGTGCCACCAGAAGCAGAGATTTTAGAGATTATGTATAGGATGATATCTTTAGCTTCAACAAAAGGATTAAGCTCTCCATCAACTTTAATAAGCATAGTTTTAGGCTTAGGTTGAAGGATGGACTGTGAAGCAAAAACCATTTCTACCTCAGAAGTACCTATACCAAAAGCTACAGAGCCAAACGCACCATGAGTAGATGTGTGAGAGTCTCCACATACTATAGTCATGCCTGGTAGAGTGAAGCCTAGTTCTGGGCCTACAACGTGAACAATACCTTGACGAGGGTGACCAAGACCATAGAAAGTAAGGTTGTGAGTTTCGCAATTCTCTTGTAACATAGAAAGTTGACGACGAGATTCCTCATCCTCTATAGGTAGGTGTTGGTTTTTTGTTGGTACGTTGTGGTCAGCAGTTGCTATTGTTTGAGAAGGTCTAAAAATTTCTAAGCCTCTATTTTTTATACCTGAAAAAGCAACAGGTGATGTAACTTCGTGTATGTAATGTCTGTCTATAAATAGAACAGAACGACCACCGTCAATAGTCTTAACGGTGTGTGCGTTCCAAACTTTATCAAATAGTGTCAAAACTGTATTCTTTTAAATATTTAAATTAATTTGTTAATAGCATCTAAATATGCTTCGATTGCAGCTCTTAATACGTCTGTATTTGCTGCGAAACCATGAGCGATATTATTGTCTACAGAAACTTGAACGTGAACTTTACCAACGTCGTTGCTTCCTCTAGTAAGTGCTTGTAGTAAGAACTCTTGAAGAGTTATTTGTTTGTCTACTATCTGTTTAAGTGCGTTAATTGCTGCATCTAAAGGTCCATTACCTGTGTCTGTAGCAGTGTAGTCAACGCCAGAAATTTCAAGAACTATAGCCGCTGTTGGGATAACAGTACCTGAAACGATTTGTAAACTTTTTAGCTTTATCTTTTTCGCTTCTTTGTTAGATTGTGCGTTAGAGCCCAATAGAACAAGAAGATCTTCGTCACGTATAGTTTTTTTCTTGTCAGCTAGTAATAGGAAATCTTCATATACTCTATCTAGTTCACTTTGTTCTAGTTTGTAACCTAATAAGTCAAGTCTGTGACTTAGGGCAGCACGTCCAGAACGAGCAGTAAGTTCAATTGAAGATTCTTCAACACCAACATCTTTAGGGTCTATAATTTCGTAAGTTTCACGATTTTTTAAGAAACCATCTTGGTGAATACCAGAAGAGTGAGCAAAAGCGTTACGACCTACGATAGCTTTGTTAGCTTGAACAGGCATATTCATTAAAGAAGAAACAAGTCTACTAGTAGAGATGATTTTGTTAGAAACAATACCTGTATCTATACCTAAACCTTTGTGACAACGCAATGCCATAACAACTTCCTCTAAAGAAGTGTTACCAGCGCGTTCACCTATACCATTAATAGTTACCTCTACTTGACGAGCTCCGTTAAGTACACCAGCAAGAGAGTTGGCAGTAGCCATACCTAAGTCGTTGTGACAGTGAGTAGCAAGAATAGCTTTATCTACATTAGATACATTATCAATAAGGTATTTGATTTTAGCACCATATTGGTGAGGTAAGCAATAGCCTGTAGTATCAGGAATATTGATAACTGTAGCTCCTGCTTTGATTACAGCTTCAACAACACGAGCTAAGTATTCATTATCAGCACGTCCTGCATCTTCTGCATAAAACTCTACATCTTCAACAAAAGTTTTAGCATATTTCACGGCAGCAATTGCGCGTTCAATAATTTTGTCAGGAGTAGAACGGAGTTTATTATATATGTGGGCTTCTGATACACCTATACCTGTGTGTATACGTCCACGTTTTGCGTATTTAAGGGCATCGCCAGCCACTTTTATATCGTTTTCTACAGCTCTAGTAAGTGCACATATTGTTGGTAATGAAACGGCTTTAGAGATTTCACGTACAGAATTGAAATCACCAGGACTAGAAACAGGGAAACCTGCCTCAAGCACATCAACACCCAATGCTTCTAATGCACGAGCTACTTCTATTTTCTCAACAGTGTTTAATTGACACCCTGGGACTTGTTCTCCATCACGTAAGGTCGTGTCAAAAATATATAACTTATCAGTCATCTTTGGTTTATTATTTTAAATTTGTATACAAAAATAAGTATTAAAAAGTGACTGAAACATTTGTTTTCAAGGGTATCAATATATCCAAACGAAATTATGTTTGTTTAATATCTTGTTAATCAGTGTATTTTAGCCTTTGTTAATCTAATCCCTAATGGTAAAATATTCCTTAAAATCTAACTTTCAGCCTTTTAAGTAATAATAGAAACTTATAACAATTTATGACTAATTTGTGTGTGGTAAGTATATATTTTTTGATATTTAGTATTTTTTTTGTACATTTGGACTTAGATGGCTACCATAAAAACTACCTTTTGTTTTAGAAAGGTGTAGTTTTTGTGTTTTTTTATTTAAAAATAAGACTATGGATCATTTCGAACATCATCATAAATCAGAATTTGCAAATAGTGCTTTACAGGTTAATAGCGGTGTAGAGCAGCCTCCTATTGTGAACCCTCATTTCAAGAAAAGAAAAAAAAAGGTATTAACAGTAGATGATTATATTAAAGGTATAACTAGTGGGGATATAACTATCTTGTCGCGTGCTATAACATTAATAGAAAGTATTTTACCTAGCGATTATGATTTGTCGCAAGAGATAATTGAAAAGTGTTTGCCTTACTCGGGGAACTCTGTAAGAGTAGGTATTACAGGAGTGCCAGGAGCAGGTAAATCTACCTTTATTGAAGCTATAGGTACTAAAGTAACGAATATGGGGCATAAACTAGCTGTTTTAGCAATAGACCCTAGCTCCGAAAAGAGTGGTGGTTCGATACTTGGTGATAAAACTCGTATGGAGACCTTGATACAAAATAAAAATGCTTTTATACGTCCTTCGCCAACGGCAGGTTCTTTAGGTGGAGTTGCTAGAAAAACCCGTGAGACGATTATTTTATGTGAAGCAGCAGGTTTTGATGTTATTTTTATTGAAACTGTAGGTGTGGGACAAAGTGAGACTTCTGTACACTCTATGGTAGACTTATTTTTGATGCTTCAAATTGCAGGTGCAGGAGATGAATTACAAGGTATAAAACGAGGTATAATGGAAATGGCAGATATGATAGGTGTTACTAAGTCTGACGGGGAGAATGTACATCGTGCATCACTTGCAAAGGCTCATTTCAAAAATGCATTGAATTTATTCCCTATGCCTAAAAGCGGTTGGAAACCGAGGGTGTATACTTGTTCTTCGATAGAAGGTACAGGTTTATTGGAGCTATGGAGTGGTATAGAGGATTTTATGAACTTTACTAAAGATAACGGATATTTTGAATCACATCGTGCTCAGCAGTCTAAATATTGGATGTATGAGACTATAAATGAGTCTTTAAGAACTAATTTTTATAGAAATCAGGATGTTGCTAGCAAAATTAAAGATTTTGAAAGTAGAGTTGTTGGTAATCAAGTGAGTCCATTTGTTGCAGCTAAAGAGTTGCTTGAAACTTATAAAGGAAATTTCTAAAAATAATAAAGTTTAATTCATGTTAACAGCGTTTTTACTTACCACCTTTGCAGGTTTGTCTACTACTTTAGGAGCTTTTATTGCTTTTGGAGCTAAGAAAACATCTACAAAGTTTCTTTCTTTTTCGTTAGGGCTTTCAGCAGGTGTTATGATATATGTTTCCTTTGTAGAAATATTACCTGAGGCATTTCATGCTATGGTTAGACATTACGGAGAAGGGAAAAAGGCTGAAGCTATGACGGTGCTTTTGTTTTTTGTAGGGATAGCATTAATTGGCTTAATAGATAGACTTATTCCACAAGAGGAGAACCCTCATGAGATAAGAACTTTTGAGGATGAAGAAGGTAAAGCGCCTAAGAAATCGCTTATAAGAGTGGGGTTAATGACGGCGTTAGCTATTGGTATACACAACTTCCCAGAGGGTATAGCGACTTTTATGAGTGCTATTGAAGACCCAAAACTGGGGGTTGCTATTGCTATTGCATTAGCTATACACAATGTGCCTGAGGGTATGGCTGTTGCGGTACCTGTCTTTCAGGCTACAGGTTCTAAAAAGAAGGCTTTGAAATGGGCTTTTTTATCGGGACTTGCTGAGCCTGTTGGTGCTGGTTTAGCTTACCTATTATTAATGCCATTTATGAGTGGGGTAGTGCTTGGAGGAATATTTGCGGTTGTAGCTGGGATTATGGTTTTCATATCTTTAGACGAGTTACTACCTGCGGCAGAGAAATGGGGAGAACATCATACATCTATTTTAGGTGTAATTTTAGGAATGGCAATAATGGCTGTTTCTTTGTTATTATTCTAACTAAGTAGTGTAAAACAATAAAAAATGGAAGAAAAAGTACCTGTAAATAAAACCAATTTAATAATTATGGTTTTGTTGATAATTATGCTTTTAGTAGGTATATTAGTGAGAAGAAATCAAATTAAAGTAGAGCTTGGAGAAACCTTTGAGTTCTATAAAGAAAGGATGCAGTATAATGATTCAATTTAACGACTTTAAGTATTTTGTCTATAGCTTAAGAGACGAAATAGTAGCAATTACAAAAAAGTATTATTACTCAGATTTAGATGTAGAACACAAGAATGATGCGTCGCCAGTAACTTTAGCAGACAGAGAAATTGAGAAATACATTAGATCAAAAATAGAAATGTTTTTCCCAAAACATACTATTATAGGTGAGGAATTTGGAACACAAGAAAAAGAAGACAAATTATCATCTTGGATAATAGATCCTATAGATGGGACTTATAGTTTTATCCACAGAATACCTCTTTTTACAACTTTAGTAGCTTACTGCTATGACTCTAAGCCTATCTTTGGGATGATTTTTCAACCTATAACAGGTGAGACAGTCATAGGAGGTGAAACATGTACTCTGTATAATAACAGACCTTCAATGTTGCGTACTAATACAACTTTAGAAGGAGCAACTATACTTACAACTAGTATAACTAATATTGATAGATTGCATGATGGAGATAAGTTTAGAGAACTGTCTGATGAAGCTAAAGTTGTAAGGACATGGGCAGATGGATATGGGTATTTGATGCTAGTATCAGGAAGAGCAGATGTTGTTGTTGACCCTAAAATGAAATTATGGGATATCGCTGCCGTTGTGCCTATAGTAAAGGGTGCTGGAGGTGAGATTACTGATTATTACGGTAATGAACCTGAGACAGCAAGTAGTATTATAGCTACTACAAATAAGGAACTGCACGCTTATGTTATAAATAAATTAAAAAAATAGTAATGATAGAATATACTACTCAGTTACGCCCAAGATATGGTGAAGTAGACCAGATGGGTTTTGTATATCACGCTAATTATGTGTCTTATTTTGATGTGGCACGTACAGAAATGATTCGTTCATTAGGTATAACAAATAGAAAAATGGAAGAGGATGGAGTTATGCTACCTGTTCTAAGTGTTAACATAAATTACAGGACTCCAGGTCATTATGATGAGCTGTTTACAATAAAAGTAATGCTAAAAGAAAAACCACGTGTAAAGATAGTTTTTGATTACGAGGTTTTTAATGAGAATATGGAGCTTATAACAACAGCACAGGTTACTTTAGCATTTATGAGTAGTGAACATAAAAAAGCAATACGCCCTCCTAAGGAATTATTAGCGTTAATAGACAACGCGTGGAAGTAGGTATTGTCGGCTTTGTATAATTAATTATTAACTCTTATGAAGAAACTTTTGGTATTATCAGTTTGTATGTTTTTTTTCGTGCAAACCTATGCAGTAGAACCTTTGTGGCAAGGAAAAGGAAGGATAGTTATTAGTAGTGATGGTAATGAACATGACGATGATGACTGGGCAGCAACGCCTATGAGTCTAGCTATAATAGCATCACGAAGTCTACAGGCAAATGTTCCTTTGTACACTTATAGTGACCATGTTTGGGGTAGTAGTAATGATTTTCCTAATAGGTTTGGACTAAGTGCCTATGAACACATGCATGTGAGTGCGTTAGGCTCAAAATATTGGTTTGGGTATGAAAATACAGAGTTTATCTGTGCTGTGGATAATCCCGAAAGAGCTTATGATGCTATGGCACGTGAGATAAATTTGTCTTCTGAGGATAATCCTTTGTTTATAATTGCTGCTGGTCCTATGCAGGTAGTAGGCGAGGGGTTAAACCGTTCAGATACCACAAAACATAAGTATGTGACAGTAATTTCACATTCATTGTGGAATAATAAGCATTCAACAAACCCAAATGTAAAATGTGGCTGGGATCACCATACAGAAGGGTGGACTTGGGATCAAATGGAAGAGTCTTTCGAACAAGTGAATTTCTGTATGATAGCTAACCAAAATGGAGGTAAAGACTATCCTGGATTGTTTGCTCCAAAAGAAGATTTTGAGTGGATAAGAACTTCTTCTGCTAGGAATGACAGTAAATATAAAGTTGGCGCTTGGGACTTCTTGTATGAGAGAGTTGCTTGTTGTCAGAAAAAGAATGATAAGTATTTTGATGTTTCAGATTCAGGGATGTTGTTATTTTTGTTTTCGGGTATAGAAAAAACATCACCTCAAATTTTAGAAGAGTTTATGTGTGAAATGCCATAATATTTCTTTAAGTGGATTAATAAAATTTATAAAAGTTATTAGTGCCCGATAAAACAGTATCTATCATTCCGTTTTTTAGCAAAACCCACATCATATTTTAGAACTAGTTAGATAACGAGACGACCTATTGTAGGGACAGCCCTTGTGCCTGCCCTCCATATACGTACTAATAATAAAAAAAACGGTTTAAAATTTGCATTTATGTAATTTATAAGTTACCTTTGCGTTATGAAAGTAAGAGAGGTTATAACATACAAATCTTATTTTGAGGATTTCTTCAAGGAGCAGACACCCAAAGTTAGAGATAAGATAATTAAGATATTAGATATTATAGAGCAGGTGGAGCGCATACCGACCACCTATCTCAAATATATTGAGAGTACAGATGGACTCTTTGAAATAAGAGTACAGTTGGCGAGCAACATCTTTAGAATCTTCTGTTTCTTTGATAATGGCAAATTAGTTGTGTTATTATCGGGATTCCAAAAGAAAACACAAAAGACACCTCGCAAGGAGATTGATAAAGCAGTCTCAATTATGAAAGAATATTATAATGAAAAAGGAAAATAGCTATGGAGACAAAGACATTAGACCAACTAAAGGATCAATATTATGGCTCAGTTGGTACAGAGAGTAGAGATACTTTAGAGCGTGAATTGGAGGCTCTACGCATAGGTTTTAAGATACGTGAGGCACGAGAGAAGTTGGGGCTTACGCAAGCTCAACTTGCTGAACGTGTGGGTAAAAAGAGAGAGTTTATCTCTAAGATTGAGAACGATGGACAGAATATCACCCTCAAAACTTTATTCGAGGTTATCGAACAGGGATTGGGTGGTAAATTGGAGGTTAGCGTTGAGGTGTAAATTCGATTATTTCTGTTAATATTATAGATCAAATCCCAAAAAAGAGAGCAACCTTTTGTGTCACTCTCATTAGTTTATCCATATTGATAGAACCTATAAAATAGGTGTTATTATTTCTGAGTTTTAAAACTTTCTACCATTTCTGCATACATTTGTTTTAATTGGTTTGCTATTTTAGGGTATTCATTAATAAGATTCTTGCTTTCTGAAATGTCGTTTTTTAGGTCATATAGCTCATAGTCATTAGTACCAAAATCAGACAAGAATAAGTGTTGCTTGTCAGGTTTACGATCGGGCATAAGAAGTTTCCATCTTTCATTACGTATAGCCTTAAAGTCTTCGATATTTACTTGACCAATGTTGGTTACTTGTAGATAACAGAAGCTCTTACGAGCACTTTTATTACTCTTACTAAAGATAAATTTAGTTTGGTCTACACCATCAATTATAACGTCGTCTCTCATCTCGTAACCGCATAGAGTAGCAAATGTAGGTGCTAAATCTATGCTTGCAATAAGACCATCTTTTCGAGTACCTTGAGGAATTTTCCCAGGAAGGCTCATTACACAAGGAGTTCTTGAACCACCCTCATAACATGAACCTTTGCCATCGCGTAATGCGCCTCCGTCACCCCAGAAAATTTCACCACCTGGGTAAACATTAGCTGCTTTTTTACGATAGTTGTGTTGTGACCATGGGCCATTATCTGTCATATATATAATTAATGTATTTTCACGTAGTCCATTTTCTTCAAGGGTGTTTAAGATACGCCCAATTTCATAGTCAAGTTCCTCAACAGCATCGCCGTAAAGTCCACGATTTGATTTACCAATAAATTCTTCAGAAACTCCAATTCTATGATGTAGCATTGTGTGTGCCACATACAATAGGAACGGTTTTTCTTGATCTCTTGTTTCAATGAAGTTTATAGCCTTGTCTGTGTATAGGTGAGTCAACGTACTCATATCTGTAATAAGCTCCTTAGGGGTGTTGTTTTCGTGTATCTGTACCTTACCTCCATCATTAGCTCCTAGAGTGCCAAAGTAATAATCAAAACCTTGTGCGTTTGGCATTTGTTCTATAACGGCTTTACGAGCAGATACATCCCATTTACCTATGCAAGCAGTTTGATAACCTACACTTTTAGTCAATTCAGCAAATGTAACTTCTGATGCAGGCATATTTCTACCTCCGTTTCGAAGAGGGTAGCGTCCAGTTAAAAGTGCAGCACGCGATGGACCACTTACGTGTTGTGCATAACAATCAGTAAATACAGTTCCTTCGTCAGCCAACTTGTCCATTACAGGAGTGTGGTTTGTTGTGCTTCCCATAAATCCAAAATCAGCATACCCTTGATCATCTGTGAAAATGATAAGTATGTTTGGTTGTTCAGGTTTTGCAGCTAATAAAGAAGTAGATAAAGGTAGTAATACGGCTGAGCTTACTATTTTTGCATTTAGTTTCTTCATGATTTTATGTTTTTTATAGGTAATTTTAAGGAAGTATGCTTCTAATTCGTCTCCTTATAACAATGAAATTTATAATACTTATTGTAACATAGATAACTACACAAGATGATAAAATAGTCATTATATTTGTATTGCTAAATGTATATAGGTCTGAGAGTAATTCGGTGTATACTCCTCTAAGTAGAACGGCAATTATTATAGATGATAATATTATAACTAGATTTACAGCTCCTACAAATGCATTATAAAGCATGGTAATTCGCCAAGGAGAATAACCTATAAGTATAAGAGTTTCTATCTTAGATGAATTTTTTTCTAACAGTATAAATAAGCTAAGTATTAATATATATATAGAAAGTAAGGTCACGATAAATCCTATACATAATACAATGATAGTGACAATACGAGCAATGTAAGCCATTTCTCCGTTGTTTAAAGCATTGCCTTCAATGTCGTAATTCACGTCCTTAAAGTAAGTTAACATTTCCTTGTCAGAACTGTTAGAGACTTCAATAATTAGACGAGAGGGTTCTGTATTCTCTTTTGTGCTAAAATTATTGTTCGCCCAGCTCATAAAAGATTCTGGGACAAGAATAGTGTTTAACCTATTTGAGAAGCCTATGATTTGTCCTTTAAAAATATCAGAAGAGCCTTTCCCTATAAGCCTTATATCAAATTTTACCTGAGAAATAACAGACTCTGAAAGTTTAGGTAAGTTGCGACTTTGTGAGAATCCAAAGTTGTAAAGATTCAGGTAGTTACGTGGAATGATAATAGGAATATCTGTATCTCCCTCTTCGAAACTCCATTCCGTTAAATCTATATCTATATATTCATTAGGAACAGACTCGAAAAAAAAATCAGATGATATTCCTGTATCGCCAATGCCTATACTTGCATATACACGGAAATCTGAGGATTTAAACCTACCTACACTTTTAACAAAGGATTTAGACTCTATTTTAGCGATTTCTTTATCATCAAATGTATTGTTAGAAGATATGAAAGAGCCCAAAAGTGATACTTTTTTTGCGACAATAAGATAGTCATTTTTCATGAAGCTGTCACTTTGGTTAAAGATAGTCTGAGTGTCGATATAAAACTGAACTCCTAACAATAAAATTACAACCCCAAGCAAGTTTGCTAGTGAAAACCCTATAATTTGGGATTTGTTAATATTTTTCTTTAGTAATTTCCACAAAAGTTTCATGATTATAAAGTTAAGGAGATTGTTTTATAAATGTAGCGTTTTATCGTACTGTATATTAAGATTATTACCTACAGATGTAGCAATAATCCCTGCGCCTTGTTTATGTGCTTCTTTGTAAAGGAGCTCAGCCATAATGGTACCATTATCGGAGTCTAAATGACTTACAGGTTCATCTGCCAATATAAAGTGAAAAGGTTGACAAAGAGACCTTACAAAGGCTACACGTTGTTGCTCTCCGAGAGAAAGTTCGCCTACTTTTTGGTTGACCTTAGATTCTATACCTAAACTTTCTAGTAGGTGAAGTATCTCTTTTGGCTGTTTGAAATTTGTTAATCTATTTTTGAGTTCTATGTTCTCAATAACTGTTAATTCAGAAAATAAACGTAATTCTTGGAAAAGTATACTTAAATAACGTTTTCTATATTTTATCCATTTGTTGACAGAAAAAGATGATATATCTTTTTGGTCAAATAATATAGAACCGTTATAGTCATTCCTAAGACCATAAAGAAAGTTGCAAAGAGAGGTTTTGCCTCTACCAGAGTTTGCTCTAATAAGACAACTCTCACCACGATTAATGGTGAGAGTGCTGTTCCAAATACCTGAAACCTCATTAGCTTTACTTTCTGTAAAATATTTTGGAGTCAGGTTATTTAATGTGATTTGGTTCATATATATTTACCTATAGAGTTTTTACTAAATCCAAAAAGAATTTAAGAGAGTTAACATCACTGTTATTCAAAATAACTTTAATATTTGCATCTCCATTAGTTGTATTGCCAGCTTCTAAGTATTTTAGCTCATTTAAAACAGGTCTTATTTTTCTTGGAATTTGACGTGTCATACCCATTTTGTTAACAACATCTAATACTTCCCCAAAATTAACCATCATGTAAGAGTACTTATCTTCATAGCTTTTGTATGTGCTTGCAATAGAAGGGTTCTCTGTTTTGCCTATCTCTTGGTTTTTTTTGTTTGTCAAGTAGAATAAATCATCTTTGATACCAAAATAAATGCTTATATATCTAGATTCGTAAGCATATTGATTTTCGTCTTTTTTTACAAATAATTTGTTGTTGATTTTTTTGTTATTATAGATAGCTTCTAAAGCATCAGCACCATTACTTTCAATTTCAGCATAAGCTAATATAGAGTAGTCGCTCATGTTATTGATGTAAACAGGAGAAAATACAAAATCACCATTTATGGTTTTAACAAAATTTAGAATATCTTCTTTAGTTTGAGGGTCTTTAGCAAACTCTTTAGTAAATTCTTTGGTTTCTTCGATTTGTTTGCTGATTGCATCCCCTTTGACGTAATAAACTATAGCAGCTAAGGCATCGCCAGGTATCATTTTAAGAAGATTACCATTTAGTTCTTTAGTGTTTTTAAGAAGGTCAGCTAACATGTTTTTTAATTCAGCATCTTCAGTGTAATATGAAATATCTAAATTTACCTCTCCTTTGTCAAATCTAAGAGAACCTATAACATTTAAATTAGTGATATCGATATCTGACATACTGTTTAATGTTTTAAGTTGAGAGTTTATTTCTTTAGGTAATGATTTTACTGAAGATATTAATTTAATATCCCCGTCGAAAGAAAGCATTTTAGTAAAACCCTCGTTGTCGTATATGTTTTCAGGTTTTGATTGTTCAAATAATTTAGTTCCTATTTGAATTGCAGAATTTTCTTTATTTCCTGCTTCAACAACAATTAATACAGATTTATCATCGTATAATAAGGCAGCATTATCTTGAGTAAATTCTGAATATTTGAAACCATCTGCCTCAACAGTTGCTTTTAGAGCCTCTTCATTAACCAACTCTTGAATTAATGCTTCAAATAGTGCTGTGTCGTTCATTTTAGCAACTAAACTCGGATTAAGTATTTCGCCACCTGTTAAGAACATATAAATAGGTGCATTAAGATCAATACCAGCAATAGAAGGGTCGTCGATTATGCTGTTAAATAATGTTGCAGCTGAGCCTGACACTTTTTTATTGATAGTGTTTTTTACTTCATCCTTATATTTGTTGTTTTCAGGATTGTCTAAATCTGCTTTTTCATAAACAGAAGCGCAATTTATAGATATTAGCTGAGTAACATCTTTAGGGATTAGGCTAACATAATCTTCTTTAGATACAGAAGAACAAGATACGATGCTAATTAGGATTATAACAAGTAATGCTAATTTGAGAGTAATTTTACTTTTCATAATTTTAAATTTATTAAGTTTTTATAAGGTGTAGCTTTGACCCTCAAATATATGAAAAAAATCGCTTTAAAACAAATAATTAATTAGGTTTAAAGCGATTTTTTATAGTAATGATATGTAGAGTTAAACTTTAATTTCTAGAAGTCTCTTACGGTAGTGAAAGAGGTTAACGAGTAAAATAATCTTGATTACTTAATTTGTATTATACTATTTTTATTCGTTTTCAATTAAGCTCAACAATTCCTGTTCAACCTCCTCGACAGTTGGTAAAGTAGATTTCAAATTATCGGGAATAGCCTTGCTTAGCTCATAATCGCTCACGCCAATTGGTTGGTTGTATCCTGACAATGCATATTGAGCAACCACCTCATCCTTACCGCGGCATAGTAGCAGACCAATGGTTTTATTATCATTCTCACCTCGTAACTTATCATCTACAATATTTATATAAAAATTTAATTGTCCTGCATATTCGGGTTTGAATGGTGTTGCCTTTAGTTCAACAACCACGTAAGCGTGAAGTTGAATATTGTATAGTATCAGATCTGCATAGAAGTCCGAGTCGCCAATTTGGAAGTGTCGTTGACGTGCTACGAATGCAAATCCGTTGCCCATTTCTAGAAGGTACTTAGTTACGTGTGTCGCCAATTGAGACTCAATATCTCTCTCGTCAGCACTCTCCTTAGCTCCGACCAAATCGAAGATGTATGGATCTTTGAGCAAGTAGTTTGCAAGGTCGCTATGCACAGCAGGGAGTGTGTTTTTAAAGTTGTTTACCTTGCCCTCTCTGATTTGTCTACTGTATAGGTCGTTCTTAATTTGAGACTTTAAAGAGGTGCTACTCCAACCGTTTTCGAGAGCTTGTTTCATATACCAATATCGCTGACCTAAAGGGAGTTTGCTATCCATCAGTGCCATATGTGATGCCCAATTTATAACTACGATTGGTGAAGTGATAAAACACATTTCTAATTGGGCAGGAAGCTCCTGCGCAATTAAAGTAGGGGTGTTTTCCGAGATTGTGGAATCCGCATTTTGACTATTGATTGCAATTTGGGCAGGAGCCTCCTGCCCAAATTCTGCCTCATTGATAAGTCGAACGCATGTGGTAGTTTCCTCGATAGATGTAAAGGTAGCGGTTCTATCAATCTCCGTAATGCGCTTCACCATATCAGCGTTATATTGCTTTGCGAATTGACACATATATTTCAGGCTACGAGGAGAGTAACCTTTCTTATCTGGATATTCAATTTTTAGTCGTTTTGAAATCTTGTCAATAACCTTTCCGCCCCAACCTAATTGATGTTGAAAATAGGAAATGATATATCCAACTTTCCAATAGTGCAGGAGAGTCTGCGCGTTGGCTGCAACCACAACTTTAACTCTTGAATGTTCTATTTCTGAACCTATGACGTTAATGAGCTTGTCGAAATTCTTTTGCTCTATATTCTGTTTTACCATACCATACCTCTAGTTTTATAAGCCTTTTAATATGTTTTCTTCTACCCATACAGCTACACCATCTTCATCGTTAGATAAAGTTGTTTGGTTAGCACGTTCAAGAAGGACATTCTGAGCATTGGCCATAGCCACGCCACAACCAGCATATTCTATCATAGATAGGTCGTTGAATCCGTCACCAAAAGCTACCATCTCGTCTTTACTGCCACCAGTATACTGTAGTAGTTTTTCTAGTGATTGAGCCTTATCTATACCCAAAGGTACAAGCTCTAAAAAGAAAGGCTCGGAACGGTAGATGCTCATTTTTGAGCCGTATAATGATAAAAGGTGTTTTTCAAGCTCTATGACTAACTCAGGGTCTCCAACAGATAGGCATTTTGTAAGAGGTTCTTTCACCTGTTCGGTGAAAGATTGACACTCTCTTACTTGCATCTTGTTTAGGAATGCCTCATGAGCTACATACTTGTTTTTCTCAGCACTTTCCTCAGCAAAAATAACATCACCATCATAACTTAATATTGTACAGCCTGCTGCTTTTGATTCTTCGTATAGAGGTTTAATTAGTTCTTCTGGTAAGCTGTTCTGGTAGATGATTTTACCAGTAGCATACTCTATAATCATCCCTCCGTTAAACGAAAGGATATAACCCCCAAATTTGTCAAGCTCTAGTGCTTGAGCTATAGGTACTATTCCGTAAGTTGGTCTTCCTGAAGCTAACACTATGCATGCGCCTTGTTGTTGAGCTGCAATTAGTGCTTTGCGGTTTCTTTCTGATAGTTCTTTTTTAGAGTCGGTAAGTGTACCGTCAAGATCAAGAACTATGATGTTATAATTGTTCTCCATTATTTACTATATTTAATAATAATATCATTAAGGTTAGTGACAGTGATACCTAGTTCTTCAATAGGCTTGTCTTCGTCGAAAACAAGGTTAACTGTCTTTTCGTCACCTGGAAGCATATCAAAATATGCATCAGATGCGTTATCACCCTGAGTAACATCACCTTCAAATAGAACAGCTTTTATTAAGTTGTTAGCTTTGATAGTTGCAGTGATATTTTTACCGTCTTTCTTGTAATCTACAGTGTAGTCTGCTTTAGGGAAGTTAAGTTCTTTGTAAGGTAGGAAATAGAATATCTTACGTAGTTGAACTCCGTTAATATCACCCTCAGCAACTAGTACCACATCTTTAGGATTTGCGCCTTTTAACATATCTTTTGTTGAGCGCTCAACGATGATTTTTGATGTGTTAGCAGGTATATTAACGTCGAAATCTTCAACCCAAAGAGTTTTACCACTAAAATCACGAAGAGAAAGATTTACTTTACCTGTCTTGTCTACTATCTCGTCAGTTATGCCCCATAGTTCTACTATCTCGTCTTTTTCTTCAAGGTCAAAAGAGAAAATTGAAGGAGCAAAAGAGTTTATAGCAAAATATTGAAGAGCTTTATAACCATAAGGATAGTCAAGGCTACTCCATGAAGTTACAGGCCAGCAGTCATTTAGCTGCCAGTAAAGAGTACCCATAGTGAAAGGACGGTTTTGGCGGTGTCCTTCCATAGCGATTCTAATGCCGTCACCTTGAATAAGTTGAGAAAGGTAGGTAAATTCTCTAAGATTGTCGCTAGGTACAGGAACTTCACGAGCCATATAATCCTCAATTACTTTATAGCCTTTTATGCTTTTTTGGTGAACGTGGAAAGCCTCAGGAAATTCTATTTTTCCATCAAATTTACCTTTCTTTGCTAACTGAGCAGCAGTTTTAGGTTTTATTGTTAACTCTTCCTCTTTTAAATTTTTCTTCCAAGTGTCATAATTAGCTAATGACTGATGACCATATTCGTTAGAGAAACGACCTGGTTTGTCTTTGTATACAGAGAAAGGTTCTTCGCCATGGAATACACCCCAGTAGTGAACGTCACCTGAATGTTGGCTACGTTCGTCGCCCCAAGGGTGAACAGGAGAAGAAGGGTGATAAGGGCGTGTAGTATCTTCTTTAGCAAGCACGCCAGGAAGAACTTCATCAAAGAACAAATCGTCTATACCTTTTCTGACATCTCGTTCTTCTTGTTCTGTCCAAGGGTAGTTAACTTTGTCTTCTTTATAACCCCATTTTCTCCAAGCCTCGTCAACTTCATTATTACCACACCATATAGCTAGTGAGGCATGGTTACGTAAACGACGGATGTTGTCTGTAGCTTCTTGTCTTACGCTATTGTAGAACTCATCATCCCAAGGGTAGAAGGCACAAGCAAATGGGAAATCTTGCCATAGCAATATGCCCATCTCGTCACAGTAGTTATAGAAATCATCACTTTCATATATACCGCCACCCCAAACACGTAACATATTCATGTTTGTTTCAACAGCGATATCTACAAGTTTTTCATAGCGTTCTTTTGTAACACTAGGAAGGAACATATCTTGAGGGATAATATTTGCTCCCTTCATAAATACGTCTACACCGTTAACTTGGAATTTGAAACACTCACCAAATTCATCTTTTTCACGAATTAACTTAACAGTGCGAACACCTAGGCGATGGTTTTCTTGATCTGCTTTTTTACCTTCAACAAGAAGAATAGCGTCAACATCGTATAGAGTAGGTTTTTCTTCGCCCATGCCATTAGGCCACCATAATTTAGGGTTCTGGATAGAGAAAGGTATAGAAATAGTTTGTTCACCTTTATTAAGTGTTACATCTTTTCTAGCCCATTCTTTACCTTCTTTGTCTGCAAGGATAATCGTTGCAGCACCCTCAACTAGTGAGTTTACAGTGACTTTAGCATCAAATTCAGCTACCTTTTCTGATTGAGAAAGCTGGATGTAATGTATGTTGTCAAACTCTGAGTAGTTATAAGATTCCAAGAAAATAGGTTTCCATATACCAGCAGTGACATAGCGAGGCCCCCAGTCCCAGCCATAGTGATATTGAGCTTTACGAGTGAAAACGCATGTTTTACCGTCTACACCCTTATCATTATCAGCAGGTAGTTTAGGGTATTTTGCTATTTGGTTTAGACCTATCTTGTAAGCGGATGCAAATACAACTTCTAGTGTATTTTCTCCTTCTTTTAGATAGTCTTTTACTGAAACCTTCCAGTTTATAAACATGTTATCAGCTTCAAGTATTTTCTTTCCATTTAAAAATACATTAGCATAGGTATCAAGTCCCTCAAAGTTAAGCTCCACTTCTGAGGCGTTAAATTGAGATTCGGAAGGAGTAAAAGTAGTTCTATAAATCCAATTTTCGTTCTCTATCCATTGAAGTTTATTTTCGTTAGTAGAGAAATAAGGATCTTCAATTTTACCGTTAGCAAAAAGGTCTGTATGAACAACACCAGGTACCGTTGCGGGCATCCATTTCATTTTACCTACTTGAGCAAACTCCCAATCAGAGGAAAGCTCAGTTTTTGTAAAGTCTGACTGTGTGTTTAACAAGCCTTTTGTACTTTGTGTACATGAAGCCATCATAATCATAGTTGATGCTATTAAAAGTGAAAGTGCTCTTTTCATGCAATGTGATTTTTAAATTTTGTTTAATAGTGTGAAGCTATTTTAAAAGGGTGACTCAAAAGCTTTTAACGCTCGTATACAACATGTGCTACACATTATGTAACACATGTTATATTCTTCGCTTTAAACTTTTGGGTCACCCCTTTTGTTAATGGGAAACTCCCATATAGATATAATATTGTTAATGAACAATAAAATTATTTTTGCAATATTTAGATCTGCATAGTTTAGATCTGCATAGTTTAGACCTGCATAGCTGGCAGGAAACGGACTGTCCGCTTTTTTCAAGAATGGTTCATATTTACGGCGTTTTTGTTTATTTTAAGCGGAGCAGCCTCGATGGCTGTGAGCATTGAAATAAGCAAAAAGGTCGTAAAGATGAGCCGTTATTGGGAAAAGCCTTCCCGAACTTTCTTGCCGGAAATCCAACTTACTTACGGGCAGCTCTGATACTGTCGCCTAATATCTTAACCGACTCTCTTTCTTCTTGGTTTAGATTGCTAAATTGGAAGAAAGCAACACCCTTAGCGCCACCTTTTAATGCAGCACGGATACCATCAGCAACACTTTGGTTGTTTTCTCTAAATTGATTAGAAACGATACCACAATATAGGTCAGTACCTTCATATTTATCTTCTACACAATCAGCAACACAATCTTCAATGAAAGAAATTTCTTTAGTATAGAAACCGTGATAAATCATAGGGAAAGCAACATCTAATTTCCATTTACCCCAGTCTTGACGTACCATAGAACGAGACATCTCAGGAGTTGGGAAAGGTGAAGCACTTATTTGTTTACCATATTCGTGAGCGATTTCGCCAATTTCATTAGCTAATGATGTAACTTGGTCGCAACGGAATTGTAACCATTTTTCGTCAGTTGAAGGATCTTCTAAATCAAGAGGACTGTAACCATATTCAGCTTGGAAGGCCTTAATCATTTCTGGGTGGTAACCGTAATCCCATTGAGCATATTCTTTATCTTGAACGATACCATATTTAGCCCATAATGTAGTAGGTAAGATAACGTCAACAAAACGGTGATAGTCTAAACTTACACCTTCAAGACCTTCGATTTGGCAAATTCTACGGAATTTTTCTTTTACGTGTTCGCGAGCTTCAGGAATGATAGGACAAAGGAATTTGTAATATCCCACATAAGCTATAGAATCAGCTAAAGAGTGACCTAGACGGTTTACAGAATACCATTCTGGGTGATCTTTCACCTGGCTACCATCATTTAAACTCCATACCCATGCGTGTACTTTGATCCCGTATTTTTTAGCAATAGGAATAACGTGTCTAAGACCGTCTTCTTTTGCGTTAAGTATAAGACCAGTAACGCCATAACGTTGCATTTCTGTACATATAGTGTCCCAGTTTTGTTTAGGGCCATAGCCCGACCAAGTCCAGAAAATTGGTTCTTCTTCAACAACCTCAGCTTTAGGTGAGCAATTTACGAAACATAATAAAATTGCTGCAAAAAAAGTTAATAATTTAAGTTTTCTCATTTTTTTATTTATTTTTGTTTAAAATTTGTTTTTCAGTACAAAGATAAGTTTATTTATTCTATTTTAAAATAAAAATCGATTATGTTTAAAAAAATTGTTACTATAGTGTTGTTTTTAACTTCATATAGTTTGTATTCCCAATCCGTGGATAATACACTAAGAAATAAAGTAATGTTAAATACACAGAAGTTTAGTAACTTCTTATATTACTTAACATCAGGGTATATAGAAGAGGAAGATCCTGATAAAATAACAGAAGATGCAATAATTGCTATACTTGAGAAATTGGATCCTCACTCTAGTTATATCACTAAGGAAGAATTAAAAGATGTTAACGATTCTTTTGATGGTAATTTTGAAGGTATAGGTATAGAGTTTAATGTTTTGAAAGATACACTTATTGTTGTAAATACAGTTAAAGGAGGACCTTCAGAACAAGTAGGTCTGAAATCAGGAGATAGAATAGTAAATGTTGATGAAAAATCGGTAATAGGTATAAAAACAATAGACGTTCCTAAAATACTAAGAGGACCTAAAGGTACAAATGTAGTGTTAGATGTTGTACGTCACTCAGAAAAAGATACTTTAACTTTCCATATAGTTAGGGATAAAATACCTATGGTTAGTTTAGATGCTGCTTATACTATAAAGGATTCTATAGGTTACATAAAGTTAAATCGCTTTATGGCAACAACAACAAGCGAGTATAAGGAAGCTATGGCAAAAATGCCAAATATAAGTTCTTTAATACTTGATTTAAGAGGTAATTCAGGAGGCTATTTAGATCAAGCTATAAAGTTGTCAGATGAATTTCTTCCTCAACATAAATTAATAGTATACACAGAAGGTCGTGTGTTACCGAGAACGGATGAAATGTCTACTAGTTTAGGTAATTTTAAAGATAAGCGACTGGTGGTACTTGTTGATGAAGAAAGTGCTTCTGCTAGTGAAATTGTTGCTGGAGCTATTCAAGACCATGATAGAGGACTCATAATAGGACGTACTACCTTTGGTAAAGGACTTGTTCAACAGCAAATATCTTTACCAGACAGTTCGGCTATAAGACTTACTATAGCGCGTTATTTTACGCCTAGTGGTAGAGCTATTCAACGCCCTTATACCATGGGGGATAAGGAAAAATATTATATGGAATATTATAAAAGATATACAACAGGAGAGCTTGTTAATAAAGATTCTTTGCATAGTGCTATGCCTGACTCTTTAAGGTTTGAAACCCTGAAATTGGGACGTTCTGTATATGGAGGTGGAGGTATCACTCCAGATATTTATGTGGGAATGGATACTACTAGGTTTTCTAAAAGTTGGAGTGCGATTATTCGTTCAGGAGTTATTAGTGACTATGTAATAGATGTGGTTGATAAAAAGCGTAAGTCCATACTTAGAAAATATCCAACATTTGAAAAATTTGAAGCAGAATATGAGATTAGTGATGATTTTATTGACGAATTGATAGAGCGTGCTGAAGAAAAAGGAGCAGAAATAGATAAAGAAGATTTCTATGCTTCAAATATAGCTAGTGCAAGGCTCCAGTTAAAGGGCATTATTGCACAGAAACTGTGGGATTATACTGAAATGTATAAGATATTGAATTCTGATGATGAAATATTGAATAAGGCTATAGAGATTTTGGCAGAACCTGAGTCTAATTATTTGAAGTAAAATCAGTTTGTAAATAATAAAAACCAACGTACAGTACAAATTAAGTAGTGTGCGTTGGCTTTTGTTTGTTATACTTTTGGAATACTTCTCCTTTTTATAGCTCCCCTATAGGTTGTTGTATATATGCTATAGTTGTTTCAGGTAAAGAAACTTCACTGCCATAAATAAAAGCATATATTATTACAGAAATAGTTAGTATAATTGCAATAATTGCCAAAATCCAAACTAACTTTACAGAAAAAGTCATATTTGTATTTTTTGAAGTTTTACTAGTACTTGTTTTTCTAGGTTTATCTCTTCTAGTGTTGTTGTTAGGCCTAGTATTATTAGGTCTAGCGTTGCTATTTGGTCTAGTGTTGTTAGGTCTAGTACTGTTAGGTCTTTCGCTCGGTTGAACTTCTCTTGTAACTTTTTTGTTAGAACCGTATAAAGCATTCACCTTATCTTTGTCAACATTAGTTTTGTTAATAGGATTTTGTTGACTATTATTAACTTGACCATTGTTTCTTTGTACATTAACATTACTTCTTTGCCCGTTGCCTTTTTGACCACTGTATTGTTCTTGGTTGTGTTTTGGATACGATACCTGTGGTTGATTGACTTGCGGTTTAGTGTTCTCATTCGGTTGAAAAGCTGAATATTCTGAACTTTCATTAGAAGAGCTATTGTCACCATTGAAATAAAAATCACCGAGATTTGATGCTGGTCTTTGATTATTTTGTCCCTCACCAGTTGTAACAACTTTCCTTCTATATGTAGGGTGTTGTTGTGTATTTGTGTTAGCTGTAGGTTGAGGAATAGTGACTTCCTGTTTAGGAATAGTGACCGTCTCTACTTTAGGAGCTAAATATGTAGGTTGCTCGTTTATTGTGTTTTCTACCTGAGAGTTTTGACTGTGTCTTGAATACTGAGAATTTAAATTATTTACAGGTGTGTTAATAATAGGGGTATTTTCAGTTTGTTCATTAATGACAGGTTTAACCTCAGTAGCTTTGTGTTCTTCGTTAACTTCAGGATTATGTGCTTTGTTATTAGAGGCTGAAGTATTTACGGTTTGTACTATAGGTTTATCTACCTGTTTTTGAGTTTCTACAGGTCTTTCCTCTACGTAAGTAGTTTTAGCTACGTTGTTTTCTGTAGGTGCAGTTTTTGGAGCAGTAGGTGTTACATTCGCCTTAGGAAGGTCGTCTTTTGCTAAATAAAGAGAGTTGTTAGCGTCATATCTTAATGCTCCTATACCTTCAATAACGTATGAACCACGTGTTTTTAATGTTGATTTTATATGTGCAATATATTCATCTAACATTATTTGAGCCTCTTCCTTATTCACGCCAGCCCACTCTATGAAAGCGTTAAGCAACACTCCGTCATCTTTGTTTAAAAAAGGAACAAAGACTAAAATAACTCCCACTCCGTCAATGTTTTTTCTTATGAACGCACCTAAAGTAGGAATTACCAACCTTCTATTACGTTGTAAACAGGTTAATAATAATTTATCTATCATATCGTTATATTTTAAATTTAAAACTAATGGGTATTAATAAATGGAACTTCTAAAAACTGTAAATTTAAAATCGAAATTGAATAAAACCAGTTTCTCGAACTCTCCTAAAACATGTTATGAAGTTCTACTTAAACCATAAACACCTCAATTTGCTGTTTTTGCAAAGATAATACAAAAAAAAGTAAATATCTATACAATTTAAGTTTAGATAAAAATAAATTAATCATTTTTTTGTTTTTATGCATAAAAAATTGTAAATTGCAATGGTAAATAATTATTTATAATTAAAATTAGATACGATGAAGCGAATATTTGCTATTATTACATTGATTTTGACAATTAGTTGCACTTCTAAAAATAAGGTAGAGGATGTTGCTAAGTCGTTTTTAAGTAATTTTTATAACGAAGATCTTAAAAAAGCGTTGAAATATGCTTCCTCTGAAACTGTAGAGGATATAAATATGATTATTGAGAATTCACCTGTTGAGATTGTTCCTTTGATAAAATCGGAGCAGTATAAAGTAGAAATAAAAGAAGTCTCGGAAGAAGACGATATTGCATATTGTCGTTATGTTGTTACAAAAGACGAAAATGATGCTGCGGCTATGAGTGAAGTATTAGTCTTAATTAAAGAGGGTGATGAGTGGAAAGCTAAGTTTTAGTTGGATGTAGTTGTAGTTTAAAATACGTGATACATTGCACTTTACTAGCCAATGACGATAAAGTGTAAGTTTTCGTAAATTAATATAGTTGTATAAATTATTTTTTTTTATACTTTTGTAGAGTTTTAATAATAATGTAGTGCTTGTAGCACATAATTTTTTTCTATTTTTTACACTTTACTAAACAGATGAAAAATAAGTATTCTGACCTTATCGAGCAAACTTTTGAGTTTCCTCAGGATGAGTTTTCTGTAACGAATCACGAATTAAATTTCCACGACGTACCGTTGATGGATATAATTAAGCAATATGGTACACCATTAAAGGTTACTTATTTGCCAAAAATAAGCGCACAGATACAACGTGCTAAGCGTCTGTTTAATGTGGCAATGGCTAAGGTTGACTACAAGGGTAATTATAATTATTGTTACTGTACTAAAAGTTCACACTTTTCTTTTATTTTAGAAGAGGCTTTGAAGAATGATATTAATCTAGAGACTTCTTCGGCTTATGATATATTTCTTATTAATGCACTTTATGACAATGGGGTGATTGATAAAGATATTTTTATCGTGTGTAATGGTTTTAAACGTCAGTTGTATGTTGAGAATATAGCAGGACTTGTTAATAGTGGTTTTATTAATACGGTTGCTGTTCTTGATAATAAAGAGGAGTTGGATAATCTTGACGAACTTATAGGTGATAATAAGGTTTGTAAGCTAGGTATGCGTATTGCTGCTGAGGAAGAGCCACGATTTGACTTTTACACATCACGCCTAGGTATTAGATACAATGATATTATTAGTTTTTATGAGCAAAAAATAAAAAATAATAAAAAGTTTGAACTTAAGATGCTTCACTTCTTTATCAATACAGGTATACGTGATACAGCCTACTATTGGAGTGAGTTGAATAAGTGTATTAATATTTATTGTCAACTTAAAAAGGTTTGCCCTGAGTTAGATTCTTTAAATATTGGTGGTGGATTCCCTATTAAGAATTCATTGTCATTTGATTATGATTATGAATATATGACAGAAGAGATTATTGCTCAGATTAAAAATATTTGTAATCAATATGATGTTGAGGAGCCTAATATTTTCACTGAATTTGGTTCTTTCACTGTAGGAGAGAGTGGTGCAACACTTTATTCTATTTTGAATCAAAAGAAACAGAATGATAGAGAGTTGTGGTATATGATAGATAGTTCATTTATGACAACTTTACCTGATATTTGGGGTATAAATCAACGTTATATAATGCTAGCAATTAACAATTGGAACAAGGAGTATCAACGAGTGTTTTTAGGTGGGCTTACTTGTGATAGTGAAGACTATTATAATGCTGAAGCACACTCTAATGCTATTTATCTTCCTAAAATAGACCCAGGTGAGACTCAATATTTAGGTTTTTTCCACACGGGAGCTTACCAAGAGTCGTTAGGAGGTTATGGAGGTATACAACACTGCCTAATTCCTGCACCGAAGCATATTATTATTGATCGAGATAAGGATGATAATGATTATTATACTCGTCTTTTTGCTAAGGAGCAAAGTTATCGTTCAATGTTAAGAATATTAGGATACTAAAATAAACAAAATAATTTAAAAGGGTGTTTTTAATGCCTTAATATAACCTATTAAATAACAATAGTTATGTCTGAATTTAAATACCAAGAGCCGTTTCCATTATCGGCTGACGGCACAGAGTACCGTCTTTTAACTAAGGATTATGTGTCAACAATAGAAGTTGACGGACGTAAAATCTTAAAAGTTGCTCCTGAAGGTTTAGAGATGCTTTCTAAAGCTGCTTTTTCTGATGTGTCATTTTATTTAAGATCTGCACATCTTAAGAAATTACAAAATATTCTTCAAGATTCAGAAGCTACAGATAACGATAGATTTGTTGCTTACACTATGCTTCTTAACCAAACTGTAGCTGCTAAAGGTGAACTTCCTACTTGTCAAGATACTGGTACTGCTATTGTTATTGGTAAAAAAGGTGAAGACGTATATACAGGTGCTAACGATGCTGAGGCTTTGTCTAAAGGTGTTTATGAAACATACAAAGAACGTAACTTACGTTATTCTCAAGTTGTGCCTTTCACAATGACAGAAGAAAAAAATAGTGGTACAAACCTACCTGCTCAAATAGATCTATACGCTACTCAAGGTGCTAAATATGAATTCTTATTTGTAACTAAAGGTGGTGGTTCTGCTAATAAAACTTTCTTATACCAACAAACTAAAGCTCTTCTTAACGAGGAATCTTTAACAAAATTTGTAAAAGAAAAAATCAAAGATCTAGGTACTAGTGCTTGTCCTCCTTATCACTTAGCTATAGTTATTGGTGGTACTTCTGCTGAGACTAACCTTGCAACAGTGAAAAAAGCATCTGCTGGATACTATGACACTCTACCTACAGAAGGTAACGAAGGTGGTCAAGCGTTCAGAGACCTTGAATGGGAAGCTAAGATTACTGAGATTTGCCAAAAAAGTGGTGTAGGTGCTCAGTTTGGTGGTAAATACTTAGTTCACGATGTTCGTGTTATTCGTTTACCTCGTCACGCTGCTAGCTGTCCAGTGGGCATAGGTGTAAGTTGTAGTGCTGATAGAAATATCAAAGCCAAAATCACTGAGGATGGTATCTTCCTAGAGCAACTAGAGAAAAACCCTGCTCAATTCCTACCTGCTGATGCTCCAATTCTTGCTCCAGCTGTGGAGATAGATCTTGATAAGGGAATGGATGCTGCTCTTGCAGAACTTTCTAAATACCCTGTTAAGACTCGTTTAAATATTAAAGGTACACTTATCGTAGCTCGTGACATAGCTCATGCTGAGATTAAGAAAATTCTTGATAGCGGTAAACCTATGCCTGAGTACTTCAAAAATCACCCTGTATATTATGCTGGTCCTGCAAAAACTCCAGTAGGTATGCCTTCAGGTAGTTTTGGCCCTACAACAGCTGGTCGTATGGACTCTTATGTTGATTTATTCCAAGATAACGGTGGTTCTATGATTATGGTTGCTAAAGGTAACCGTTCTCAACAAGTAACTGACGCTTGTAAAAAACATGGTGGTTTCTATTTAGGTTCTATAGGTGGTCCTGCTGCTATCCTTGCAGAAACTAATATTAAATCTGTAGAGGTTGTTGACTTCCCAGAATTAGGAATGGAAGCTGTACGCAAGATTTATGTAGAAAACTTCCCGGCCTTCATCATAGTCGACGACAAGGGCAACGACTTCTTTCAGTTGCTGTAGGTTTCGCTTCGAGAAGTGAGTGAAGGCTTTTCCCAATAACGGCCTACATTTTTCACCTTTTCCGAAAAAGAAGTGCTCACAACCTCGGGGTTGCTCCGCGTTCTTTTCCGAAAAACGCAAAAAATCTAAGCCATTTTTGGAAAAAGCGAACAATCCGTTTCGCTATTAGGCACTCATGTAATCTAACATAGTGCTAGGTAAAGGCGACAAGCGACCGAATAATATTATAAAAAACTGAGTTAAGCTATAAATTTTTTATAGTTTAACTCAGTTTTTTTTAAGTAAGCATCCCAAATTAATCGTTTTTTGGGATAAATGGGACAAATGGGACGATTTGGACAGCGAAAAGCGTGGAAAGATTGCTAGATTCGTCATTGCGGACTTGACCCGCAATCTTGTCTTTCATCAACATGTTTGCGTTTATGTAATTACCAAATATAAATTCCCCAATTTTGCACAATTTATTTCCATCACTTTGTAAATGATTAATTCCACTATTATTTTACCATTATTTAGTCGCTTGGCGCTCATTGTCCCGATGTCCCGATGTCCCACTTGTCCCATCTGTCCCAAAATCGGACAATAACGGCACTCGTTGCCGTACTGATTTATTAAATATAATACAGAAAAAAAGGATAAAATTTTCAATTCTATTTGAAAATTATTATATTTGTGAAAAATATTCAGTTATGATTGAAATATTGAACTCCATACAGAAGTATAATTACTGGAACAATAATAGTGTTGAGTCTGGTTATGAGCGTACGGCATATACCGAGAAGATAGGACAGTATGTCGGTAATAAATTAGTGAAAGTATTAGTTGGTCAACGACGTGCAGGTAAAAGTTATATCTTACGACAGATTGCGGCGAAATTAATCAAAAAGGGCGTAAAAAGTGAGAATATACTATATGTAAATAAAGAGTATATTGAACTTATTACGCTTCGTGGTGCTGTGGAGTTGGAGCAACTTTATAAAGCGTATCGCGAGAAGTTAAAGCCAGAGGGTAAGGTGTATTTATTTATTGACGAGATACAATATATCGAAGAGTGGGAGCGATTTGTAAACTCACACTCTCAGGACTTTGCTGAACCATGCGAGTTGTTTATTAGTGGCTCAAATTCTAAGTTACTTTCGGGTGAATTAGCAACTATGTTGTCGGGTCGATATATTGAGTTTGAAATATTCCCATTTAGCTATTCAGAGTTCTGTGGTATAACAGACCAATCACAAGGACGTGAGAGTTATAAAAAATACCTAGAAAGCGGTGCACTACCTGAGCTTTTTGAATTTCCAACGGAAGAGATGAAGAGAAATTACGTTTCGTCAATCAAAGATACAATTATGTTAAGAGATATAGTTGCTAGGTTCAAAGTTAAGGATGTTAAATTACTAGACGATCTTTTTGTATATCTGGTGAATAGTGCTGCAAATATTATTTCGATAACAAATATTATAAACTTCTTTGCATCGAAAAAGCGTAAGACTAACTACGAGACCCTATCGTCATATATTAGTTATCTTGAAAGCACATTTCTTGTTCATCGCGCTGAGAGGTATAATATCAAGGGTAAAGAGACTATTTCGGGCAACTGCAAATATTATCTTAATGATTTGAGTTACCGTAATTATCTTTACTCAGGATATGGATATGGTATGGGCTATCTACTGGAGAACGCTATCTATTTATCATTACGACGTGCAGGATACGATGTTTATGTGGGTGTTGTAAAGAATGCAGAAGTTGATTTTGTAGCTACAAATGGAGAGAAAAGATTATATATCCAAGTGACACTACAACTTACAGAAGAGCAAACTTTTGAACGAGAGTATCATTCATTAAAACTTATAAACGACAACTTCGATAAGTATGTAGTGAGTATGGATGATTATCGAATACCTACGAATGAGGGGATAAGTCATGTGTCGGCTTGGGAGCTGGACACACTGCTTAGTAAAATTTAAGGGAACTTCTAGAAACTGGATTTTAACGCTTTCAAATTCGAAATTGAATAAAACCAGTTTATATAACTCCCCTTAATAAATTATTTACGTTTTTTGTAATAATCTAGAATTTTAGATTTATTCCACAGTATACAGTAGCTCCAGGCATAGGGAAACCAGAGTTTATTACATACTCTTGATTTAATAGGTTTTCGCCTCGTGCGTATACTGCTAAATTTTGGTATATCTTGTATCTTGCTGTAATATTAACAAGAGTGAAGTTTTCGGTGGTGTTACCATCATCAGATATAGAGGTGTAAAGTCCATTGATATACTGTATACCTGCTGAGCCTGTAAATTTGCCTTTAGAGTAGTTTATTGTGCCATATACTTTATGTTTCGGTGCTGCTAGTACAGCATATTTCATATCTAGAAAACTGTAGTTTGCAGATAGGTTTACAGAATTAGAGATAGAGTAGTTTAGCATTAATTCAGTACCAAAGTTTTCAACTTTCCCAGTGTTTACAAAAGTGTACACTCCATCTATAGGCATAGTCTCTATCATGTTTTCACCATTAATGTAGAAAACACTAACCTCGTATGAGATTTTGTTGTTCATGATTTTCTGCTTCCATGTTAACTCATAATTCCATAAAGACTCAGGAAGTAAGTCAGGATTCTGAGTTGTGAACATGTACATGTCTTTGATAGTTGGGTTTCTAAAACCTTTGCTTGCTAGTAATTTTATGACACCAGTTTTTGAAGGATATAAAGACACTCCAACCTGAGGAATAGAGTTATTTCCAGTCATTGAATTGTGGTCGTAACGGTAGCCTATATTAAAGGTTGCGACACTACCTAACGACTGATTGAAATCTATGTATCCAGCTACATCGTCAGCGTGTTTGTCAACTAAAAGAATTTTAGATTCATCGTTAAATACATTGTTTGCTATACCTCCGAAACGTTGGTAGTCAGCTCCTAATGTTATACGGTTACCTTTAAATAGTGACGTACTTTGATAAAGGTTTACACCAAACATATTGTCTGTAGAGTTAAACACATAATTTGCAGGTGAGCCTCCCGTGTAATAACCATTGTCAATAGTATGTTCGCCCCAATTGTAGAAGAAACTTAATGCTCCCGAATTGTTTTCGTGGTTGTTATTAAGAGAAACTGAAGTCATACCTCTAGTAATACGAGAATCATTATCATAAATAGGGTTGTCTACCTCACCTGGGTTCGAAGCATTGAAGTGAGTGATGTTTAAATCTGTTGTTATATTCCAATTGTCTGATAGCGTGTACCCGAATTTGGCATAACCTCCATATTGTTCAAAATCCATATTTTCACGGTGTCCATCTGAACGGTTATAAGAACCTGATATATGAGAAGTAAACTTGTTTTTAGATATACTATTGCTAAGCTCAGTTGTTAGTGTGTTGTAAGAACCATAGCTAATATCTGCGTTGGTATTTACTCCATTCTCTTTAGCTTTTTTTGTTATGATATTTATAACTCCACCCATGGCATTAGACCCATACAGTACAGAAGCAGGGTTGCGTACTACTTCTACCTTTTCAGCCATCCATGATTGATAAGCATCTGCCATAGGGTGTCCCATGATACCCATGTATTGAGGGTGACCATCTATTAGTACTAACATCCCTGTAGTTGGAGAACCGCCAATGCCGCGCATTTTAATGCCACCAGAAGCCCCCGTTGATACTCCATAACCCATAACACCACGTGAAGTGATAAACAAGCTAGGTACACTTTCTGAAAGTATAGATAGTATTGATTCTTGTTGTCGATTTTCTATAGTTTCGTTAGATATTACAGTTACGCTCATAGGCAGTAGCTTTATATCTACTTCTTCTCTAGTTCCAGTTACTACGATTTCATCTAAGTTTATACTATCTTTATGTTGAGCAAAAGATGATATGTTGAACAAACCTAAACACAGTATAGAAATGATACTTACTTTCTTTTTTAAATCATGATAATTCTTTCTCAAAATGACATTTTTATAAGTTTCTAATAGTTTTAATATTGTGAAGATAGTATAAATTTATAAAGAGTGGAAATTTAATTTTGGATATTTTTATAAAAAAAGAGTAAGAGGTTGAACTGAAAATAGTTTTCAATCCAACCTCTTACTCTTTTTTTAAAGAATGATTTATAACTGTGACATTTTCTTAAGAAAATAGGAGTATCATTAGCTGAGCACAAAGTACCCTTAAGAACATAGTTAAAGGGTAAACTGTAGCATAACCAACAGCAGGAGCATCATTACCAGCAGTTGTGTTAGAATATGCTAATGCAGGAGGGTCTGTTGTGCTACCTGCCATAAGTCCCATAAGTGTAAAGTAGTTGATTTTTAAGAAATATCTACCAACAAAACCTACAATTAATAAAGGAACTACAGTGATTATAAAACCATAACCTATCCATGCTAAACCACCGCCATTAATGATAGTTTCAACAAATCCATTACCAGCGCCAATACCAACGCATGCTAAGAAAATTGTGATACCTATCTCACGAAGTAAAAGGTTAGCACTTTGAGTAGTGTAAGTGATAAGGTGATATTTGTAACCAAAACGGCTAACAAGTATAGATGCGATAAGTGGACCACCAGCAAGACCTAACTTAACAGGTTGAGGAATGCCAGGGAACATAATAGGAATACTACCTAAAATGATACCTAATGCAATAGCAATAAAGATAGTGATAAGGTTAGGCTCGTTTAATGTTTTAAGCGAGTTACCAACTATTTTTTCAACATTGCCAACAGCAGATTCAGTACCAACAACAGTAAGTTTATCTCCTAATTGAAGTTCTAGGTTAGGACTAGCAACAAGGTCAACACCTGAACGAGTGATACGAGTGATGTTGATGCCATAAAGTTGACGTAGGTTAAGCTTACCAAGACGTTTGCCGTTAAGCTCATGTTTTGTAAGGATAATACCTTTAGTGACGAATTGACTTTCTAGACGAACCCATTGTTTACGACTCATGTCAAGTTCGCTACCTATAAGAGTTTTGATTATTTCAACATCATGTTCGTTTGTGATAACAAAAATCTTGTCATTTTCATTCAAAACAGTGTTTGCTGTAGCGATTTCAAGTTTATTTGTTGCACTGTGGTAAATACGAGAAACTACAAATTCGCGGTGCTGTAATAGAGGAGCTATTTCACAAACCTTTTTGCCGAAAATTGCAGGGTTTGTAATTAAAAGTGAGATAGGACGTGCCTCAACTCCACTTTTGTCGTCGTGGCTGTTTAACTCTTCAGTTTCTTTGTCGAAGTTAACACGGAAAATAGCTTTAATAGCAATGATAGATAATATAATACCAACAACACCTAAAGGATAGGCAACAGCATAACCCATTGCGATAGTGCCGTTAGCTTCACCTGTCATATCAGTGAAGGCTTGTTGAGCAGCGCCAAGACCAGGAGTATTAGTGACAGCTCCTGATAAAATACCTACCATAGTAGGGATAGGAGTACCTGTAATATAGTGAATAATAAGAGTTATAGCTACACCTAGGAATACTACAGAAGCAGCTAGCATGTTTAACTTTATACCTCCCTCTTTGAATGACGAGAAAAAGCCAGGACCAACCTGCATACCAACGGAACTTACAAAAAGTATAAGACCAAATTCTTTAAAGAAGTGTAAAACCTCTGCGTTCATTGTAAGCCCGAAGTGTCCCATAACAATACCCACAAAAAGTACTAGTGTGATACCTAAAGAAACTCCAAAAACTTTAATTTTTCCTAGTTGTATGCCTATCGCGATAACAACTGATAATAATAGGACAGAGTGTCCTATACCTGTTCCAAATACTAAATCTTGAATCCAACTCATATTATTCTATTTTATGTTGCAAATAAATTTCTTCCGATTTTCGAGCAAAGGTATATAAATCAGTTTTATTCTACAATAGGTAAAAGTGCTTAGGTAAGTAATTATATAAAAACTCCTATTTAATAAAATAATTATTTAAAGCTATAAGATATTCAACTGAAACTATTTTTAGGAAGATGCGTAATTGTTTGAAGTAAAAATAGTAAAAAATGTAATATTAATTATTATGAAAAAAAATAATATTTTTTGAAAATAGTTTATTTTTTCTTTGATTTAAGTAGGGTAAAATAATTATTGGTGTATTTTTAAGAGTGCTATTGGAGATGAGATTTTTTGCTATGGAATCGAAAATATAGTGGTTTTATATTGAGGTTTAATAGTAAAAAATATCGCTCCAAGAGAGCTGTTAAAAATATGGCAATAATTGTTTTACACTACTCAGTAGTAAAAAAGATATTTAGTTTACATATATATACAAAAAATGTCCGCATTTAACATAGATTTCGTTAAATGCGGACATTTTTTATATGTATATGAGCTAATTTATTTAATTTCTATAGCACATAAACTTAAAGCAGGAAGCTCAAAGTTTACAAATTCACCTTCTATATCACAAGTGTATTGTTTTGTGTTCTCACTGTTGTTTTGTAGGATTAGATAGTAAGCACCGTCTCTTTCAACAGAAATTAAAGTAGCAAAACTGAAAGAAGAAATTCTTGTAGATTGAGGTCTGATGTAACGGCTAATTAAAGAAATAACTGCATAATCAGGATTGTAAGTTACTGTCTTAGTCTCTCTATTGATGTTGATAAGAGCATTTTGTCTCCAATCCCAACCACTAAGACCAGTTTCGTTAAGAATCATATTCCAGTAACAGAAGTTCTCACTACCAGCGTTAAGGTAGTTAGCAATCTCCTCTAATCTAGTACGAGCTTGGTTAACCGTGTTTCCACCATCGTGACAGTTACCTTCAGTGTGCATGATTTTTATCTCAGGATTTAATACTTTAAGTTCTGTAAGGTACTTAGGAAGAGTGTATTGAATGCCAATACCATCAAAATCTTTGTGTAGTGCAGGGTCTGCAACAAATTTTTGACCTTCAAGCTCTCTAGCAGTTCTAAATGTACCGCCCCAGATTTCAGTTTTGATTTTCTTTTCTGTAAATAAAGGACGCATATACTCTTGAACGAATTTACTCATTTGCTCAACAGGCATTCTACAAGAAGGGTATTTAACCGATAAATCTTGTTCGTTTTGAATACAGATACGCTCAATATCTACACCAGCTTTTTTGTAACCCTCTACATATTTTGCAAAGTATAGAGCATAGGCTTTGTATATTTTCTCGTCGTCAATTAAGTAGTTTGTAGCTTCGTTTTTTTTACCGTTATCCATAACGCCTGAGCCTTTCATCCATGCTGGTGGACTCCATGGAGAACCAAAGATACGTAGGTTTTTGTTTACAGCAACAGCTTGTTGAATAAATGGTAACATGTATTCTTTCTCACGTTTTAGAGAGAATTTTTTCATATCATAGTCGTCTGCTACTTCTGAGAAACTGTAAGCATCAATACCAAAGTCACTAGAACCAATAGACATTCTACACATATCAAAGCCACTACCTGTAACAGGGTTGAAAAGAGCTTCCATAACTTCTTTTTGTTGGCTTTTGTCTAGTGATAATAAGGCTTCACCACCAATTTCATTAAAACAGCCACCTATACCTTGGATAACTTGGTGTTTAAGATTAGGGTAAAGTTTGATTTTTGTAGGGTTTTCTTCATCTGCGCCACTTTGAACATGTTCTTTAACTGGGTTTGCTGTGATTTCTACTCCCTCAGCTAGAGGTACGTAAAACACCTTTGCGCTAGGTTGTGCTATAGCTGCATAGGATACGCAGAAAAGACATGCTAGAGTTGATAAAATTTTCATTGTTGTTAGTATTTAGGTTGTTATTAATAATTATATTCTTCTTAAATAGCTAAAATTATAAGTAATTTGGGTGCAAGATAATGATTTTTTTTGGATTTTTTGATAATTTGGTAATGAATTTTATCTAAAATTTTAATAATTGTTATTTTGGGATATTTTTCGTAATTTTGTATCTAAATTAAACTGATATAAAAATGAGTTTCTTAGATTCAATTTTTCAGATAAATACAGAATCAGAATTTAATGCGTTGGCTTTAGAAATATTTAGGTTTCAAGCAGAAAATAATGTGATATATCGACAGTACTTAACAGAGTTAGGGGTTGATTATAGAAGTGTGAGTTTGATAGAGAAAATTCCATTTCTCCCTGTGGAGTTGTTTAAAACGCATAGGATAGTTTCTTCAACTGAGCAGGAAGCTATAGTATTTACAAGTAGTGGTACTTCGAACTCCATACAAAGTAAACATTATGTTACCGATGTAAGAGTGTATGAGCAATCGTTTAAAAAGGGATTTGAGTTTTTCTATGATTCCCTTAATGATTGTAATATTTATGCATTACTACCTAGCTATCTGGAAAGAGAGGGGTCGTCATTAATTTACATGGTTGAGGGATTAATGAAAGATAGCTTTGATAGTGGATTCTTCCTTTATAACTATGAAGACCTAATACAAACTCTTAATAATAGAGACAAGTCAAAGAAAACAATACTTATAGGTGTTACTTTTGCCCTTTTAGATCTTGTTGAGAAATATGAGTTAGACTTGTCCGAGAATGTCTATGTTATGGAAACAGGTGGTATGAAAGGTCGTCGAAAGGAATTACCAAGAGAGGAGTTGCATAGTATACTTACACAAAAATTGAATGTTAAAAGTATACATTCAGAATATGGAATGTGTGAAGCCCTTTCTCAATCGTATTCTGATGGGAATGGAGTGTTTATATCTCCTCAGTGGATGAAAATACTAATCCGTGATGTTAACGACCCGACGGATATACTAGGTTTTGGGAAAAGAGGAGCAATAAATATAATAGATCTTGCCAATTATAATTCTTGTTCGTTTATTGCAACAAAGGATTTGGGTAAAAGGTTTGAAGATGGCACTTTCACTGTTGAGGGAAGGATTGACAGTAGCGATATTCGTGGTTGCAATCTTTTAGTTTAATAAGGTAATAATTTAAATAAGATATATATATATGAAAATCGTATCGTGGAATGTAAACGGAATTAGAGCAATTCTGAAAAAAGATTTTAGTGCTCAAGTAGAAAGTCTGGATATGGATATGCTTTGTATTCAAGAAACTAAAGCTCAAGATGATCAAGTGCGTGAAGCATTAAAAGATTTTGAGGGCTTTAACCTATACTTGACTTCAGCTGAAAGAAAAGGCTACTCAGGAACGGCTATCCTAAGTAAAAAAGAAGCCCTTTCTGTAAGTTATGGAATCGGTGTTGAGGAGCATGATAAAGAAGGTCGTGTTGTATGCGCGGAGTTTGAAGATTATTATTTGGTAAATGTATATGTGCCAAATTCTGGCAGTGAGTTGTTGCGCCTAGGTTATCGCCAACAATGGGATGAGGCTTTTTGTTCTTATTTAAAAAATTTAGAGCAAACTAAACCTGTTGTAGTATGTGGTGATTTTAATGTAGCACATAAAGAAGTAGACCTAGCGCGACCAAAGGCTAATTATAATAAGTCAGCAGGTTATATGCAGGAGGAGATAGACGGAATGGATAGGTTTGTTGGTAGTGGGCTTGTTGATACATTTAGATTCTGTAATCCAGATGCTAAAGATGCTTATTCGTGGTGGTCTTATCGTGGTGGAGCAAGAGCTAAGAATGTGGGCTGGCGGATTGACTATTTTTTAGCAAGTGAAAGCCTAAAACCTGTTATTAAAAAGGCTTATATATTACCTGAATATGTTGGTTCAGATCATTGTCCTGTAGTTCTGGAATTGGAATAATAAAATTCTGTTTTTTAAAGTGTAGTGAGTGTGAATTATATAAATAATAAAAAATGAAAATGAATCTTAAAAAATTAATGAGTGTTGCGCTATTGTTTTTAATGGCGTTTATGGTTACTGGTTGCTCGAAAGACAACAATGATACCTTGTCGACTCAGACGGCAGAATATTTGATTTCGATATTCACAAGAGAAGGCATTCTGGATGAAAACGGAGTTTTGTCAGACGGTGAAGAATGTGTGTGTATAATAGCAAATACAGAGGAGAAGGCTATCAGTTTTTTAGAATATATTGTTGATGGCACATTTGATACATCAGGAGAGAAGGTTACTCTTTCGGATGGTAGCAGTTATGTTGAAATTGCAAAGAGTAACACAGATGGTATATTCTTCAATCTAACATTCAGACTGAACGAACTCGAAGAGTTTAAGGCTATCGTTGCTACCGAGGAGTATTTAAATAGTGATAATACTTTTCTATTTAAAGGATATTCTCATTGTACTTTACTTTAATATGCATATTGATTAAGTAGGGTAAAATAATTATTGGTGTATTTTAAAGAGTACTATTGGAGATGAGATTTTTTGCTATGGAATCGAAAATATAGTGGCTCTATATTGAGATTTAATAGTAAAAAATATCGCTCCAAGAGTGCTGTTAAAAATATGGCAATAATTGTTTTACACTACTTA
>JAWXTP010000009.1:0-46592 GCA_044433415.1 Rikenellaceae bacterium
TTCCCAATTGCGATGCAAAGATAGCGCATTTTATTCTAAACTTCCAAATATTTTTGCAACTTTTTTTAATCTTTTTTTAACTTTTTCTCTTAACTGACGGGTGTTCAATATTTTATACAGAAAAGTTTTTTTGGCTTTTTTGGAGGGGTATCTCTAAAAAGTGATGTTTTTGATAGAAAATAAAAATAGTGTTTTTTGAAAAACAGTGTAGAATAAGGGAGATTATACAAAATTAAAAGATTTTGGGACGGTTGGAACTAAATAATGATTAATGATTAATGATTAATGATTAATCATTAATTACGACAAGCGACTATAGTATGTATACAAAATCCCCACATAATAAGGTTATGCAGGGATTAAAGCGGTAAATTTATATAAAGAACCTATAGTAAGCTATCTTTTTCTATATCTTTAAAATATTTGTACGTTCCTACTTTTAGCTCAGCTGTAGCATCTTCATCACAAACGATGATACCTTTTCTGTGCATTTGTAAAGCAGAGATAGTCCACATGTGGTTAATACCTTCTTCTACAGCGTGACGTAAAGCACGTGCTTTAGAGTGACCATTAACAATAATGATTACTTCTTCAGAATCAAGAATAGTACCAACACCTACAGTTAAAGAAGTTTTAGGAACTTTGTTGATATCATTATCAAAGAAACGAGAGTTAGCAATGATAGTATCCATTGTAAGAGTTTTCTGACGAGTACGAGAAGCTAAAGACGATGCAGGCTCATTGAAAGCAATGTGTCCGTCAGGCCCTATACCACCCATGAATAATTTAATACCACCATAAGATTTAATTCTTGCTTCGTAATCTGCACATTCTTGCTCTAGGCATTCTGCGTTACCATTAAGAATATTTACATTTTCTTTTTTGATGTTAATGTGACCGAAGAAGTTCTCCCACATAAAAGTGTAATAACTTTGAGGGTGATCTTGTGGAATACCACAATATTCATCCATATTAAAAGTAACTACATTTTCAAAAGAAACTTTACCTTCATTATAAAGACGGATAAGTTCTTTATATGTACCTATAGGAGTACCTCCTGTAGGAAGACCTAATACATAAGGATTTTCAGCTGTTGGATTAAAAGCGTTAATTTTATCAACAATGTAACTTGCAGTCCACTGAGATATTTTTTGATAATCTTGTTGAATTAAAACTCTCATATTTTATTTATTTTTATTAAAGAATATACATGTTTAAGTAGGTTAAAATAATTGTTTAGCACTACTTATGTCTAGCAAAGATAAGTAAATATTTGCTATTTAACTATATTTTAGTTAATAATTTATCAAATATTACACATTTTATTTTCAAATTCATTTTTTAAACTATATAAACAACAAAAAACAGCTGAAAATTAATCATATTAACAATCAACCTTCAGCTGCCTTTAAGAAAATTTCTAAAATAGACGTTTATTCCTTACCTATATAAGTTTCAATCTCATCTGCAATGCTAGTATTTCCATACCTTTTAGCAATTTGCCATAAAGATTGTAAGTTATAGAACGCATAATTAATATCTGTAGAAATGCCTTTAGCTTTATCATCTGTGAATCTCACAAAATAAGTCAAATTTGATAACACGTCTTCTTTAAAAGCGTTTAAGTGTTTATCTGCTAGGTCTACTTGACCTGTTTCGTACATTGCTTCAATCAAGAAATAGTCATTATAAGAATACGCAATCTGTGAGAAAGGCACTTCTTCAAGAACCTTATCAATTGCAATCTTAGCACGCTCTACATCACCTTCCTTAACTAGCTGTTTAGCTAAACGTCCAAAAGTATTACGTATCTGAACAGCTCCGAAAGAATAATCAACAAAATAATCTACATTAACTTTTTCGTCTTTTATGTTACCATATCTAAACTCATTTACGAGCTTATTATACAAATAATCAGAATCTATACGTCCTGTTTGTAATGTAGAACTTGGAGTGTGAATAGGCACGAATCTATAAGAGAACCCATCTAACTGAAGATAATCAGCAAAGTTACCTGTCTCCGCTAAAGAGAAAGGTTGTGTCACATAGATAGGACGTGTCCAATCTGTAGTTGCTATCATATCAAGTATAACATATTGTGTACGAGATAACCCTGACGAAGAAATAGTAAGATGAATAGTATCTACCATCAAATCATAATCCTCAGGCTTAACAATACCGCTTTTAATAGCATTCTCTTTATTTACAGGAATTGCTATCTTTTTCGTTGGAACGTACTCTGTAAACTGACCTCCTGCACGAGCCAACATAGCTGTTTTTTCGGGCGAATCATTTATTATAAAGTCTATGATTTCGCGTGGAGTCATAGGTTCTTCACGTAAGTCAAAAACAGGGATATAATCATTTTTCTTATAATATTTCTCCTTTGGCAAGGTCAAAGGTACAGGATCAGCATCATTAGTTTTGTACTTCATCTGATTTGTATACCAGTCAGCAGCCAAATAACTAAGGTTCATAATCTTAACATCTTCACGTTCCTCTTCTACCTCTTGAATGTACCAAAGTGGGAAGGTATCATTATCCCCATAAGGCATAATTATAGAGTTTGGAAGTGTTGAATTTAGGTAGTTATACCCAAAATCACGAGCTACATAACGTCCTGCACGAGTGTGGTCGTCCCAGTTCTCTGCTATAAGTATTGTAGGCACAGTAAAACCTACTACAGTAGCCACGATAGCTGCTTGCTTAACATTTAGCTTCATTTTTGCTAGATGATATAGGTACATAACTCCTAAACCTATCCATATAGAGAACGCATAGAACGAACCTGCATAAGCATAGTCACGCTCACGCGGTTGCCCTGGAGTTTGATTAAGATAAAGGATAATTGCTATACCTGTCATAAAGAACAACCAGAAAACTACTGTAAAGTTATTTCTATCTTTTTGATATTGACCCATAAGACCTAATATACCCAAAATAAAAGGTAAGAAATAATATCTGTTACGACCTTTATTCTCTCCAAACTTAGCAGGTAGATCATCTTGTGGACCTAGATAAATCTCGTCTATAAAGTTAATCCCTGAAAGCCAGTTGCCTTTAGTAATCTCACCATTACCTTGAATATCATTTTGTCGTCCTACAAAGTTCCATAGGAAATATCTCCAATACATATAGTTAACTTGATATGCGAAGAAGAAACGTAAGTTCTCAGCAAAAGTAGGAGCTACAACTATTTCACCTGCTGAATTCCTTACCTTTTTACCTTTAATGTTAGCCCATGCCTTATAAGCATCTACATGACTCGATGCAGACGAATACATACGAGGGAAGAACATCTTTACCTTATCATCATATTTAACAGAGTTCACCTCATAAGGAAGATACTTCCCTTCTTTAGCGCTATAATAATAAGAAGTTGAAGTTTCATACTCTATAGGGTCTGTAGCATAAGTATGTCCTGTTACTAGAGGACGATCTCCATACTGCTCACGATTAAGGAAAGACAGTAACTGGTAAGGATCACTAGGTGCATTTGAGTTCATAGGAGGGTTCTCCATAGCACGGATAATTACCGAAGCATAAGAACTATAGCCTAGAACTATCATAGTAACACCAAGAAGTATAGTATTTAAAATTGGCTTTTTCTTCTTGTGTGTCTGCCAGATGCCATAACTTAAAGCTCCTAATAAACCTACAAAGAAAGTTAACAAACCAAAGTTTGGTCGCAATCCAAAAGTATTAACAAACACCCTATCAACCCATGCACCTATTGCTACAGTTTGAGGTATAAGTACATAAAGCACACCTGCAAGAATCACAACAGATACCAAGAACGCTTTAATCCAACCTTTTTTACTTCTTTTAGTATTAAATCTATAATAATAAACAAATACTATCGCAGGGATAGCCAACAAGTTCAACAAGTGAACCCCTATAGAAAGTCCCATCATATAAGCCGTGAATACAAGCCAACGGTTAGCACCAGGCTCTGTAGCAACGTTTTCCCATTTAAGGATAGCCCAAAACACTATCGCTGTAAACAGTGAAGACTGTGCATAAACTTCTCCCTCAACTGCTGAGAACCAGAAAGTATCAGTAAAAGCATAAGCTAAAGAACCTACAAGTCCAGCTCCAACAATAGCCCAAACCTCACCTGTAGAAAGTTCGTCTTCTGTTTTAGCAAGTATTCTTCGTCCGAGGTGAGCAATAGTCCAAAACAGGAAGGCTATAGTAAAGGCACTAGCCACAGCTGAGGCTACATTTACCATTAACGCTACACTTGCTGTCGAAGGAGCAAAGATTGTAAAAATACGATTTATCATCATAAAAAGGGGTGCACCTGGTGGGTGACCTACTTCCATCTTATATGATGTCGCAATAAATTCTGAGCAGTCCCAAAGACTTGCTGTAGGTTCAAGAGTAAGCAAATACACTAGCAAACTAACTGCAAATGCTACCCAACCAAAGATTAATGTGGATTTCTTAAAATAATTCATATCTATTTATTATATTTTCTCTGTTTTATAAAATCGCATACATAAACGACCAACAAATATAACGTTTTTTTTAACAATTTGTTATATCAGGTTATCAGATAACAATTTTACATTTTTCCTCATGTTAAATAAAGTAAAAATAAAGGCAACTTCTAAAGTGACAAAACGAACAAAAATGCAACCAAAAAGTTTCGATTCTTAATTTTTGTCAAAATATATCACATTTAACGTCACAAAAGTAATGATTATATTGCTAAAATAGAAATTATAGACTATTTTTGTAAAAATTGAGAAATCTTAAAACCTCCATAAATGAAAACATTTACTAAAATTACATCTCTTTTTGCTGTGGGACTTATGGCTTTTGCATCAAGTTGTACAGAAACAAAAGAACAAACAGCAACAAAGTCGGTTATAGACTTTGTAGACCCTTTTATTGGTACTGACGGAATAGTTCACACCTTCCCTGGTGCAGCCTATCCTTTTGGTATGGTTCAACTTAGCCCTGATGGTGGCACTAAAGGCTGGAACTGGTGTTCTGGTTATCACTTCTCTGACAGTAGCCTTATGGGCTTCTCGCACACTCACCTTAGCGGCACTGGTTGGAGCGACTTAGGCGATATTCTTGTTATGCCTACTGTTGGTGCTTTACAATTTGAACCTGGTGAAAAAGCTAATCCTGATGAAGGATATAGAAGTCGTTTTTCTCACGATGCAGACAAAGAAATCGCTAGTGCAGGTTATTATTCTGTAGAATTATTAGATTATGACGTTCTTGCTGAATTAACTGTTACTCCACGTACAGGTTTCCACCGTTACACTTTCCCTAGTAGCGAACAGTCTAATATTATCATAGACCCTACACACAAAATCTTTGGTAAAAACATAGATACTCACGTTAAGAAAGTAAACGATACTACTATTGAAGGTTTCTCTCATTCTAGTGGTTGGGGTGGTGACAGATATGTGTACTTTATCGCTGAATTCTCTAAACCTTTCGACAAAGTTACTGTATATGAAGATGGCGCTATTGTTGACGGTACAGAAAGTAGCTCTAAAGTTTCAAAAATTGCTGCTACATTCTCAACTAATGAAGACGAGCAAATCCTTGTAAAAGTTGCTATCTCTGCTGTTGATGCTGAAGGTGCTAAGAAAAATCTTGCCGCAGAAGCTACAGGTCTTGACTTTGACGGTGCTCACATGAAAGCTGTTGCCGCTTGGGAAGATGCCCTAGGAAAATATGAATTTGATGGCGTTGACGACGACCAAACAACTTTCCTATACACAGGTCTTTACCATGCAATGATACAGCCTAACCTTCAACAAGACGTTGACGGTAGATATATTGCTCTTGGCAAAGAACTAAAAGCTGAAGGTTTCGAAAACTACAGTACTTTCTCTCTATGGGATACTTTCCGTGCTGTACACCCTCTTTTCACTATCACTGAACATGACATGACAGCTGATTTTGCAAACTCTCTGATTAGCCGTTACCAAAACGGAGGTCAAATTCCTCTTTGGGAGCTTTGCGGTTTTGACAATACTTGTATGATTAGCTACCCTGCTGTTTCTATGATTTCTGATGCCATCCTAAAAGGTGTACCAGGGATAGATGCTGAAAAAGCTCTTGAAGCAATGGTTGCTGTAGCTCATTACGACTACACTTCAAGCTCTGACGGCCTTAGCGGTGTAGACAAATATATAGAATTAGGTTATGTACCTTCTCCTATTCATGCTTCTGTATCAAAAACTGCTGAGAATGCTTACTACGACTGGTGTATCGCTCAGGTAGCTAAGAAAGTTGGTAACAAAAAAATTGAAGAAGAGTTCACAAAACGTTCTATGAACTTTATGAACCACTTCCGTAAAGATAAAGGTGGCTTCCTTTACCCTAAAGATGAAAAAGGTAACTGGATAGAGCTTGACTTAACAGATTGGAAATCTCTACGTCCTCACTATATTTCAGGTAACATCTGGGCTTACTCTTATTTCTACCCTCACGCTGTAGATTACGTTGCTGAGGCTCTAGGTGGTAAAGCTGAACTTGCTAAGAGCATGGATAAAACGCTAAATACTCCTCTTGATATGCAAGGCGAACAACACGTTGATATCTCTGGATTCTTTGGTCAATATGGTCACGGTGACGAACCAGGACACCAATTCTTATATATGTATCACAATGCTGGTGAGCAATGGAAAATCGCTGACTGGGTGAACATCGTTGCTGATAGCATCTACTCTACTGCTCGTAATGGTATGCCTAACAATGACGACTGTGGTCAAATGAGTGCTTGGTACATCTTCTCTTCTATGGGCTTCTATCCTATGTGCCCTGGTGATGGAAAATACATTATCGGTGCTCCTATGATGCATAAAGCTGTTATCCACACAGAAAGCGGCAAGTCATTTACTATGATAGCTAACAACCTTTCTAAAGAAAACCGCTACATTGAGTCTTGTACATTAAACGGTGAACCTCTAACTTGTGGTTATATCACTCACGACCAGATTATGAGCGGAGCAACATTAGTATTTAATATGTCCTCTACTCCTAACAAAGAAATATTTAAAAACTAAGATTTTTAAGAATATATTCTCTAATAACCCACGTTGCATATTCGTAACGTGGGTTATTTTTTTAGGATTAGTTGTTGTGACCTTGTCAATGGTAAATACAAATGAATATTCCACGGCGACAAGCGCCTTATATGTGGGCAGGCATAAAGGCTGCCCCTACAATAGGTCGTGTCGTTATCAAGTATTTAGTCCCAATTGGGGCTTGCTTGTCCTTATTGAAAATTTAGAGAATTTCTAGAAACTAATTATAAATATTTTGATATAACTAAAAAATATCTTATATTAGTAATGAAAGATATCTTATATTAGCAATGAAAGAACTAATGAAAGCTCCATAAACACACAAAACCCACGCTACAGAAATTGTAACGTGGGTTTCTTGTGTTTTCAGAAGTCTATTTTACAAACTGAAATATTTAGGGAAACTTCTAAAAATTGTATTTTAATGCTTTTGAACTTTAAATCTTCATCTTTAAGCTTTCCAAAATGTGCCATAGGAACCACTATCCCATCATTTTAGAAACTCCAAATCTAAAATTCAAACAAAACCAATTATTAGATAGAACTCCCCTTTACTTTAAACCATATCGTTTACCAGTTCCATTACATGTTGAACATTTACCATCTGAACAATGACAATCAATATAGTTACTTGTATATGTACTACTTGTATAACCTTTGCCATTACATGAAGAGCAACGTCCAGTTCCATTACATTGCTTACAATCTATATAACCATATCTATTATTAACGGCATCGCGTCTTTTTTCTCTTAACTCATCCATTGTTTCTGAATATTGTTGTTGGATTTGTATTTGAGCCTTAAGTAAATTAATTCTATTGGTTTCCCATATTTTATACTCCTCAGGCGACAGAGTCTCCCTTGCAATCTGCTCATTTACTCTTGATTCACATATTGTACATATTTGCTTTCCTCCAGAACCTCCACAACTTTCGCAAGTTACAGTTTTCCATTGTACCTGATAGCTCATTTCACCGAAATATGGATTATAATAAGGTGTTGGCACAGCTCGTCGCACCACTCTCTCACCTTTACACATATAACAATATGTATAACCCGTTGCTGAACATACATTACAATTGTGCTCTTTTGCACTTTTCCGGATAGCTTCAATATATTGTAATTTTTTCCCCAAAGCACCAGATAAGAAACCTTTTGCATCTAGCGGAATTACATAAAAAAGTAATGAAGCGAAAATTAGTACTGACATACAACGCAAAACTGTTTTGCAAATGTTTTTATTTTTCATGTGGAAATCTAAATTACTGAATTCAACCTGCAATGCAACTGAATTCATGGTTAATATTTGTTGGGATTTTAATTTACATTAACAATACTGAATTCAGCCTAAAATGCAGCTGAATTTATTGTTAAATATGTTTATTTTGTACTAATCATTAGTCAGTTCCTACTGCCAACTTAAGATTGGGTAACCATCATTTATATTAGGTATGTAGTCCAACTGCCAATGTAATTTTTAACTCTGTTGTATCGCTACTATGGAGCGCACCTATATCAGAACTATTTAAGTCGATAGATGATGATGTTTTGCCAAAGCTCACAAAGATTAGCTCAACAGGTATCTACACTGGCACACTCACTGCCACGCAAGTTAATGCTGTGGCGATAAGTGCATCAAGCATCACAACTGGAACTTTGAGTACTGACCGTAGCTACTTATAATGCCCACCTTTGTCTGGCTCGCCTGAATACCACAACCCATATTCATTCTCAGTGTATTTTGTTTCATACTCTCTAGTTGAAGAATTCCATTCGGTATAATAATTATATTTTTTATCATACGATAAAGGCGTGTAATCATTAAATATTTGTGTAATATCTCCATTAAGTTTATTATTATTTATGGATAAGCATAAAATAACAGAGTAGCAAGTTGTTATATCTATGATTTCTATATTGTTATTACTTAGGCATATGGTATTACCATAATAATAGTCATCTGTAGAACTTCCAAATGTAATATTTTCAAGGTTTATTACTGTTATATTGCAGTCAGATGAATAAATGTAATCGACGCCGATACAATTCTGTATATCTAACTTATCTATCAAGGTATAATCCGTATATATATAAAAACCAACAGACATTGATCTACTACCATTCTCTATGTATTCACAGTTGAGGATCGAAAGAGAGTTAATCATAGAGCTACCTTCATACGAAGGATGTTGTGAAAGGTATATATAGCTATAAATATTACAGTTATTTATAGTAAATTGTTCTATATTTATATTCGTGTGGGCATATACATAATCTATAGCACTATCTTCGATAATAACATTGCTTGCAGTAACACCATTAAGAAATACTGATACTCCATCAACATCATTTCCACAATTAGAGATATTTAAGCTGTTAATCTTATTGTTGCATATATCAATATATTTTATCTGTAATAGGTTATTAAAAACACAATCTCCAGTTAGATTATTATCGGACAAATTTAAGTATCTCACCTTACCAGTTTGAGAATCAACATAGACTCCATACCACTCGCTTAAAGGGGCATCAGTACACCAATTTGTATTATTTGTCCAATTATCGCCCCCTGTAGCATAGTAGATCTGCTCAAGGATTGCGCGCTCATCACTCTCAGGAGACAATGTGAACTCTTTTATCTCATTGCCATACGACACCTCCCCCGTAATATTGTCTTGGAAATATGCTCTATAGTAATATGTAGTCTCCGTTTCGAGATTTACCATTGTCATAGATATAGGCAGAGAGAGCGATATTAAAGATAAAAAATCACTACTAACACACGATGAAAATACAGTTTGGTCATTTACTGTAGGAGTCGAGTTTGTGGAATAACAAATTCCGTAATTGAAATTGAATTCTCCATCGTTAGCCTCTGCTTCTAATGTTCCTTGTAATTCACAGGTAGCTGAGGTTTCATCACTACTGATAATTTCACTAACGGCTATATCAATAATATACTCTACATCGTTTTCTGTGCTAGCTGCTAATTCATCTCTTGCTGTTTTTATTGTATCTGTCATATCATCTAAGAAGCTAGTCACATATCCCAATGCTAACATGGCAACATCTGATTTGTTTTTTATCGTAGCGAGACTTATAACGGTCGAAATAGAAGACAAATCGTCGGATGAGGGTGCTACCCAAATATCGTAGGAGTCGACAATCATTGAACAAGCGGTCGCGCCAGCTACAATCAAGCAAGATAAAGTCGCAATAACTGTAACAGGAACACCTACTGTTGCTACACTACCTACGGCTATAACTCCTAATCCTACAGCCTCAGCTATTGTGCTTACACTAAAAACAATATTTGCAATTCCATATGCTGATGTAAGTACCGACGCTTTGGTAGCTGGGTCAAAACCACTAAGATTGCACTCCACATCGTAGTATGTGTATATTTGCTTGTCGCCATTTACTAATGCAATGTCGACAAGGTTGTCTCGATAGTTGGAGAAGATAAAACTGACATCGTCAACAACCATAAGTGATGGGTATTGTTCGTCGTCAAACTCAATATACACTGACTGTTGAGTTTCTGGATCGATATAGATTATATTTTTAGCGACACCCTCCTCGCTTTGCACAAAGAAAGAGTCTCCACTTTTGGAAAGTAAAATAGAAGACCATGATTCGTACTCATAATCCAGATATAGGTATTCAGAATCATCATATGAAGTTGTCGTCTCTTGATCTTCTTCGATGTTATCGCTACTTACACAACCACATAAGCATAACAATGCTATGAGTAAAAATTTATTCATAAAAATAGTAAGGTCTTATATGCACATCCCTCTGATCGGCTTTATTTTATTTAAGTTATTCAATCAAAACTAATTTCATACAAATGCGTGGTCAATACTCACAGATTTAAAGGTACGACCAAGCACCCACAGCCCAATAAGTAAAACCCACGCAAACTCAGGTATTAGACTTATTGTCTTTAGGGCTAATAAAAATTGGTCATTTACATCATCCGCTAAAGATTCTAATACTGAAACACGTTATACCAAATCACTAAGTTCTCTACAGATTTCACCGTCGGCATACTTGTCTCAGCCGACAATCATGGCTGCCTCGAATAGGCATCCTAGAATAATAATTCTCTTCATTTCTTATTTGTTTTTGTTAATGCACTTTCGCAATCTCTTACTAAGAGACGGCATTTTTTATAACAACCTATTAATTAATTATTTACAAACACAAAATCCAATTTTTACTAAACAAATTAGATTTTTGCGTTATTTTTGTAAAAAAAAATTGTATTTTGTTTGGTGATTTATAATTATTTTCATACATTTACAACGATCGCCCGTCTCTTAGTAAGAGAAAGCTAAAATTGCTAAACATTTTCCCTACAAATCTCAAAATCCTATATTTTTATTTACAAACTATTTATGCATTAGGACGATGCAAAATATCTTCATTATCACTTCTAAGTCATAGTTTAACCTTCCTGAATCTACAAATAGCTAGTACATTTTTTCATACCTAATGTTTTCTTGTATTAATACCATCAAGGGGATTTGTATAAACACAATAAACCCACGCTACAGAAATTGTAGCGTGGGTTTATTGTGTTTTCAGAAGTCTATTTTACAGACCCTAAATTTATGTAGACTTTTTAAATTTATTTTAATGCTTTTTTGTTAAACATGATACTGATAGTTCTACCAGCATAGAAAGGATAAGAAGTATAGAAATGACCTTTTAGCGCATTTCCTTTTTCGCCCCAAGAGTTTTTAACTTTAAAGTATTTGTTGCCTTCTTGGTCAGTTGCAAGACCATAGATTAACATACCGTGGTCGTCTGTAGAAACATAGTTATCAAAACATTCTTGACGATATTCTTGTGTTACATCAATTTCTGGAACTATCTCAGTAAATTCATAGAATTTAGCAGCTTCTTTTCCTGTCCATTTTTCTTGGTCAGAACCTTTAAGGTTTTCGATTTGAGTTTCAGGAAGAACAGCGAAAGTATCAGCATATTTGAAACCTTTATCACTTACGTCAGAACCCCAACAAATTGAATAACCATTCTCGATAACTTGTTCAGAGATTTTCATAAATTCGTCAAGACAAACATTTACTGACTCTCCCCACATCCAGTTATCAGGAATTTCTACAGCAAAAGAAGTTCCAAATGGGTGGTGAGTATAAGAAGTGTAGCTAACATAATCATCAGGGTTAATACCTAAAGCATCAGCGTAAGATTGAGGTGTGTATTTTTTACCGTCAACAGTAAATTCTGTTACCAACTCACCAAAATAAGCATCTAGGATTCCGTTTAATGCCTTAATCCAACCTGTAGAAAGTTGTTTATTAGGGTTTCTGATAATAGTATTAGCAAAAGATTCTAATAGGTTATTAATCTCACCATGCTTGTTAATATCAGTACCATACTCTAAACCTTCATATACATCTTGAGGAACGATACCGTATTTTGCTATCATATTAGGCACATCGTGAGCATTACCACCAGGTCCTAAGTTAGTTTTACCGTGCATACGGATATATTTAACAACTTTCTCAAAATATGCGTGACGAACAACCCACATTTCTGCTAAATCAACATCCACACCTTTATCTTTTAAGATATCAGCTTCAACCATCGCTAAAGAAGAATAACACCAACATGTACCTGAGCTACCTTGATTTTTAACAGAAGTCACTGGGTTAACTTTAGTGTCTGTAAATTGATAAACAGCAGGCTTTTCTTCTGTTGCAGCCTTTTTTTTCTGTGCGAAAGATAGTGTAGCTACTGAAGATAGTAGAGCAACACTTAAGATTAATTTTTTCATACTATTTAATTTTCTTTTATTGTCTGCAAACAAAACATAAAATCTCAACAATCTCACCCCTGTTTGCATACCATTTTTCTAAATTTGCATACGCTTAACCACAAATATAGTAAAAAAAACGCAATTCACACGATAAATTGCATATTTTTAATAATTAACGGAACTGCACCCCGAAAATTACCCCAAACTCTCATCACAAAACAATCTTAAACCTCATTAAACTGAAAATAATAAAATATTCACTTTTTTGTGAATTTGGTAAATTTGTATTATCTTTGTATAAAGATTACAGAGAGTTATGATTATAAAGTTTGACAAAGAGTACCTTAAAGAGCTATTTGAAGATGGCAAGTGCTCAAATAAAAAATATAGATTTCAACCAGAGGTAGTTACAGCCTATGGCAAGCGTGTATTAACACTTATGGCAGCAAATAGCGTTGAAGATCTATATCCGATTGGTGCACTACATTATGAGGTACTTGTAGGTGATAAAAAGGGAATCTCTTCAATCCGCATAAACAAGAAGTACAGACTTGAATTTAAGGTAGACACAAGTGTCAGCGGAGAGACTGTAATAACATTCTGTACACTAACTGAAATATCTAATCATTACAAATAAATTATGACAACACAACAATTACGCTCATATACAACACTCCACCCAGGCGAGGTTTTAAAAGAGGAGTTTGAATTTCGTGGTATATCTCAGAAAAAGGTCTCTGAGATGATTGGTGTGCCATACACAATGCTCAATGAAATTCTCAACTGTAAACGACAGCTCAACACTGAGGTGGCACTTATGATTGAGGCTGCATTTGGCATTAGTGCAGACATGATGGTTAATATGCAGACTCGATACAACCTGCAAATGGCGCGTTCTGATGCTAAAATCAGTAAACGTTTTGACTCTATACGCAAGATTTGCGCTTCGTTGCTTTAATGTTTGTAAGCATCCCAAATAGCCGTATTTTTTTTGGGACAGATGGGACGGTTGGGGCAAATGGGACAGATGGGTCGCGACAAGCGACTAAAAATTACTGAGAAAATTTCACAAAAGATTTTGTGAATAATTTCCACGCTTGTCGCCTAAAAAGCAAAAATACCTATCTACAATTACTTACAGGCTTTAAAACTTTGCAGCAACCTTTTTTTAGCACTTTCGGGCCAAAAAAGAGGTTATTGCAAAGTTTTGTTTAACACTTTTTTGAAAAAAGTGAACAAAAACTCGCCTTCAGTTGCTCTTTGAGACAACTGAGCGCACAATTTTTACAAAATTGTGGGCAATTACCGAAAACTTAAGGTTTTCGTTAATTACCTTTATAAAATTTACTTTCTAAATTTGGAGTTGAGAAGGTCTTTATGGAATCCCCCTCACTATAAACCAACAAGCCGTAAAGCGTTGAATCTGCTAGCAACATAGCTTTAGCTTTTTCAGTTCCTAGTACCATACATGCTGTAGCATAACCATCTGCAAGGGTTGCATTCTTAGCTAAAATAGTAGCTGACAACAAATTATGTGTAGTGCTAAGACCTGTCTTAGGGTTTATAGTATGATTTATCCTATTACCCTTATCGTCAATATAGAACTTTCTATAATTTCCACTTGTTGCAAGTCCTAAACCATCAAGCTCTATGATTTCTTGAAATTCATCTGTATGGTCTAGGTTTCCGTCTTCTGGTTTATCTATACCTACACGCCAAATATTACCTTTCTGGTTTAAGCCTCTTGCGAATAACTCACCACCTATCTCTATGATATAATTTTCTATACCTTTCATTTCAAAATACTGAGCTACAACATCAACACTATAACCTTGAGCTATAGAATTTAAGTCTATTTGAACACGTGAATCCGCTTTTACTATACGATTACTGTCAACTTGTATTTTCTCAAAACCTATAAACTGTTTTAAAGAATCTATGTTGACAACTCCACTTTTCTCTTTTCTTACAAAACCATAGGCTTCAACAAGAGGTTTAATAGTAACATCAAAAAGAGAATCACTTTTCTCATAAATATCCCTTGCAGCTTCTAAGCAAAAGATAATATTAGAATCTATAGAGTCTGTTTCATTATTATTAACCTTAGATAATAATGATTCAGGGTTGTAGATAGAACATGAGAAGTCAAAATCTGACAATAGAGAATCTATCTCTGCCTTTGTGACTTTTTCTTCGCTACCTATGTAAGTCATATTATAAAAAGTCCCTTGTGCTGTACCTTGAATAGTAAACTTCTGAGTATCGGAATCTTCCTGCATGTGCATAATACACACTACAATAGCAAGAATTATTAATAATAATAGTTTTCTTAAATTTTTCATTTCTTATATTTTCATAGCTCTATCAATCTCACGTTTTGCATCTTTTTCTTTAAGATACTCACGCTTATCATAGGATTTACGACCTTTAGCAACGCCTACTACTACTTTAGCCAATCCTTTTTCATTAATAAACAGCTTCAAACCTACAGCAGTAACACCTTTATCCTGTAAAGCTCTAATTATTTTATTAATTTCCGATCTGTTTAACAGCAACTTTCTATCACGCTTCGGAGCATGATTATTATAAGTACCCCAGTAATATTCAGCTATATTCATCCCTCTTATAAAAAGCTCATCACGATGAACATAACAGAAACAGTCTACCAAAGAGGCTTTACCCTGTCTTAGTGACTTTATCTCTGTACCTGTAAGTACTATACCTGCAACGTACGTATCTATTACCTCGTAATCGAAAGACGCACGTCTATTTTTTATAACTATATCTTTTTTTATTTCTGCCATAATCAACTATGTTATTTCTGTTTACGCTGCAAAGATATAAAACTTTACTCTCTAAGCGTAATAAACATTTCACATTTTCTACAGTCAAAATTTAAATTAAACTTACGACCGTTATTTTCTAGGTAAAGCTCCTTATGTTTTCCACCCTCTTTTAAGCATTCTCCTATCTCTTTTCTAAGACAATATTTCATGCGCATAAGTTCCTTACCTTCAAATTCTTTTGAGATTTCAAGACCTGTTTCTATGTTCTCCACACCACATTTTTCAAAGAACTGATGTGATAACTTATTAGTAACATTCATCTTATAATCTACCTCTCCCTCAAACTTAGGGTAAGAAATTTCTGTAGTCCTCTCAGAAGGCAAGTAACTTTCTTTACATTTCTGTTCTAGCTCCTCATAGAAGCTACGACGAATTTCATTTATCACCTTAGCAGGAATAAATTTAGCTCCCCCAGAAATATCTATACGTTTCATATTAAAAGGCGTATCTCCCGTTTTTGAGAAACTCGTTTTAATAGTGTCTATAGCCCTTTCAACATTAGATGCAGCTTCAAAGGTGTCTTCTTGCTCAATAGTTAACGTAACACCATTAACACATCTACCCTCAATTATTAAAGCTCCCTTTTTAAAGCGTACATTAAATTCTACATCCATTACTCGTCTAGTCTTAGAACGTAAAACCTCATCTGAGAAGTTCTTATCGTAATTTCTGTATATCTCTGTGCCTGGTAAAGACTCTATTTCTTTATTCAACACTATTACATCGCCCTCTACCTTATTTATTAAAGCACCACACATCTGTTTCTCAGTATTTAGATAACAAATACCATCACCTCCAACACCTGTGACTACTCTATCCAAGGTTACACGGTCTTTCTTTATAGATTTTATCTTTGCAAAAAACTCGCCTATAGGCTTAGCACTTTCAAAATTGGCTAACTTATGACTTTGCTTACCTTTAATAAAATAGTTTGTAAATCCCCTAGTGAAAGACTTCTTAAGCTGAGGTTCAAAGACTTCAACAGCTGTGCCGAAAGAAGAACGTGTATAATCCCCTCCCTTTTTATTAAGCCTTGTTATCTCTTTATTTAAAAGAGTATTAAAATAAGTAACACTATTTTTGATATAGGTTTCATCTTTAAGTCTACCTTCTATTTTAAAAGAAACAACACCTTCTGTTATAAGGTCAGCAATAGAATTATCAAGATTCAGGTCTTTAACCGAAAGCAAGTGACCTCCCTCTATTAATAATCTATCTCTGTCATTATAAAGATTATACTTAGAGCGACAAGGCTGAGCACAAACTCCCCTATTTCCACTTCGTGAAGCTACTGCTTCACTCATGTAGCACTGACCACTATACGAAACACATATAGCACCAAAAATGAAAGTCTCTATCTCAACATCACATTCTTTCTTTATAGCTTTTATCTCACCTAGAGAATGCGCTCGTTCAAGAATCACCCTTTCAAAACCTACATCTTGTAGAAACTTCACTTTCTGAGGTGTTAAAGCCGCTGTTTGTGTGGATGCATGAAGAGTTATAGGAGGAATATCCATCTCACAGATAGCCATATCCTGAATTATAAGAGCATCAACATCTATTTCATATAGCTTTTTGATTAAGTCCTCAGCAGCTTTTATCTCATTATCATAAATAATAGTATTAAAAGCAACATAAACTTTCACTCCATAAGTATGGGCATAATTCACCAATCGCTCTATATCCTCCAAGGAGTTTGAAGCTGCATTTCGTGCTCCGAAAGACTCAGAACCTATATATAAAGCATCCGCGCCACATTTTATAGCTTCAACACCTAATTCATAATTTTTTGCTGGAGCTAGTAGCTCTAGTTCTGTACCCATATTTTTTTATTTAAAATCCTCTTTATTTTAAATTACTTTAAACTGTTTAAAAAATCAACTAAATTAGCGACAGCTCTACCACGATGAGAAATTTTATTTTTCTCCTCACTACTCATCTGAGCAAAACTAATATCATATCCATTAGGAACAAAGATAGGGTCATAACCAAAACCCTTTTCTCCCATTTTCTCAGTAGTGATAACACCTTCAACTATTCCTTCGAATAGGTGTTCTTTACCATCAATAATCAAAGAGATAACTGTTTTAAAACGCGCATTACGATTAGCTTTACCCTCTAAGTTTTTGATTAAAAGAGCCATATTATCTTCTGAACTTTTTTGTTCTCCTGCATAACGAGCAGAGTAAACCCCTGGAGCACCATTTAGGGCTTCAACCTCTAAACCTGTATCATCAGCAAAACAGTTAGCACCTAATTTTTCAAATATGTAATTACTTTTTTGTGAAGCATTACCTTCGATAGTGTCAGAAGTCTCAGGTATATCTTCTGTGATACCGTGACTTACTGGTGTTGAAAGTTCATAACCTTCATTAAGCATTTGTGATACCTCACGCAGCTTATTTTCATTATTTGTTGCAAATATTATCTTTCTCATATCTTAAATTTAATTATTTTCAGTATTCTTCTTTTTGCTTGCAAGAAAGTCAAATAGTTTATCTGTCCTAGACTTACCCAATAATTTTAGGACATCCTCATATTTAGCTTTCTTTATCTTTGCCACACTACCATAAGTTTTCAACAAAAGTTTAACACTTTTATCTCCCAACCCAGGTATGTTATCTATCTCACTTTTTATAAACCCTTTGGAGCGTTGGTTTCTATGGAAGGTAATACCAAAACGGTGAGCCTCATCCCTTATATACATTAACACCTTAAGGGTTTCTGAGCTTTTATCAAGGTAGTGAGGTGTAGAATCTTGTGGATAAAAAACTTCCTCTAAACGTTTTGCAAGACCTATAATCTCAACCTTCCCTGCAATTTTAAGCTCCTTTAACACTTCATAAGCACTACTAAGCTGCCCCTTACCTCCATCCACAACTATTAGGTCAGGAAGTTTATCGCCCTCCTCTATCATTCTGGAATAACGACGTGTCAAGGTTTCTTTCATAGATGCAAAGTCGTCAATTCCAACTACCGATTTTATATTGAAATGGCGATAATCTTTTCTTGAAGGTTTCCCATCTCTAAAAACTACACAGCTAGATACAGGATATGCCCCTTGAATATTGGAGTTATCAAAACACTCTATATGGCGCGGTTCTCTGTCTAACATCAAATCCTTCTGCATCTTAGACATCACTCTATCAACGTGTTTCTCAGGGTTTAGCTTTTCAAGCTGTTTAAGTTTCTCTATCTTAAACATCTTGCAGTTTTTCTCACTTAACTCTAGAAGTTTTAACTTGTCACCACGCTGAGGAACAGTAAAAGTAATATTCTGAAACCCCTCTTCAAAATCAGGCTTCACAGGCACCACAATTTCTCGTGCAGGTCGTTTATCTAAATTTTCATACACCTGTAAAATTGCAAAGCTAAGGATATCTTCAAGACTTTCCTCTATAGAAAGTTTCATTTCTACGGTATAAGAATTTACTATAGCTCCGCCTTCTATGTGCATGTAATTACAAAACGCTACATTTTCATCTTTTATAACATAGAAAACATCTAAAGAACTATAGGTTGAAGAAACTACTATCGAACGACTTTCATAATTTGTCAACATATCAAGTCTATCTTTCAATGCTTGAGCTTCTTCAAATTGCAATCTTTCAGCAGCTCCATTCATCTCCGAAACAAGATATTCACGAGCTTCTTTCAGATTCCCTTTCAAGATGGAACGAGCCATAGATATATTTTTAAGGTAGTCTTCCCTATCTTGATGCCCTACACAGGGTGCTTTACAGTTTTTAATATGATATTCTAAGCAGACCCCAAATTTTGAGTTTGCAACACCTTTCTCTGTAAGTGCTAAGTTGCAAGTACGTATTCTATATAGCTTTCTAACTAAATCTAAGATAGTCCTTTGCATAAAAATAGAAGAATAAGGACCAAAATATGTAGAACCATCTTTTATCACCTTACGCGTCTGCAAGATACGAGGATAAGGCTCATTTTTTATCATTATCCACGGATAAGTCTTATCATCCTTTAGAAGTATGTTATACTTTGGTTGTAAAGACTTTATCATATTGTTTTCAAGCAACAAAGCATCACTTTCGCTTTCTACAACAACATATTTTAAATCTTCTATATGCTTAACTAACGCTGCAACTTTTCTATTATCAACCCTAGCTTTAAAATAAGAAGAAACCCTTTTCTTTAGGTTTTTTGCCTTACCTACATATATAACAACCCCCTCACTATCTAAAAACCTGTATACACCAGGTTCATTAGGTAGTAAAGAAAGTTGCATCTTTAATTTATCAGAGGTATCTTTTGACATTTTGTAATACTATTGTCCTATAAAAAGATTACTTAACTCTTATTTTTTGGTTAAGACTTAGTGTTGATGTTGGCTTAAGATTTTTATTTAATTTACAGATATCTTGAACTGTAGTACCATATTTCTTAGCCAACGAATATAGGGTGTTACCCTTTACTATAGTATGATAAACAACCTTATCTTTTTTGTTATCCTTAGTCTCCTTTTTAGATTCTTTTTTAGTCTCTTTTTCTGAGAATTCACCCTCACTCTTTATCTTTTGTGAATACGCAATATGTTCAGGTATGGCATTTGAAGCATAAATACGAGTTCCCTTTTTGTATATATATAAATCGCCTTTTTGTATGGTGTTATTATGCACATCAATCAAAGTATTAGGGTCTACATATTGCCCAGCTATCCTTACTTCAAAATGTATATGTTCTGTTGTAGCACGTCCTGTTCTTCCAACTTTTGCAATAACTTCACCCTTTGAAACCTCATCACCTACCTTTACAAGGTTCTTGTTATTATGTGCATATACAGTTTCTAATCCGTTATAGTGCCTTACAACAACAAGGTTACCATAGGCACTATAATTTCTTGACATCCTCACCACTCCATCAAAAGCAGCTAATACCTTAGTATTCTTAGGGGCTTTAATATCTACACCTGAGTGCATTCTACCACTACGCATTCCATAATTAGAAATAAATTTACCTTCTGGTAATGGATAACAAAAACTTTTACCTAGCTTCTTTAAATCAAAACAAAGGTAATCTTTCCCTTGTAAAGGATTGTACTCTGTTGCGTTTGAAACATATAGAGAATTACTGCCTTTTAATATATCACCCTCACCAAAAAAGAACTCATTATACAAGCCATCTAAAACACGAAACTCTTCACTTGCTTCAGCATTATCAACAATCTCGTTCCAATTTTGATTATTGTTACCTAAGTGAGAAGAATTTGCTTGTAGCTCTGTAATTTCTATATCTGATAAAGGTTTGTTTATATCTTGTTCTTCTGCTACAGTTTTTGCAGGTGTCAAAGATTTTCCACAAGATGTTAGAAAAGCGACACCTACAAAAATTGTTATTATCTTAATATACATTATTTAGTTAAAATTACCTAGTTTAGAAGTCACTTAACATAAAACGTTCGCAATCTAAAGCAGCAATACAACCACTTCCAGCAGCTGTGATAGCCTGACGGTAATGAGAATCTTTAACATCACCAGCAGCAAATACTCCCTCTACATTAGTTTTTGAACAGTTAGGAGCAGTTTTAATATAACCTTCGTTATCTAGCTCTAAGTAATCTTTAAACACTTCACTATTAGGATGATGACCTATAGCCAAGAAGAAACCGTCTACAGCTAACTCACGTGTAGAGCCATCATTTCCAGCTAATAACACTCCTGTAACACCATTATCATCACCTAACACTTCTTTTGTATTATGCTCGAAGATAACTTCTATGTTCTCTGTATTAAATACACGTTCTTGCATAGCTTTAGAAGCTCTAAGATAATCTTTTCTAACGATAAGATATACTTTCTTACACAAAGAAGCAAGGTAAGTAGCTTCTTCACAAGCAGTGTCACCACCACCAACTACAGCAACATCTTTCTTACGATAGAAGAAGCCATCACAAGTAGCACAAGCACTAACACCCATGCCTCTAAACTGTTGTTCTGAAGGAAGACCTAAGTATTTAGCTGTTGCACCTGTAGAGACAATTACACTTTGAGCAGAAATCTCATGACTATCATCTACAATAACTTTAAATGGGCGGCTCGAAAAATCTACTTTTGTAACTATACCAAAACGGCTCTCAGCACCAAAACGCTCAGCTTGCTTTTTTAAATCAGCCATCATAGCAACACCTGTTATACCTTCTGGGTAACCTGGGAAGTTGTCTATCTCTGTTGTTGTTGTAAGCTGACCTCCTGGCTCTAGTCCTTCATAAAGGACAGGTTGAAGATTAGCTCTTGAAGCATATATTGCAGCTGTATAACCAGCAGGTCCACTACCTATAATAAGGCATTTAATGTTTTCTGTTGTCATTTTAATATATTTATTTTTTTGTAACTATGAAAGAAGGACTTTAATTCCTTTATTTTATTAACATTTCTCGTTCTAAGGCATCTATCTTATTTTGTTTTATCAACAAATCTGACAATGCTTTATATATGTTATGTTTAAAAAAGTTTTTAGATGTAGCCATAGAAATTCTTCTAAAAGCAAATTCGCTATTCAACTCACGTAAACGCAATTTTTGTTCCGCACTTAAAGTATTAACTGCCATTTCTGGAATTATAGTAACATTATTAGTATTATCTACTACTCTCATTAAAGTCTCTAGAGATCCACTTTCAAAACGCAGGTTACGTCCTTTAGGAGTAACAATACCACACAAATCAACTATTTGAGTACGTAAGCAATGCCCATCAGACAAGAGCATCATCTGGACTGTATCTATCTCCTCTACATTTACTCTTTTCTTATTGTACAAAGGATTCTTCTCTGAGCAGTATAACAAAAACTTTTCATTATACAAATCCTTTTCAACTATAGTATTAGCAGGCATAAAACCTCCTGCAAGAATAGCAATATCTATTTTATCTTTTTCTAAGGCATCAATAATATTAGGTGTTGTCATTTCTCTCACCTCTAAATTTACATCCTTATACTCATTAGCAAAAACAGGGGCAAATTTAGGAATCAAATAAGGTGCAATAGTAGGAATTACAGCCACTCTTATAACACCCTTACAAGTATTCTTCATAGTGTCTACAGATTCTTTAATAGAATAAAAATCTGAAATCACACGTTTTGCATTTTCGACAACCATCTTACCTACTTCTGTCAACTGAAACCTTTTCACATTTCTATTTATAAGAACAACCCCAAGTTCAGACTCAAGATTTTTAATCTGAGTGCTAAGTGATGGCTGAGTAACACAACAGTGCTCAGAAGCCGCAGAAAAGCTCTCATAATTAGCAATTGCTACTAAATATTCCAGTTGTACTATAGTCATAATGTCTTTTATTTTCGATTTATCTACAAAGATAGTAAGTTTATATCATTTTTTTTATATTTTTTCATATAATTAATCTATTTTTGTAGTAAAATGGGAAGAAGTGGGTAAAGTGCTTTTAGTAACACATTCTAAAAGTAGAAGTTTAAAGCATAGCAAGCTCTCTGCTCCCCTAAATTTTAGACGTATAGAATACTACAATTAATGAAAAACAAAATTAGATTAACAAAAGAATTCTCTTTCGAGATGGCTCATGCACTAGAAGGTTATGACGGTGCCTGCAAACACATACACGGACATTCTTACAGAATGTTCATTACTGTAATAGGCTCTCCTATAGAGGATGAAACTAATCCAAAATTTGGAATGGTAATGGATTTCGGTCAATTAAAGAAAATTGTTAACACTTTAATTGTAGACAGGTATGACCATACTCTAGTTCTAAGATATACAAAAGAAAAAGATGCTTTCTTAAAAACCCTGGCTGACGAATACAAAAAAGTTGAGATAGTTGATTATCAACCAACTTGCGAAAATATGATTTGTTATTTTGCAGAGCTTATCTCAGCAGCCTTACCTACTAATGTTGCTTTACACCATATCAAACTCCACGAAACTGCTACAAGTTATGCTGAGTGGTACGCTTCAGACAATTAACTTTAGGCAACTGTTAAAAACAAACACCTAAATACAATTTTATAACAAATAATAAGAATATTTAACATACATATAGCCACAACATGAAAAAACTATATCTAATAGATGCTTACGCTCTAATTTTCAAATTCCATTATGCGCTTATCTCTCGCCCCATGAGAAATAGGGATGGACTTAACACCTCGGCTATATTTGGATTTACAAAATTCATAAACAACATTATAACACGAGAGAAACCTCAATACCTAGGAGTCGCTTTTGACCCTAAAGGAGGCAACTTCCGTCATAAACTTTTCCCTGCATATAAGGCCAATCGTGCAGAAACTCCCGAAGATATTATTGCTGCTACTCCTCACATAAAGAGGATATTAGAAGCTATGAAAATTCCTATACTTGAAGTTGCAGGATATGAAGCAGATGATGTTATAGGAACTATAGCAACAAAGGCTGCATGCAATGATTTTGAGGTATATATGGTAACTCCTGATAAGGACTACGGACAATTAATTCAGGAATGTTGCTACATGTACAAGCCCTCACGCAAAGGTGAAGGTATAGAGATAGTGGGACTTGACGAACTTTACGACCACTACGGAATTAGAGACTCTAAACAAATAATAGACATACTTGCTCTTTGGGGTGACACAGCTGACAACATCCCAGGTGTCCCTGGAGTTGGAGAAAAAACAGCCGTTAAACTTGTAAATGAGTATGGCTCTGTTGAGAACATCTTAAATTCTACGCATAAACTTAAGGGCAAGCTAAAAGAAAACATAGAGAACAATGTGGAGACTTTAAAACTTGCAAGAACCCTAGTTACTATAGATTGTGATGTTCCTATTGATTTTAATGCTGAATCTTTACATATAGACGAACCTGACTATAATGCACTTCGTGACATTTATGTAGAAATGAATTTTTCTTCATTAATCTCTGATCTTCAAATGTGGCAACACTCTAAAGAGATGATAGAATTTGACGATAACGCAAATAGAGAAGTCACAGCTGAGGAATGCGGTTGTGGAGAAGGTGTTATGCTTTCGCTTTTTGATGAAGTACCAAACGTGGAGTACAAAAAGGCAGACAAGAAAGATATAAAACAAGAGGCTAACTCTCAAATTATATCTCAGGCTAATTTATCCTTATTTGACTTAGAAGAGGAGGAGACCTTTAAAAACATAAAGAATACAAACCATACTTACATCACACTTTCTGATGTAAACTCTATAAAACAAATTGCAACTATCTTATCTATGAAAAGTGAGTTTGCATTTGACACGGAGACTACAGGATTAAACACTATAAGTGATTCTCTTGTAGGTTTGTCTATTTCATACGAACCTCACAAAGCATATTACATACCTCTAAACGCTCATCATAGAGAGTCTACAATTGAATTGTTAGAACCTCTAAGAGCGGTTTTTGAGTCTGAGAAAATTTCTAAGATAGGACAGAACATAAAATTTGACATTTCTATGTTAAACTCTTATGGCTTCAATGTGGGTGGTTTCCTAGTCGATACCATGTTGTTACATTATCTTTTAGACAGTGACAGCAGGCACTCTATGGATTTCTTAAGTGAGAAATACCTTAACTACAAACCTATAGCTATTGAGGAGTTAATAGGCAAGGGGGCAAAGAAGCTAACAATGAATATGGTAGCACCAGAAATAGTTAGCGAATATGCAGCAGAAGATGCAGATGTTACTTTCTTACTAAAGCAAGTGTTATGGAAAGAGTGTGAAAAAGAAAACCTTATAGACATTTATCGTCAAATTGAAGAGCCTTTAATCAATGTGCTTAACGCCATGGAACGCAATGGTGTTACCATAGATACAAAATCTCTAAAAAAATACAGTGTAGAACTTCAAGAACAAGCAGATACCATAGAAGCAAAAATAAAACAGCTTGCTGAAAATCCAGCTATCAACATTAACTCTGCAAAACAGATAGGTGAACTACTTTTCGACAAATTAAAACTTGAAGCTAAGCCTAAGCGTACAAAAACAAAACAATATAGAACTGACGAAGAGTATTTACAGTCTCTTTCGTCTAAACACTCTATAATTAGTGATATTCTAGAGTATAGAGGTATCAAAAAACTGCTTACAACCTATGTTGATGCTCTACCTTTGCTTGTAAACTCTAAGACAGGGCGCATACACACAACTTACAACCAGGCAGTAGCTTCTACAGGCCGTTTAAGCTCTACAAATCCTAATTTACAGAACATTCCTATTAGAGATGACAGTGGCAAGAATATACGTAAAGCCTTTGTTGCATGTGACAAAGAACACCTACTAATAAGTGCTGACTACTCTCAAATTGAGCTTAGAATTATGGCTTCTCTAAGCAAGGACGAAGCATTAATTGAAGCATTTAACAACGGTGAAGATATACACACTGCCACAGCGGCTAAGATATTTGGAAAACCTATCGAGGATGTTACAGCTGACGAAAGACGTAAAGCTAAAACAGCTAACTTTGGCATTATCTATGGAATTTCAGCCTTTGGACTTGCAGAAAGATTAAACATCTCTCGTAAAGAAGCTAAAGAACTTATTGACGGTTATTTCAATTCATATCCTGGTGTAAAAAGCTATATGGATATGGCAGTAGATAATGCACGCAAGATGGAATATGTAGAGACTATATTTGGAAGACGTAAACAGCTTAGTGATATTAATGCTTCTAGTTCTATAATCCGCGGATATGCAGAAAGGAATGCTATAAATGCTCCTATTCAAGGTAGTGCAGCAGATATTATAAAGATTGCGATGATAAAATTATATGCCGCTCTTAAAAAGGAAATTCCAGATGCTAAGATGCTAATGCAGGTACATGATGAGTTGATAATAGAGTTCAAAAAAGAGGATGAAGAAAAAATCTCTAAGATTGTAGTGGATTCTATGGAAAATGCTGTAAATTTAGCGGTGAAAATGGTTGCTGAATTTGGCATTTCTGACAACTGGCTAGGAGCACATTAATAAAAAAAGAAGTTATGAGAACTTCTCTAAAAGATAGGTTTTAAATTAAAATATAAAAATTATGATTTCATTTATTGATTGGAATGTCGACCCCGTTATTGTTTCTATAGGAAGCTACAACTTATTATATTACTCTTTAAGTTGGGCTATAGCCTTTATGATTGCAATGTGGGTATTCTCTAAAATGTTAAAAAGAGAAAAAATGGATGCTAAGTTATTGGACTCAGCATTTATGTATGCTTTTATATCTACTGTTGTTGGGGCACGTCTAGGACACTGTTTTTTCTATGAGTTTAGCACTTATATTGCTGACCCTATCCGTATTTTAAACCTTCGCGAAGGTGGACTAGCCTCACATGGAGCTGCTTGCGGTCTTTTAGTAGGTTTATGGCTATTCTCAAAGAAAAACAAATTAAAATATATATGGACACTTGACCATATAGTAACCGTAATTCCTATAAGTGGAGCATGTATACGTTTCGGCAATCTTATGAACTCTGAAATATACGGAAACCCTACAGGAACAGATTTTGGATTTAGATTCATAGAGAATATCTGGCAATGGAGAGCAGGAGCAGAACCTATTTACTCAGCGCCTTCTCACCCTACACAGATTTATGAAGCAGGGATATATATAGTTTTATTCTTTATCCTACTGTACATGTATTATAAGGATGCAACAATTAAATACCCTGGTCTTATCTTTGGAGTATTTCTAATATGGTTATTTGGTGGTAGATTAATCATAGAATTTATTAAACTACCTCAAGTTAGTTTTGAATCTATGATGACTCTTAACATGGGACAGATACTAAGTGTTCCTTTTGTTATTCTTGGTATTGTAATAATGAACCTTTCTTTAAGAAAAAAATTGTAAGTATATGACAGCAGAAGAAATTAAATATATTAATGAAATAATATATGAAAAATTAGCCCAATTTAAAGATATACAGATAGATAAATTAGGTTCTTTAAAGTGCTCTTTACAACCAACAAGCAAAAATTATAGCGAGAATGTTAACGAAGCCCCAAAATATGAGGTTTCTATTACTGATGACGAAACAGTCGAATCTTTATCTACAATAATCATAAACAAAACAGACTGTGCCCCGAAAGAAGCCTTAGAGATGGTTGCTGAGTGGTTAGGAGATATAAAGAAAGAAGAAGGCAATCTAGTTTCATACGAAATAGCTAATGTTGGAACTATAACTGTTAAGGATGAAACTTCTAAAACTTTTGTTTGTGACAAAGTACTACTTGGGATTTTACAGCCTGTATCAGTAAGTGATATAAAAAACACTGTTACAACATCAGAGTCTGAGAATAAAAAGAAAATTGTACCTATTACTATTATTATTATTTCAATTCTATGCCTTGCTACCTACTTCATAGCTCCTAATATATTTATTTCAAATAAAAAGAGCGTTGCTGTTGTTAACCCTGTGGACTCTACGGCTTACGCTAAGCCTGAAGTAGTAATAGAAGAGCCTGAGGAAGTAGAAGTGGAACGCCCAACAAAAAAAGGTTACTATCTTATTACTAACACTTTCAAGCACAAAGAAAATGCACATAAGAGACTTGAAGAATTGTCTAAAGTAGAACCTAACGCTGTACTTCTAGAAGTCATTGAGCATTCTATAACTCCATATTTTATATCTATAGGACGTTATGATTCATCTGAAGATGCACGTTTACAATTAAACAAGGGAATTGACACTTACTGTGATTCTTGGATTTATTATTTCTCTGACGAAGAATAAAAAACTCCTTACAAAATAAATAGGATGATTTTCAGAACTTATACACTGAAAATCATCCTATTTTATTTGGGTTTTAAGACAATATCTAATAATTGGTTTTATTCAATTTTTAGAAGTCCCCTTAATTACAAACATCGCCTATCGACAAATTTTATACCCCAAGAATTATCGCGGCATCAATCGAAAGTTTACGACTAATTTCTCATGCTATAGGTAAAGTAGGTTCGCTACGACCATTTAAGTAGTCGCTAACTCGCGATGGACTTATACCCAACATTTCTGCAATCTTCTTTTGCGTCAACCCCATTTCATACATTCTCAACTTCAACACATCTGCTAAAGTCGGTGAACTAATTGGATAATGTACCTCATCGTAATCAGCGACAAGGTTTGACAATAGTACTAATTCAATAGAGTTTCGATCCCTCTCAGGAGTCTCATCGTTTACTATCAACAACAGCTCCTCTATACGCTCCACTGCAGCGTTATATTCAACTTCGTTTTTAATATATACCATAACTTCTAATTACATTACTAATTCTTAACCTCTAAAGCATCGTATTGTTTTTGGTAATCAAACATCAAATCTCTTTGTTTGGTCGCTGTAGCAAAATCTAGCTCTTTTGCTGCGGTTTCCATTTTGGAACGTGCCTCTGCAATTTTCTCTAAAAGAACCTCTTTATTCACAATTTCATAGCCTGTATCTGTTTCAGCAACCATAGAGTTAGTTAATTTAAAACTAACATCATACGCTATTTCTCTTTCTAGCTTTTTCTCTGTTTTCTCCCTTGTAAACAAAGACTTCGATGTTCCTCTTATGATTTGCTTAGGTGTTATATTATGTTCTTTATTATAATCCTCCTGCTTTCTTCTTCGGCGCATAGTTTCATCTATGGTCTTCGCCATAGATTTTGTCACCCTATCAGCATACATTATAACCTTACCATTAACATTACGTGCCGCACGTCCTGCTGTCTGTGTCAACGATCTATGCGACCTAAGGAAACCTTCCTTATCTGCATCCATAATAATAACTAAACGCACCTGAGGCATATCCAACCCCTCTCTTAATAGGTTAACACCTATTAACACATCAAAAACTCCATCTCTATATTGATCTAACAACTCTAAACGCTCTATAGTATCTATATCTGAGTGAACATAACGACTCCTTATCCCTATTCTATCAAAATAATGAGATAACTCCTCAGCCATACGCTTAGTTAGAGTAGTTACCATTACCCTTTCGTCATTACCTTCGTTTATTACTTCATATATATCTTCAACGATACGATCAATTTGATTATCCGTAGGTCTAACCTCAATCTTAGGGTCTAAAAGTCCTGTAGGACGTATAATCTGCTCTACAACAACGCCTTCACTTAAAGCAAGCTCATACTCAGCAGGAGTAGCGCTAACATATAATATCTGCCCTGTTAAATTTTCAAACTCCTCCATCTTTAAAGGTCTATTATCTAATGCTGAAGGCAATCTAAAACCATAATCCACAAGGTTGGTCTTACGCGAAAAGTCTCCTCCATACATACCTCTTACCTGAGGTATAGTAACATGACTTTCATCTATAATTGTCACAAAATCATCTGGAAAATAATCCAACAAACAGAAAGGTCTAGTACCTGCACTTCTACCATCAAAATAACGCGAATAGTTTTCTATCCCTGAGCAATAGCCCACTTCTTTTATCATTTCAAGATCATATTCCACTCTACTTTTAAGTCTTTTAGCTTCAAATTTTTTATCATGAGCCTCTAGCCATTCCATACGTGAAACTAGGTCATCCTGTATATTGTAAAGAGCGCTATTTATACGTTCTCTAGTAGTAATAAAGTTATTTGCTGGAAATATTCTAACACTCTCCAAGGAGTCTAATTTAGAACCCGTGATAGGGTCTATCTCTGTAATAGATTCTATAGTATCAAACTCTATCTTTACACGGTAGGCCTTATCTGTACCAGCTTGGTATATATCCACAGCCTCACCACGCACCCTAAAAGTACCCCTACCAAAATCTATATCATTTCTACTATATAAAGACTCAGAAAGTTTACGCAATAAGATATTTCTATTTAGAGGCTTGTCAACTTCTAAACAAATTGTATTACTGTGAAAGTCGCTAGGGTTACCTAGACCATAAAGACAAGAAACAGATGAAATTACAATTACATCACGTCTACCAGATATAAGAGCAGAAGTGGTATTTAACCTAAGTTTATCCAGTTCGTCATTAATTGCCAAATCTTTTTCTATGTAGGTATCAGACTGAGGTATATATGCTTCTGGTTGATAATAATCATAATAAGAAACAAAAAACTCTACCGCATTATGAGGGAAAAAGCTCTTAAATTCATTATAAAGCTGACCTGCTAAGGTTTTATTATGACTTAGGATAAGAGTAGGACGATTTAAATTCTTAATAACATTAGCCATAGTGAAAGTCTTACCAGAACCCGTAACTCCCTCTAGTGTAGTATGATTAACACCACTTTCTAAAGCCTGAACTATTTGATTTATAGCTTCTGGCTGATCCCCCGTAGGTTGATATTTAGATTCTAATAAAAATTCCATAATATATTGATACTTATTTTTCGTACTGTAAAACTCTTAAGGGGAGTTCTATTATTATATCAAAAAGATTAACTACCTTTGTTGACTAAAGGAAACTTTCCTAAAGAAATATAAAAGATATGGCTTACTTTATGTTATATAGGGAAGTTCTAGAAACTGATTTTATTCGATTTAGAAATTTCCTTATAAAAGACAAAGATAAAATATAAAGCACAGAAATACAATTTTTATAAATAAATAATAATTATGCCAAATAGAACAGAAGCTCCGAAGATTTCCATACCAGAAAATTTAAACATTCTTCAATTCGAAACTATAAAAACTGCCAATAACATTGACCTGCATTATATAAACACAGGTTCACAAGATGTTATTCGTATAAGTGTTGTATTTAAAGCAGGTGTGAAATATCAGTCTAAGATTTTTCAAGCATCTTCAATGATAGCTATGTTAGCTGAAGGCACAACAAATTTCAATTCAGATAGCTTTGCTGAAAAAGTTGATTTCTATGGTATTTACTTTGATCAATCCATAGATAGAGACTACTGTGTTGTTACCGTATGCTGCTTACAGCGTTTTCTGGGGATAACTCTAGAACTTTTAAAAGAATCCTTAACGTGTCCTACCTTCCCTCAAAAAGAATTTGACATATTTAGAAATAAAAAGAAACAAACAATACTTATAGATAGAGAAAAGGTAAATGTTCTTGCTAGAGAGGAATTTATCAAATCTCTTTTTGGAGAGAAACACCCTTATGGAACTATAGGAGCTGTAGAAGATTTAGATAAACTTACAACGGAAGATTTAAAAAGTTTCTTTAACGAATACATCTGTGCAGAAAACTGTTTTGCTGTAGTGACAGGTAAATTTAACGACAGCGATTTAAAAGAGGTATCTACAGTTTTAGAACAATTAAAATCTAACAAAGTAGCAACGTTCTCACCTATAGAGCCTATAAGTAAAAAAGAAAGCTCTATTATAAAGGAAAATTCTCTACAAACTTCTATACGTATAGGTAAAGTATTATTTAATAGAAACCACGAAGATTTTGCAGCTATGCAGATATTATCAACAGTCTTAGGTGGTTACTTTAGCTCTAGACTAGTAAAGAACTTACGTGAGGACAAGGGTTACACTTACGGTGTTTCTTCTATGATGATAAACCATGAAGACAGCGGATATTTTGCTATCACTACAGAAGTAGCAGCAGAATATGCCGAAGATTCTATAAAACAAATCTTCTATGAAATAGAGAGACTTCAAACAGAACTTGTCACTGAAGAAGAATTAGAAATGGTTAAAAACGTTATGATAGGTGAAGTATTACGCGTATTAGATGGTCCTTTTGGCATTAACGATGTGGTTATAGAAAACATACAGAACAATACTGACAACAACTATCTATTAGATATGATTCAACAAGTTAAAACCATAACAAACAAAGACTTACAGAACTTAGCTTGTAAGCATTTACAAATAGATTCTCTATCTACTATCTATGTAGGTAAAAAACTTTAAAATTGTTATAAGAAACCTTTACTTTCCGACAAGAACTAGAGATATGATTCTTGTCGGACAGCAAAGCTAACGAGGCTAATACCCTAAAAGACAAATACACTTATCTACAACCACTTACGGCTTTAAAACTTTGCAACAACCCTCATTTTGGCACTTTCGAGCCAAAATGAGGGTTATTGCAAAGTTTCGTTTAACACTTTTTTGGAAAAAGTGAACAAAAACTCGCCTTCAGTTGCTCTTCGAGACAACTGAGCACACAATTTTTACAAAATTGTGGGCAATTACCGTAAACTGGGGTTTACGGTAATTGCCTAACAAAACACTATTTCTTTGTTGACATCCCTTCTGAAAGCTCAGACAACGCACTTATATCCTTAATAGAAAATTCTCCTACTATATATAACAAAATATTCTTTTCATCACTTTTAACAAGCATCAAAAACTCACATTTCTTAATTCCTGCATGAGTTGCGAAGTAAAAAGCACTAGACTTTCCCTTATCATTAATTGACGATATTAGTTTATAATTTACACATTTTTTAGGTAGGTTAAACATACCTTCTTGTAGTTGACTATCAATGCCACCATCTGCTATAATAGTTATAGACTCTATAGAACGAAGTAATCTAGCATTACTTTCGTTTCCACTTTCAATTAATTTAGCTGCTAACATTTCTGTCATTGCGGAACCTACTTCAACTATCTTTACGTCTTTATAGTTCCGATAACTATCGACAAATTCACTCATAATCATCTTATTATTCTCAAAAATAGTTTTCTCTTGAGCAAAACCTACAACTGAGAATATAAAAAAACAAAATATTGATAATATCCTTTTCATAATCTTATAACTTTTTTTTCATAAGCACCATATATTACAATGACAAGGTCAATCCTACTGAAAATACTTTTGCCTTTGGACCTACATCATTTCTAAATACATTAGTGAATGTATAATCTCCAAAAAAGCCTATTTTATTATACCTAACCTTCAACATTGCCCCTGCAATTACAGGATTTATACCCTTTATATTTCCATTTTTAACAATTGGTCTTTTGTATTTAGTATGTGCATTAATATTTAATCCAGCATATACTCCAGGCTCTATATAAAATTTATTTTTCACTTTTAAAGACAAGGATAAAGGAACTCCTAGATATGCTGTAGTAAGTTTACTTTTCTTGTTAGATTCATCTATATCAACTGTTACAATCTTACCATCCTGATAGTCTATAGTTATATCATCTGCAAAAGTAAAATTAAAACATTTTAAATTAATCCCTGTTTTTAAGGTTAGTGCACCCTTAGAATCAAGGGGTGCTGATATTCCTACAAGATTACTACTAAAATATATTGATTTCCCTTGATTTAAATCCAGAAGATTTTTATCATCCACAGTATTACTTGTATAGTCCGAAGAAATAAGAGTTGTAAACCCCATATTTATATCTGTTAAAATAGAAAATTTAACTTTATCAGTTTTTTTCTTTGATTTTGCAGCTGTCTTAACAGCAGCTCCTTTATGTTCTCCAAATACTATTTCATATCCTGCTAAATCTATGGTAACACCTCCATTTTTATCATTTTGACGAAGTGTTATTTTTTCGTTTCCATCAACATTAAATGTTGCTATAGTATCTTTATTCTGTGCTGAAATTTTTGCAAGTGCCACAGAAGCAATAAAAATAGTTAATATAATATTTCTCATAATTTATATGTTTTAATAGGATTTATAATAATGATTCTAATGATATCATGGTTTCTGACAGCTCCGATATATGTTCAAAATATTTAGTTTGCTCTAGAGCAATTTCTACATCTGTTATTGGCTCTCCGTTTATGTAACAATATATCTCTGGCTCTGACTTTTGCTTTATATTATTAAGAGAAACAAATCCAAAAACCAACACTACCGCTGCTGCCACAAACGTTGAAACAAGTTTAACTATACGGTAACTTTTCTTATGAGACCTAGATATTTCCACATCTTTATAATCATCAGTCATTACTTCAAAAGCCCCTAACATGATTTGCAATGCTTTAAGCTCGTCGTCAAGTTGCTGTTCCTTAGCTAATAGTTGCCGCAATTCCTGCTCTTCAATATTCGTAATTGTAGCATCCCAATACTTTGAGGCTAATGTTTCTATTCTATTTTGTTGTTCTGTCATAGCTTCATGTGTTTAATTATTATATTCTTTAATGCTATTCTTGCGCGTGAAAGTATCATCCTTACGTTTGTTTCTTCTATATTGAATATACAAGCTATCTCTTTTGTTTCATAACCTTCTATATCCTTTAGATGCAAAACCTCTCGTTGTCTATCGGGAAGCAGACTTATAGCATGTCTCACCATATTAATTTTATCGCTTACATCTATACTTTGTTCATAAGAATAATTTCTTTCATTAGGTTCTTCATATCGCCACCGCTTTTTAAACCTCAGTCTATCATAACAACCATTACGCACAGCAGTCATAGCAAATGAAACGGAGGAAGGCCCAACTTTAAGTTTTTCTCTTTCCTTCCACAATCGCTCAACAACACCAGAAACAACATCTTGAGCATCGGGCTCAGATTGCAGAATTGCTACCGCAAAACGCAACATCTGCCCTCTTATGTTTTCGATATAAATATTAAATTCTGTTATTGTCATCATTAATTAATTTGCATTCTCATATATGATACGTCTAAGGTAGGGTAAATGTAACAAAAAATAAAAAAAGGTTGACTCAAGAGGCTAGAAACAAAACAATCAACCCCTGTTACATAGCATGTAGCAGGGGTTGATTGTTTGTTGTGGGTGCTTATGGGTCACCTTCTTAAATATAGAATAAAAATATAGAATTTACTTATCTCCTAGCTTCTTTTTTGGAGAATATTGTAAAATAATAATAGACAAAGATATAATAGCGATACCCACTACCTCCTGCCATGAAGGATTCTCACCTTTAATAAACAACCACGTCATAACAGCACCCACTATAGGGATAATAAATTTCCAGATATTAACCTCTGAGGTTTTTACCCCATCCTGTCCTAGAAGGTAATACCACATAGAAAAACCTGCGGCAGGAATTAAGGCTAACCAAAGAATAGCAAAATAAAATTCTACTGGTGGGTGATTTAAGGTTATAGGCTCAAAAAGTAGAGCTGTAATAAACAACATAATACCTCCTGAGAAGTTAGCAAACGACGTTAAAGCAACAGGAGAAACTCCTCTATGCTTATTTTTCACGACAATGATATTAGTTGTTGCACCCACAAGATTACTTATCAGCAACAAAGAAATACCATAATAAAACTTATCCCCTAATTCAACACTACCCCCTTTAGCCAAGGTTATAAATATTATACCTGCAAAACCTAGAACAACAGAAAAGAGCTTACGTGCTGAGAATTTATCATCTTCTAAAGTAAAATGCGCTAGTATAGTCACAAAGATAGGTCCAGCACCTACAACTATAGCTGCTACAGCCCCTGGCACTTTATCCAACCCCATAAAGAACAACCCATACTGTATAAAAGTTTGAATCACTCCAAAAAGAAGCATATACTTCCAATGCTTAAACATTGACAAGAAACTACTCTTTTGCATCAATAACATAGGCACCAACAAAAGTCCTGCAAGGGAAAATCTTATCCCCGATAACATTATAGGACTACAGTACTGAAAGCCTATTTTTGCACCTGCAAAGGCCGAACCCCACAGAAAGCAAGATGCCACAATTAAGAAAAAATATAAAGGTGAATTTACAAAAGGTTTTTTCATTATATGTTTTTATTTTTTAGCGAAGAACAAATATCATTTTTCACCTGCTCCATTAGCCATTTTGGTGTAGATGTAGCACCACAAATTCCGATTTTCTCTACACCTTCTAATTTGCTCCAATCTATTTGAGAGCTATTTTCAATTTTATAACAATTAGTGTTAACTTCTAGACAATTTTCATATAAGGCCTTACCATTTGAGCTATCTTTCCCACTCACAAACAATATAACATCATATTTCTTTGAAAATTCCTGCAAATGCTCATAACGATTAGCAACTTGTCTACAGATGGTATCTTTAATAGTTACGTCTTTATTACCTAACTTAGACGTTTCTTCTATAATAGTATCTTTTACCTCTTTAAAATCACCCAGGCTTTTTGTTGTCTGAGACAAGAAATAAATAGGTTTTGAAAAATCTACATTACCATATAGGTCACTCATTTTTTCAACAATTATAGCTCTGCCATCATCTACCTGACCTGCTAAACCTATAACTTCGGGATGTCCTTTTTTGCCAAGTATAATAACCTGACCACCAATAGGTTTCATCTGTTCATAAGCACGACGTACTAATCGCTGAATTGAAGCTACAACTTTACATGTAGCATCAATTATCTTAATATTATTTTGTTTTGCTTTCTCATAAGTAGCGGGAGGTTCTCCATGGGCTCTAATAAGAACGGTATCATTTGTCAAAGCATTAAACTCGTCCATAGTAATAGAAGTCAACCCTAAGTCGTGTAACCTTCCCATTTCCACCTTATTATGCATCAAATCGCCTAAACAATAAAGAGAGTTGCCTTTTAACAATTCCTCCTCAGCTTGATTTATGGCAGTGACAACACCAGGACAGAAACCTGACTTCTCATCAATATCAACAATCATAACCTTTTGATTTTAGCAAATTTTCAAACCACTCCATCTGTCCCTCTAAAGTCATAAAAGAATTGTCTAATACAATTGCATCATCCGCTTTACGTAATGGACTTTCTGAACGGTTTTCATCTTGAAAATCACGACTTTCAACATTAACTTTTATTTCCTCTAAGCTAACAGTATCACCTTTAGCAGTAAGTTCTTTAAAACGTCTTTCAGCACGTACATCAACAGAAGCTGTCATAAATAATTTAATCTCAGCTGAAGGGAAGACAGTAGTTCCTATGTCACGACCATCCATTACTATACCCTTTTCTTTACCCAGGTCTTGTTGTAGCTTTACTAAAAGCTCGCGCACCTGCTTAATAGCACTAACTCGACTAACAAAGCTACTAACTTTTATAGTGCGAATTTCATTCTCAACACATACTCCATTAAGGTAAGCATCACTTTTGCCTTTATCAGCATTGTATTTGAAATATATATCCAACTTATCTAAAGATGAAATAATAGCAGTCTCATCTACTTTTTCTCCATCAATAAAACCATTTTGTTGAGCAAAATAAGTAACAGTTCTATACATTGCTCCTGTGTCAATAAACACGTAACTCATTTTCTGAGCTATCATTTTAGCGAAAGTACTCTTTCCACATGAAGAGTGACCATCTACGGCAATAATTATCTTATTCATTTAGAGTATATCTTTTAATTTTTCTAATTCAGTTTGGAAAACAGCACCAATTACAGCAACTAATCCTAAAGTAAAAATCACTGCACCAGCAACCTTATTTATAATCACTAGATGATAGGGTTTAAACTTGAGCCTTATCTTATTAATAGTATAAGTCAATGTTAACCACCACATTGAAGCTCCACAAAACACTCCTAGAATCACAAAAAGTCCATTAAGGAAAGACATATTATGATTATCAACACCTACAGTAGTAAAAAGTGCTATGAAAACTAATATATAAGTGGGGTTAGCTATCGTTAGTCCTAAAGTTGAAAAATAATCTTTAAAATAGTCATTACTTACAGTACGATTTTTTCTAACATAAAGCGAACTCTTCTTGAAATAAATAGACACTCCAATAGCCATAATTATAGCACCTCCAAGAACAGTCATTAACTGCATCTGGCTCTCTATAAAACTCATCACTATTGAGTAAAAGAAAATCGCTATAATTGCAAATATTGTATCAGCAGTTGCTGCTCCTAGTCCAGAATAAAACCCTGAACGAAACTTCTTACTTAGTGTACGTTGTATACACAAAACACCAATAGGACCTAAGGGAATAGATCCCAAAAGTCCCATTAATATACCTTTAAAAAGCATTACCAAATCCATAAATCTGTGAATTAATCATGTAAGCCACACTAAAATACAAAGATGAAACTTATAAATCTAAAAACGTAAAGTCCAATTATAAAAGTTACTTAATGTACTTAGTGTTATAATTTTAGGGGAGTCTAAAACCTCTTTAAAATTTTAGATTTAACTTAGAAGCTGCATTTTTACAAGCTCTTTGTTCTGCCTCTTTCTTAGAATTCCCTATACCATAACCATACTCAACACCATCAATTTTAGCCACTGCCACAAAGTATTGATTTTTAGGGTCATCTTTACTTGTTTCAAGATCAGTAAAAATAGTTAATTTAGCACGTTTTTTCTGTGCCCACTCTATTAATCTACTTTTATTATCCGTTTCGGTATCAATAAGAGCCTGAATGTCAACAAAGTTTGCAAAAATCCTATTTATTAACAGTCTATTACAACAATCAAACCCTTTATCAAGATACAAAGCACCAATTATAGCCTCAAAAGCATCACCATAGATGTTTCTACGTGCAACTGCACCATAGCTATTTTGACTAATAATGTACTTATCTAAACCAATCTTATGAGATAAATCATTTAATGAGTTTCTACTTACTATTCTTGAACGCAATTGGGTTAAGTAACCCTCACTCTCATAAGGGAAATCTATATAAAGCATATCTGAAACTATAGACTCAATTACAGCATCTCCAAGAAATTCTAGTCGCTCATTATTAATATGAGTGCCATCCTCTAAAATAACAGAAGCTGACTTATGTACCAAAGCCAGCTTATATAACTCAATATTATTCGGACATATTCCGAAAATATTTTTCACCATTTTGTAATATTGTTTGTCTTTAGAAAAAGAAGCTCTAAAGACAAACAACAAACTATCTATCATATAAATTAGATTTTTTTCATTATAACAGTTGAGTTGTGACCACCAAAACCAAATGTATTGCTTAAAGCATATTTAACATCACGTTTTTGCGCTGTACCTAACGTAAGGTTTAATTTTGGATCGATATTTGGATCTAACTCATTACAGTTAATTGTTGGAGGTATAATTCCTTTAGTCATAGTCATGATACATACTAAAGACTCAAGAGCTCCAGCAGCACCTAATAAGTGACCTGTCATAGATTTTGACGAACTGATATTAAGGTTATATGCATGATCACCAAAAGTAGACAAGATACCTTTAATTTCTGCAAGGTCTCCAACAGGAGTTGAAGTACCGTGAGTATTAACATAATCTATATCTTCAAGAGCAATTTCTGCATCCTTAATAGCACTTAACATAGAACGTTTAGCACCATCTCCTTCTGGATGTGGAGCTGTTAAGTGATAAGCATCAGCACTCATACCGCCACCTAAAACTTCGCAATATATTTTAGCGCCACGAGCTACAGCGTGATCATATTCTTCAAGAATAAGAGCTGCTGCACCTTCACCAATAACAAAACCGTCACGAGTAGCATCAAAAGGACGCGATGCTGTAGTTGGCTCATCATTACGAGTAGAAAGAGCTTGCATAGCACCAAATCCACCTACACCAGCTTCGACGATAGCAGCTTCTGAACCACCTGTTAAGATGATATCTGCTTTACCCATGCGGATTTGATAAAGAGAATCTATAATAGCATGATTAGATGATGCACATGCTGATACAGTACAATAGTTTGGTCCTCTAAAACCAAACTTCATTGAAATTTGACCAGCTGCGATATCTGAAATCATTTTTGGAATAAAAAATGGGCCATAACGTGGCGTTCCATTACCTGTAGCAAAACCTGCTGCCTCCTCTTGGAAAGTAATAATACCGCCAATTCCTGATGCCCAGATAACTCCAGCATTGTCTTTGTCGATAGCCTCTAAATCAAGAGCAGAATCTATAACAGCTTGCTCAGCGGCAACTAACGCAAATTGTGCATACTTATCAAGTTTACGAGCTTCCTTTCTGTCAAAATGATTATTTGCGTTAAACCCTTTTACCTCACAAGCAAATTTAGTTTTAAAATTTGATGCGTCAAAGTTAGTTATATTATCTGAACCACTAACACCGTTTTCAAGGTTTTGGAAAAACTCTTCAATATTATTACCTAATGGATTTATTGTGCCAATACCTGTTACAACGACCCTTCTTTGTTTCATATCTAAAAAATTCTTGTGATAAAAAATGAAATGGTCTCGTTTCTAAACGAGACCTATTTCTGATTGTTTTGTACTAATCTCTAGTTACGCTTTTTTAGCTTCGATGTAAGTAACTGCATCTCCGACAGTAGTAATTTTTTCTGCATCTTCGTCTGGAATTTGGATATCAAATTCTTTTTCGAATTCCATTATTAGTTCTACAGTGTCTAATGAATCTGCACCTAAATCGTTAGTAAAACTTGCTGTAGGAATTGCACTTTCTGCTTCTACTCCTAATTTCTCAACGATGATTTCTACAACTTTAGAAGAAATTTCTGACATAATTATAATTTTTAAGTTCAACTATATTGTTCTATTATAATGTAAATTTAGAACATATTTTTTTACAAAGGTATAAAAATTTACTAAAAATCATAAAAATTCTAATTATTTTTTTTAAATTTACATACGCATGATTTATTAAATATCTAAATATGAATAAGATAGCTATTTTTGCTTCAGGCAATGGAACTAACGCAGAAAACGTAATTAAGCACTTTATTGGCTCTAAAAATTGTAAAGTTTCTGTATTGATATGTAATAAATCAGATGCTTATGTTATGAAGCGATCTGAGAAATTTTGCATAAATACTTATCTGTGTCCGCGTGCTAAATTTCAAAACGGTGACGTGCTAAAAATGTTAATTGATATGGAAATTGATTACATTATTTTAGCTGGTTTTCTACTTATGCTTCCTGCTGATATTATTACTCATTACAATAATAAAATTATAAACATTCACCCTTCACTACTACCTAAATATGGAGGTAAAGGGATGTATGGAGATAATGTTCATAAAGCTGTAAGCGAAAATGGCGATACTAAAACAGGGATTACAATACATTTAGTCAATGAGGAGCTTGATAAAGGTGAGATATTATTTCAAACAGAATGCAATATCGCTGCTCACGAAGATTTTTCCTCTATAGCAACAAAAGTTCACAACCTTGAAAAGGAGTATTTTCCTAAAGTAATAGAGGACTTTATTCTTGGCAAAGGGAGTCTTTAAAAAAACGTATTTATTTATAAGAGGCATGACCTCTATCAAACAATAATAAACAATTAAAATTCACTTATTATGAGAAGTTTTGCTAGTGACAACCACTCTGGTATTCACCCTAACATCTTAAAAGCTATTTCTGAGGCTAATAATAACCACGAGGAGGCTTATGGATACGATCCATTAACAAAAAAACTTGAAGCTACGCTTTCTGAACTATTTGGATGTCATTCGTCCTACATAGTATTCAATGGCACTGGGGCTAATGTTTTTGCGTTAAAAAATATGACTGTAGGTTATAACTCAATAATAGCTGCCGCCACAGCTCACATCAATGTAGATGAATGTGGAGCACCTGAAAAACAAACAGGGTGCAAGATTTCTACAGTAGCAACACCTGACGGTAAACTTACACCTGAGTTAGTAAAAACTAAACTTGTTGGTATAGGATCAGAACACCATTCTCAACCTAAAGTAATTTCAATTTCTCAACCTACGGAACTTGGTACTCTTTACAGTATAGAAGAGATTAAAGCCCTTAGTGATTTAGCACATGAACATGACATGTATCTTCACATTGATGGAGCTCGTCTTGCGAATGCTGTTTCTGCATTAGGTTGTGACCCTAAAGATCTTACACTTAACGCTGGAGTAGATGCAGTGTCCCTAGGTGGCACAAAAAATGGTCTTATGATAGGTGAAGCTGTAATGTTTTTTAACCCTGAATTAGGAAAAAGAGCCTTGTTTGAACGTAAAAATCTAACTCAACTTTATTCTAAACAAAGATATATAGCTGCTCAGTTATTAGAGTATTTAAAAGATGATTTATGGTTAAAACTAGCAAATCATTCAAACAGTATGGCTAAGCTATTAGAATCTAAAATAGTGGGCTTAGAGAATGTACAAATTACGCAAAACGTTGACACTAACGCTATTTTTGCCATCGTTCCATCTGAAATGAGTGATCACTTATTAGAACACTATCACTTCTATATCTGGAATGAACTAACTAATGAAGTACGTTGGATGACTAGTTTCGATACAACAGAAGATGATGTTAACAAGTTCTGTGAACTGATTAATCAGTTTGCTCGTTAATATAAAGGAGTGTTCTAAAGCAACACTTACAACAAACCCTCATTACAAACCTGTAGTGAAGGTTTGTTGTATTTATATTAGCCTAAAAATCTCGGATTCTCAAAACAGGTAAAAACTACCTACTTTGTAGAATACCTTGCATTACTGAATTTTCAAATCCATTTTCTGCCATAGCTGACAGACCTTTTAAAGTTAATCCCCCTGGTGTGGTAACTTTATCTATCTCTGTCTGAGGCATGGTATTATTAGTTTTAAGAAGTTCTAAAGCTCCACTCATAGTCTGTAATACAACCTCACGAGCTTCTTCTTCAGTAAATCCATCATTTACGCCCGCTTTAATTGAAGCATCTAAGAATTTCAACGCGAAGGCAATACCACAAGAAGCTAAAGAAGTTCCTGCTGTCAACATTTGTTCAGTAACAAAGATTGTAATCCCTAGCTCATCAAAAAGGCTCTTTAAAAAATCACATTGCTCCTGTGATGCTCCATTTTCAGAAATATAAGTAACACTCTTACCTAATGAAATTCCTGTATTTGGTATTACTCTATATAAAAGAGGATATTTACCGTCTCCCTTGTCAAACATCTCAGCAATATCTTTAAAAGGGATACCTGCTACCACAGATGCTACTGCACACTTTGAATAATCCATATAAGGTTTAATCTCTGCCACTACATCAGCTAGAAACCATGGCTTTACAGCTAAAAATACCATATCTGCACCTTGTACAGCCTCTATGTTAGACAGCGAAGTCTTTATTTTATCATTTTTACTAATTACCTTAGCCAAAGTAGCTTCTGTGCGTGCTGTTACTGTAATATCCTCAGCAGAAACTTTAGTTCCGCCTGCAATACCTAGAGCTATCGCCCCACCCATATTACCAGCACCTATTATCGTGATTTTCATTTTATTACAATTATTATCGTTCTTGCAACTCTTTAATTATAGCTTCTAACTGATCATGCTCTATTAAAAAACCATCATGACCAAATCTACTGTTTATTATATATAGACTACTGTTTTTTATGTACTTATGCATAACAACATGACTTTCCACAGGGTATAAGATATCACTAGAGATAGCAACGATAGCACATTTTGCTTTTATGAGAGCAAGTGCATTCTCGACCCCTCTACGACCTCTACCAACATCATGTGAATCTACAGCTTGTGTTAATCTATAATAAGAAAAAGCATTAAATCGAGCAGCTAATTTCTCACCTTGATAACGCTGATAAGAAGAGGCTTTATAATCCTTTAACTTTGCAGACTCATACTCACTTTCTTTCTGAGTAATATTGTAGCCATCATTACATCTGTAGCTTAACATAGCAATAGAACGAGCACATTCCAATCCTTTAGCACCTCCATCTGTCGACTTCATATAGAATGTAGGGTCGCACTCTATGGCCATACGCTGAGATTCATTAAAGGCTATAGCCCATGGTTCTGTTTTCGCTGTGGTAGCAATTATCACGGCTTTCTTTGCAAAAGTAGGTTGAGCTATCAACCACTCTAATATCTGAAAACCACCTATGCTACCTCCCACCAACATATCAACACTGGTAATTCCTAAGTGCTCAGCTAGTAAGATGTGACAATTAACCACATCGCGCATAGTGAAACTCGGAAAACTTTTATAATATTCCTCGTTTGTTATAGGGTTTACAGACAAAGGACCTGTTGTTCCGTAATGCGAACCTAAAACATTAGCACACACCACAAAATAGCGTTCTGGGTCAAGGAAGTTATCCTTTTTCACAGCCTTTTCCCACCAATCATCTACACATGAATTAGCTGTAAGAGCGTGGCATACCCAGATGATATTACTACGCTTAGCATTCATAGTACCATAGGTAGAATATGCTATCTCTACCTCTGGTAATACGACACCCGTTTCTAATGTAAAACGATTATTATATTTATATGTTTTTATTTCTCCCATTTTCTGTAAACCTTATTTCAGTTTAGAAACTTTTAGAAAAGGCATTTTCAAAATCAGCTATTATATCATTGATATTTTCTATACCTAAACTTATACGTAATAATGAAGGTGACACTCCTGCTTGTTTTAACTCCTCTGCACTCAATTGCGAATGTGTTGTTGCCGACGGTTGAATTATTAGAGTTTTATTATCCCCAACATTAGCAACATGCGAAACTAACTCTAAAGAATCTACAAACTTAACAGTTTGCTCTTTTGTTCCTTCTAACTCTACCGAAAGCACACATCCAAATCCATTAGTTAAATATTTTTTAGCATTTTCATGATTTGGGTCTGTCTCCAACCCTGGGTACGAAACAGATTTACAGAATTTACTAGACTCAAAATATTTAGCAAGTGCTAAAGTATTCTCTGTCTGTCTATCAACACGTAACGATAAAGTCTCTAGACCTAGCGCTAATTGTAATGAGTTATAAGGAGAGATTGTAGCACCTAAGTCACGTAAGCACTCAACTCTACACTTAATAATGAAAGCTAGATTGCCAAATGCTTCTGTAAATACCATACCATGATATGAAGCATTAGGACCACTAAGACCTTCAAATTTACCATTATTCCAATTAAAGTTACCTGCATCTATAATTATACCTCCCATAGAGGTACCATTACCTCCTATCCATTTTGTCGCTGCTTCTACAACTATGTTTGCACCATATTTAATAGGTGAACATAGATAACCACAACAACCAAAAGTATTATCAACGATGAAAGGAATATCATATTTCTTAGCCAAAGCAGCTAATGCCTCAAAATTAGGAATAGAAAAACTAGGATTACCTATAGTCTCTACATAAATAGCCTTAGTCTTCTCATCTATAAGTGGTTCCATATCTTCTGCTTTATCTGTAGCTGCAAATCTTGCATCTATGCCATAACGTTTAAAAGTTACTTTAAACTGATTATGAGAACCACCATATAAATAAGGCGAAGTTACGAAGTTATCTCCACACTCCATAAGAGCAGAAATTGCTAACAGCTGAGCTGCATGACCAGAAGCTGTTGCTAAAGCCGCAACACCACCTTCCAAGGCAGCAACACGTTTCTCAAAGATGTCTGTTGTAGGATTTTGAAGACGAGTATATATATTACCAAACTCTTTTAAAGCAAATAAGTTTGCCCCATGCTCTGCACTGTTAAAAGTGTAAGCTGTTGTTTGATATAAAGGAATTGCACGTGAATTAGTATCTGAATCTGGCGTATGACCAGCGTGGACTTGTAATGTTTCGAAATGATAATTTTTATTTTCCATTATTTATATTCTTATCTTTATTTAAATATTATTATACAAAATTCTAAAGTGTAATATCTATCACACATAGTAACGGCCAAAAGGTCTGATATATTTTAAAATTGTTAGCGCGCTAGCGCATTCGTAGATACACAGAATTACTGTATAAGTAGATTTTTATTCCTAGACTGATAAAGTTTTTCATTTTCATAATTTTTAGCTAGCACTCTAGATTTTTACATCTATAAGTCCTATGAGTTATAATTCCACTATTGGGTAGGTATTAGCACCTCTTACACGTGGTTGCTAGAGTTTCATTGAGCCTATTCTCTCCACTCTTCTATATAAATCAAAACCTACTTCTTAATTCCAACTTAAGTCTAAAATAAATTTTGAACTCTACAAAGTTAAAAAACTTTAACAAAGAAACAAAATATATTCATATTAAAATTTATCATTTCTCAGAATATACCCCATAAAAAAAGACTATCCCTTAATAGACAGCCACTTTTTTGATATATACAGAAGGGTATTCTGTATAGCTTTGCAACATAGCACATTAGTAAAATTTGTATATACCGATCAGGGGTAAA
>JAWXTP010000010.1:0-45814 GCA_044433415.1 Rikenellaceae bacterium
AGAGAATCTTCTCTTTACACTATCTATTCCACCTGTACCTCCAGAAAATGAATAAGAATATGATTTTGAGTCTCTCATAGCAGTTATTAAATTACATATAAAACAATCTTTATATGTAAGCAACTTTAATATTTTATCTTCATCTAATCTTGCAAAAACTGTAGTGATGACTTCAAAGTATGCTTTATTTAGTCTATTTCTTACCTTATTACTGTTGTCACGTTTTCTGTATGCATCATTACCAAATATCTGCAAAGCCAAACTATTAGCTTTACTAAAATCTTCCTCCATCTTTCTAATATCCTCATCAGGAAAGAAGCCGTCATTTATAGACTCCATGGTAGAGTTAATAAAATTTTCCAAATCTGGCTTATAGTTCTGATAACCATTTAAATAAAATGATGCAAAACGTGAAACAAAATCTTTATCATGACCTCTCTTAGTTGGAATTTTACCTTCAGTTGATTTCAGAAAATTTGAATCAATAGACATCCTACTTATTACATCTATTGCCTTCCCCTTAAAAACTGCGTTTCTTATTTCTTGCTGAGTTAGCTCAATACCACCTGTGTTTAATCTTTTAAATAAAATATACTTCACTTTTTTAGGAACACCAGCTTCTAATACATTTACAGTTATTGGCAGCATTCTTATATCTCTTTTTAATTCAAAAGGGAGCATATCAAATGTAAATCCTGTATATTCAGATAAAAATTCTAATTCAGACAGAAGCAAAGTTTGATCTACACAGAAATTACGTATAGAGCAGCATCTTTGTAAGCCATCAATTATATTCCACTGCTTTTTAGATACTTCTTCAAAATAGAATGCAGGCAGTCGAAGACCTAAAAGTGCAGACTCTATTAGTCTACTCTGTTGTTTCGCACTCCACAAGTTCTCAGCTCTTTGGTAATCTGTGCCAAAATTTATCCATTTGTATTGGATCATATCTATCAAATCCCCTAAATTCATAGGTGGGGTATTTATTCTGATATCATTTGGGGAAAATGGATTAGTAATAGTCTCAGAAGAGATATCCTCATCATCTATTTCATTTTTTGCTTCAATATCAATTTTAGATATAATATCTTGCGATGGAATGTCATTACCTAAAGGAATCTTATCTATTCTCTTATCATCTATACCCATAACGTATCTAATTATTATTTTAAACCTGTTATTTTTGTTACTACAAAGGAGTTCTAGAAACGGGTTTTACCGATTTCAAATTTTAAAGCGTTAAAATCCAATTTTAGAAGTTTCCTAAACCTTTGAATTTGGTGCAGTTGCTGTTTACACCGTCATTTAAGCCAACTATTGATCGACTTTATGCAAAGATAAGCAATGTTTTTGAGTATTCCTCGCAATCTGTTATCATTTTACCGAATTACATAAATTAGAAATAATAAATAGAAAGTTACTACCTGCAACTAAATGATGGCTAGCATGGTGGTGTTATAAGGGCAGACCTTAATCTACCCCTTATAGCACCACCATGCTAACCATCATTTAGTCTAGAATGCAGACTACTTGCCGTAATTAATCATTATCTGCGTTAATCATTACTTATCATGTTTCTTATAGTCTACAGTGCCTTCTGAATTAACCTCATAGTTCCATAGCTTAATATATTCCTCGCCACGTAAGAATTCATCACCTCTAGCTTTAAGCAACTTGTTAGTTTCTTTCTCTAAGCGTTTTTGAATTTTGCTATATTCTGGATTATTCACAAGGTTATTCATTTGATAAGGGTCTTCGTGGTTATCAAAAAGCAACCAAGGTCCCTCTAGATCTTTCACATAAGTATATCTATCTGTGCGGATACCACGAAATTCTTTACCACCTGCGCTACGTCTAAAGTCACCAAAAGGAGTTATACATTCCAAAAGGACACCTTCCCTTTTATCCTTAGCTTTACCCAAAAGCACAGGAGACAGGTCATCACCATCTATAGAACTAGGAATATCTATATTTGCTAAACCTAATAATGTAGGAAGAATATCTGGACTGTTAAGCATAACTCTTGATTCCACACCCTCTTTGCCAAATGCGCCATCATATCTTAATAAAAACGGCACCATAATACTCTCTTCATAAGGGCGTTGCTTATAACCAGGACCCTGAGAACCTAACATATCCCCATGATCAGCTGTAAATACAAAAATCGTATTTTCTGCTATACCTAGCTCGTCTATCGTTGCTTGAAGCATACCTATACAATCATCCAAAGCTGTGATTTGTGCATAATATCCCTTAAGCTCTGTTTTAGCTTTTTTTGCTAGCTCGTCAGGGACGTTATCTCTTAGCCTTATATCCTTTTCTGCATACATATCCTTGTATTCCTGAGAAACAGTTTGATAAGGATTGTGAGGACCACCCCACGACATATACAAAACAAAAGGTTTTTCATCATCATGCTTTTCTATGATATAACGAATGGCATCCTTTGTTTGATCTATTGCATCATAACCTTCCCAATATTTTAGTGTGGTATCGTTATTGTCATAATATACAGAATGTAAATAGTCATGAGTACATTCCAAAGCCTTAAAATAATCAAAACCTTGACGATTTTCCTCTGGAATATATTGAGTACGACCATGACCATTAATATGCCATTTACCTATGTACGCTGTATTATAACCTGCGGCTTTAAAGATTTTACCTGTAGAATTAGTTTCTGGGTTAAGTTGTACGTCATTCATAAACATACCATTATTCTGAGGAAACTGCCCTGTCAACATAATACCACGATAGGGTGTCGAAACAGGCATACCCGAAACTGCATTAACAAGATTTACAGATTCACTTGCTAATTTATCTATATTTGGACTTATAACATTCTCGTCACCTGCATAACCAAGAGCCTGAGCTCTAAGTTGGTCAGCAAAGACAAAGATAACATTAGGCTGCTTCTTTTTAGCATCCTTATTTTCAGCGTTTACACTACTTACTGCTGCAACTTGTGCTACAATTAAAACGCCACTTACTACTTTAGTGTTCATATTATTCAGCATTATTAGTTTATTAAATTTACTAAGTGCTCCCCAAACACCAATATCTTCCCCTAAAAAACAACTCTCATTAACCCCTAACGAGAGTTGCTATAGGGGAGTTCTAATAATTGGTTTTTAACGCTTTTAGAAGTCCCCTATATACTCACAGAAATTACATTCTCTGTTTTACTGCTTCAAACAATATAATCCCTGCCGCTACAGACACATTCAATGATTCTATTTTACCTGTCATAGGAATAGATACCAATTCATTACATAGTTTTAATACCTCTTTAGAGATACCAACATCTTCACTACCCATTACAATAACTGTAGGTACTGTGAAGTCTACCTCCCAAGGTAATTTTGAAGCCTTCTCATTAGCAGCTACTACTTGTAGACCACTCTCAGCAAGATATTTCAATGTATTTCTTATGCTACCTACACGACACACGTTTATAATATTTAACGCACCTGCCGAGCTTTTAATAGCCTCTGCATTAACAGGAGCGCTATTTTTAATAGGCATAATAATAGCATTAACACCAGCACACTCAGCACTTCTAGCTATAGCGCCAAAGTTTCTGATATCAGTAATAGAGTCCATTAAAAGAATAAGAGGAACTTTACCCTCTTCTGTTAAGTTCTCAATAACCTCAGAAATCTCAGCGTACACAATAGGAGAAACCTGTGCTACTACACCTTGGTGATTATTACGAGTAAGACGATTTAGCTTCTCAATAGGCACATCTTGAACCTGAATACTATGTTGCTTAGCAGTAGCTCTAAGCTGTTCCATAATAGGAGAATCACTTCCTTTTTTGATAAAAATCTTATCTATTTCTTTCCCAGCCTCTATAGCCTCAATTACTGGACGTAACCCGAAAACAATGTTGTCCTTTTCTGCCATTTTTATTTTATTTAATTGTTATTTATAATTTCATGTTTGACTCTGCTTCTTCAAGCTCTAAGTGCGCTAGCTCCCAATCATTCATCTTATCTTCTAACTTCTGCTTTAAAGCATTATAATCATCAAAGATTTTATGATTGTTTATGTCTATGTCATGCTCCGCAGGGTTAGCTAACTTTTCATCCCACTGAGCAATCTCTAACTCCAAAGTTTCACACTCTTTCTCTATCTGAGTAACGTTATTCCTTAGCTTCCTAAGTTGCTTTTCTATATTTTTACGCTCCTCATAGCTTAATTTAGAAGTCTCGACTGTAGTAACACTTTCTTTGACAATCTCCTGTTCCATCCCCTTAGTAGGTAGGTGTAGTTCATCTAAAGATTCCATCTTTTTCTTCTCTAAGAACTCATAAATTCCATAAAGATGTTCTTTGACCACCCCATCACGGAACTCATAAATCTTATCTGTAAGCCCATCTAAGAACTCCCTATCATGGGAAATAACTACTAAGGTTCCATCATAAGCCTTTAAGGCTTTTTTAAGAATATCCTTAGAACGTATATCCATGTGATTGGTAGGTTCGTCCAGTATAAGCATATTGTAAGGCTCTAACATCAGTCTAGCCATAGCAAGACGTGAACGCTCACCTCCCGACAGCACTTTTACCTTTTTGTCTACATCCTCACCCTTGAAAAGGAAAGCACCTAGAATATCTCTCAACCTTGTACGTATGTCACCCACAGCAACCCTATCTAGAGTATCAAATACCGTAAATTCACCATCCATAAGGTCGTCTTGGTTTTGAGCAAAGTAACCTATCTTAACATTATGTCCTACTTTTATAGTGCCACGAGTAGTCTCTGTTTGCCCTAGCACCATACGTGCAAAGGTGGTTTTCCCCTCACCATTTCTTCCTACAAAAGCAATTTTCTCACCTCTTTCTATAGTAAATTCAGCACCTGAAAAGATATGTTTTTCATCAAAAGATTTACCTGCTTCTTTTACCTCTAAGACTATCTGTCCTGAACGTGGTGCAGGGGCAAATCGCATGCTTAGTGAAGAGTTATCCTCATCATCTATCTCTATGACTTCAAGTTTTTCTAGTTGCTTAACACGACTTTGCACTTGATTACTCTTAGAAGGCTTGTATCTAAACCTCTCTATAAAACGCTCTGTCTCTGCTATTAGCTTTTGCTGATTTTCATAAGCTGCAATTTGTTGAGCACGTCTTTCGTCACGTAATACCAAATATTTAGAATATGGCACCTTGTAATCATTTGCACGTCCTAAGATAATCTCTATAGTACGATTAGTGATAGTATCTAAGAATTTCCTATCATGCGAAATAAGCACTATCGCTCCTCTATAATCCTTAAGGTAGCTTTCTAACCATTGTATACTCTCTATGTCAAGGTGGTTAGTTGGCTCATCGAGCAACATAACATCAGGCTTACGAAGAAGTATCTTTGCAAGCTCTATACGCATACGCCAACCACCCGAAAACTCTCTAGTCAGTCTCTCAAAGTCTGAGCGTTTAAAGCCCAGACCTTGAAGTGTTTTTTCTATGTTTGCATCACGGTTTTGAGCATCCATGATGTGAAGTCTATCGCTTAACTCCTGCATGTGAGTAATCAGCTTAAGATATTCTTCACTCTCATAGTCTTCTCGTGCACCTATTTGATGAGTCACGTGTTCTAGTTCTTTCTCAACGGCTATAACCTCATGATATGCTTTAGCAGTTTCCTGAAATAAAGTTGTATCATCACAGATTTTCATCTGCTGAGCAAGATATCCTACAGTAGTATCATTATTCTTAGATACTGTACCCGAACTAGGAGAAATCTCAGAAGTTATAATCTTTAAAAGAGTAGATTTACCAGCTCCATTTTTCCCGACAAGACCCACTCTATCCCCCTCATTTACTAAGAAGGAGATGTTCTTGAATAAGTCATTACCCGAAAATGCAACTGTTACGTCGTTTACTGAAACCATTATATATTTAGTAATTTATTTATCGTCTCTGCTGGACTCTCACTGTTAAACACTGTATTACCAGCTACTAACACGTTACATCCTGCATCATACAATTCTTTTGCATTAGAAAGAGATACCCCACCGTCTACTTGGATTAAAATATCATAATTCTTAGCGTCTATCATTTTTCTTACCTCAGCTATACGCTCAAAAGCTGACGGAATAAATTTCTGTGCTGGGAAACCAGGGTACACACTCATAACTAATACCATATCTACTAACTCTAATAGTTCTTCAACAGCAGAAACTGGAGTGTCAGGCTTTATTGCTACACCTGCTTTCATTCCACACGCTCTTATTTTCTTAAGAACACCTACTATGTCGTTAGTTGACTCAAGGTGTACTGTTAATATATCAACACCTGCCTCAGCAAAATTCTCTATATACTTCTCAGGCTCAACTATCATGATATGCGTATCAAGTACTTTATCAGTTTGTTGACGTATAGCCTTAATAATAGGGAATCCAAAAGTTATGTTAGGCACAAATCGCCCATCCATAACGTCCAAATGAAACCATTCTGCGCCACTTTCGTTTAACCACTCAACCTCTTTCCCTAAATTTAAATAATCTGCCGATAAAAATGATGGAGATACAATTCTTGTCATTGTTTTTTATTTTTTAATAAATTTAAAGGTTTTCGCTTTAGAGGGAATTCATTTAAAGGAACTCCTATCCTGAACTCCTCTCAAAACTTACCTCTAAATGGTATGTGAATTTCAATTACTCTTTATTTGCTATTTGCATAGTCAAACAACACTAAATAAGCTGCTTTTGCAACTTTAGTAATTTTCTCCATATTTATTTTCTCAACTTCATCAGATGGTTGGTGGTAATCTGGGTGTCCTGCTGTTAGGAACCACGCTATAGGAATACCTACCTCTGCAAATGATGTGTTATCACTACCTCCAACTGGGTTTTTATTTGGGGCGTATCTAACTTTTAAATCTAAACCTGTCTCTTCGACATTAGCCTGTAATATATCCTTGAATTTAGGTGTCGAAGTCGTATACATATAAGAAACCGACTTATAATTGTTAGGCTCTGAGCCTCTACCTATCATATCAAAGTTAATATATCCTTTAACCTTACTAGCATCTTCTAATTGGCTAACAAAATATCTTGAACCATATAAACCGCGCTCTTCAGCATCCCAAAATGCAAAGATTACTGTACGTTTTGGTTTAACACCACTTTTAACCATAGCTTCAGCAATTTCCATAAGGGCAACTACTCCACTACCATTATCGTCAGCTCCGTTATAGATGTAACCATCTTGTGTACCTAAATGGTCATAATGAGCACCTATAACTACATATTCATCAGCTATCTCACCTTCTATTGAAGCTAGCACATTACGTAAGTAACGAGGCTCTGCTTTTACATTTATTTTAATTGTAGCTTCGCTCTCCGAATTAATGTTATCAAACATTCTTTTAGAAATATCAATCACAGGGATTGTAGGCTTAGTATTGTCAAGAACAAGTTTCACATTTTTAAACACAGTTCTTGGTTTAAACCCTTCATACATAGTTTCGTTAACATGATAAGCAAATGCCTTTTCTGTGATAATTTCTTGATTTTTAACTTCATCAAAACAAAAAACTGCTATAGCGCCACCCTCTGTTGCTTGCGCTAATATTTCTTTAGTTTTACTATTTACAACAACTATTTTACCTTTACAGTCTTGCGTTCCATCAAAAGCAACTAAATCACCTTTAATTTTAACACTTTGCCCCATTAAAGTGTAGCTAAAATCAGCTCCATCTTCATAGGTAGTCTCTATATCGCCATTTTCAATAGTAACCTGTGCTCCCTTAGGAAAGGCTTTTACCGCTTTGAAAGGTTGCATATATTTTGATAAAATACCTGGGTACAAAGTATCATAAGGCACTAAGCCCAACTCACACATTCGCGCAGCGATATACTCAGCAGCTATAAAGCCACCTCTTTCGCCAGCTTCACGACCTTCTAATAAATCACTAGACAAAAAAGCTAATTTTGCCTCTACTTCATGTTGGGTAATAGACTTTAGTCCTTCTTCTTTTTGCGCTGAAGCACTAAATGCTACCAACACAAACAAACTTGTTAATAATTTTCTCATAATATAAAACTATTTGTGGGGTATTCTATCCTATTGTTGGAAGTTCCCTTATATAACAATTCTAAAAATAACTTTTAAAATTAATCATACATTAATACAATGTCACTCACTTTAAATAAAACATCTTCCGAACGGTCTGACCAAATACCCTGTTCAGTATATTTTATTTTTTCATTCTCTATTTGCTCTGTAAGCCCAAATTTCGGACGTTCTATTCTCTCAGTAAATTCACGTCGAGACTCCTTTATCACCGCATTACACACTTCTTCACGCGTACGTGGTCTCTTGGCAATTTCCCACTTAAAGCCCTCTAGAGTTGTTAATGTTGCAGCTGTTGTTTTGTCAAGCGGGAAGATATCATAAACCACATCATTAACCCATTTTATCCTAGACATCTCTGAACTATCAAAGGTTATAACCATAGAGCTACTAGTGGCATTAAAAATGGACACAGGTGTTTCCTCTTCCTCTTGATAAAATACAGTCTGAGCATTACCGTCAACAAAGGTTACGTCTATCTCATTATTCTCAAAATAAACCTCTATAAATTTACCCCTTACTTGATTATATTTATTTGGAGCTACCTCTTGTGCAATTATAGGGAAACCATAAAGTTCCGCTCTATCAGCTACACTACCCTTAGAGAAAAGCACCATTTCTTCGGCTGTAATTTGGTTTTGCATATTCCAAACTATTGCATTGTTGTTAAGGTGTAAAGTAGAGTCAAAACTAATAGAAATTATCGTATCACAAACAGCTTGAATATCAAGCTTGTAAACCAATACAGAATCTATACCCTTAATAAAATAATCCGACGAATCAGGCTCACTCTTGATAGGTTCTCGTTCGATATCTGGTCTTTCTAAAACTATAGAATCAGCACTATTTGACAAAGTATCGACCCCCTCATGGTCATGGTCACAATGTTCATGGTCATGCTCCTCAACTGGTAAGAACCAGCCTCTTTGAGGTTTATTTTTTAAGCGTTCTTGTCGTTTCTCCTCTTTAGCCTTCTGTTTAGCCTCCTTAGCAGCTCTTTTTAGTTCTTTTTTTGTTTTAGGAACTACACTTTCTTCAACAAACACGCTATCTTGAGCTGACACACTATCTTGAACAATTAAGGAATCTTGCTGGACAAAATCATTATGCATAGAATCTCTAAGCATGTTATTTGCAATAAGCATTGAATCCTTACTTTCTATGAAATCATCAATATTATGTTCTGGCAAGGTATCAGCAAAAGCTAAATTATCAAAGTGACGTTCCGTACCTAAAGAGTCTAAGGTACTTTTGCTAGCTTTTACTTCCTTTTTCTCACGCGACAACATAGGGTAAAGCAACAATGTATCTGCCCTTATAAATGTAGAGTCGCTAGCTATATCTGGATTATAAGAAAGAGCTGAGGCATTATCTGTCATAATTACCTTTTTGAGATTAGCCCAATAGTGTCCATAGTTACCAAAGAACATAACATTCTGTGTAGTGTCAACGATTTGAATATTACGTCGCAACTCACTCTCAGAAAGTTTACTCCAATGGCGTATACTATCAGCCCATACCTCTTGTTCCGCACTTAACATATAGGCATTATCTGTAAAGGTATAAAGTTCTTTTCTTCTATCATAAGAACCACTATAGGCTTCTAAGTATTCATCACTATCATTCCAAATAGAAGTCTTAGTAAAAAATGTAACATAGTCAGTATTTAAATCAAAACCTACAGAATCCGTTTTTATAAGATAATCATCATTTTTCATCTCTACATTACCCGTAAGAATCAACTCTCTAGTTTGTGTATGATAATCACCACGTTCACTTTCCATTAAGTTATCATCTTGAGTAATCGTACCACCCCCGTAATAACTAGCTATATTTGTATAGGTGTTAAACTCCATATTATGAGTATACAGCACAGCCTCCTTGTCTATAGTTTTAATGATAGGCGCATAAACTCTAGCGATATTATTTTTTTCATCATACGTAAACCTATCACCATAAATATATGTAGAATCAGAATTAATAATAACATTACCTATACCTTCAAAATCCTGATCTTCATACATATATGCAGTATCACAGGTAATTATAGCCCCATTATGATGAAATGCCACATTACCTGTTAATTTAATAATTTCCCCCTGATTAATGACATTTGTGATGTCACTCCTATAATCTACTTTGGGTTTCTGCTGCTGTTGTGCAACAACAGCAACGGAAACCCAGATGAAAATCATTGATAATATTAATGATATTCTTTTTATCATTTATAAATATATTTTATTCGGTAAAATAATAGTTTTGAAAACGTACCAAATTATTATTTATACCATTTTTTGTTTTTAATAGGAATATTTCTGTATCTGTTATCAACATTTACATATATTTCAGCTATTTTATCGTCTATCCATTTCTGGTATACTTCCTCTTGTTTGATTCTTAAAGCCATTTGCTCTAAAATCACATAGTCCTCTTTAAGATTTGCAACATGTGATGGGATAATTGCATCAAGTCTTACAACTTTCACCATATCATTACCACTATCATCTTTTGTAATATAAGCATGAGACAGCTCCCCAATTTTCAATTTACTTAAAGCGTCAAATTCTGTACCTAACTCCTCTTTAAAGAATTTAAGTGATTTTGCTTTTACTCCTCTTTGTGCTTCTGCATAAGTATTAGGAACAGCTCCAGCAGAAACTCTTGTTGTTTCATCATCAGAATATTGAACTACTGCCAAATCAAAAGTTAATCTTTCTTCTCTAATTTCATTAGCTACACTATCAAGAGTACTAACAGCTCTTTCTAGGTCTGCTATAGGGAACTTAAGTCTTAAAAGAATATGTCTACAGTGATAAAGACCATCATTAACAGAAATTAATTCTATAAGGTGAAATCCATATCTTGTTTCAACAACATCAGAAACCTGACCTGGTTTTAACCTTTGTAAAGCCTCAGCAAATGGTGCCTCATAAGTGTCAGGTCTTGCTGGTGGCAATTCACCGCCACTAGATGCTGTACCTGGGTCTTCTGAATACATACGAGCCATAGTTTGAAACTTCGTTCCATTCATAACACGCTCTCTTATACCTATAAGCTCTTCTTTAACATTTAACTTAGCTTCATCAGTTTTTGGAGTATGAATAGTAAGCTGAGAGTAAGAGTATTGCTCAGGGATAATTCCTAAACTGTCTTTATCTATACCTTTATAATACTTCACAATATCACTAGGTGTCATAATGACCTCTCTTTTTACGGTATTCTCCATAGTATTGGCCAATTCACTCTCTCTTAAACGCTCAATAATGTACTCTCTAACTGAGAAGATAGGTCTATTGAAATATTTCTCTACTTCAGCAGTAGAGCCTTTTTGTTCTATTAATGAAGCAAGATATTGTTCAGCTTGTAACATAACCTGCGCTTCATTGATTACTAAAGAGTCTTTAGCAGCAAATGATGCAAGGAGTTTCTGAGATAAAAGAGTCTCAAAAGCCTCGGCCTTAGCACTTTCTCCCGTATAGCCACGCTGTCTATAGCTTTGCTCAACCAATTCTTCTGTCATTTGAAGATCTGAATAAAGAATCATAGAACTTCCCACTACTGCAATAACCTCATCAGCAATAAATCTCTCTCTTTTAACAGGCTCTTTCTCTATCTCTACTTCTGTAGAATCCTGAGTTTGAGCAAAAGAAATATCTATCATACCTCCAAACAACAAAGACGCTAATATAATTATTTTTTTAAGTCTTTCAAATTTCATATCAATATAAAGTTTTTAATTAATCTATTTCAAATTGTCTTAATTTTGTATTTTAGTTTGTCGAAGAGAATCTATTTTAGTGGAGTTCCATTTAACACTATCTTGTTTCTCAATTTTGACAATCCCACTTCTTAAAGAACTATTGTAAAGAGAATCTTCAACTTCTTGAATATAATGTTTACGTCGTTCATTTAATATAGCTGTCTTAATAGTCGAGCTTACCATATTTAAAGGCATATAATCACCTGTAAGATTATAATCCATGATTTTAAGGTAGTAAGTTGTACCACTCTCTGTCACCTCATAGGACGTATTATGCTTTAAAAAGTTGTCTAAATTTTTATCTGTAAAAGGTAGTACATTAACAATATCATTAAAATAATACCACTGCTCACTATAATCATTAAATTTCAAAATCTCCTTCTTAGATAAATCTATTAAATCTATCTTGGCATCACTTTTATAAGAATCAACAAGTTCTTTAAAATTCTGCTCTTGCTTAGAACCTTCATCAAACATAATGACTTTAGCCTGCACTATTGGAGATATAAGTTTAAATTGGTGTTTATTTTCATTATAATAATCTGTTATCTCCTGATTAGAAACCAAAGTATCAACTATAGCCGCTAACGCTCTATTATAATTAAAAGTAATAAGAGAGATTCTATAATCCTCAATTTTACGTTCAATGTCCTCAAGTTGTTTATTTGACAAAATAAGGGCGCTTTCATTAAGTTTCAACTCATTCCTCACCCACTTATCAATGTAGGCTTCAAGAATCAATAAACTGTCACCTGATGACAAGCCTTTAAATAAAACAGTATCTAAATCATCAAAATAAAATTCTTTTTCACCAACCGAAGCCAATAAAACACGCTCTTGCTGTTTTAAAAAATTTAATTTATCACAAGAAGTCATCATTATTATTGCAATAAAAACTATATATACATTATTTATATTTTTCATAATTCGAATAAGATGACACTGTAAAGTCAGTTTTAAAAACTACTAAATTAAATTTAGGAGGTTCCCTTTAGTGAGTCCCCTTTTATTTTACTTTCATAAACGCACACTATAAAGAAATATTATATAGTATATAACTTTTATAAAAAAAATAAACAGTACAAAAGTAATTATTTTTTATCACTATAAGAAATGCGAACAAAAGATTTTCTAAATTTTATCCTCCTTTTGTTCATCTTCCAGATTTATCTCTTGATTAGATGTATCAATTTTAGGGGAGTTCTCTTTATTACCGTTTTCAATAGTAAGTAGTTTATACATAGTAAAGATTACAATTATTGATGCCACAGAATATACTATATGATATATAGTATTGTTTTCAAAATAATCTGCATAAGGTGAAATAAACTGAGCTCTATCTTTACAAATATTAAATAATAAAATAGACAGTGCGTTATTAAAAGAGTGTATCAAAATAACAGTCCATAGTGATTTTGTTTTGAAATATACTATACCCAAAACTATGGACACAAAAAACACATATATTATCTGCGCTGGATTTATATGAATTACGCTAAAAATTAACGATGCTATAACAATAGAACGAAAAGCTCCATACCTACGCTCAAAATCGCTTTGAACTATCCCCCTAAACAACATCTCTTCAAGCAAAGGAGCAGCTATGACACATGTAAGCATCATATAAGTACCCATTCTACCCATATAATCATACATAGTACCTAAACTCTCGGAAAACAAACTCACGAAAGGGTTTACCACAAAAGTAATTGATATAACAGCTAAAATACCAAATAACACATAAAAAGGCGATGCTCTTTTAAATTTTCTTATTACTCTAACAGGTTTAGGGTTACTCAACTTAATATTCCTATGCGCACCTGCCATTAATAACATAATCACAAATACAACAATATAAGAACTTGCGCTTAAAATATCACGTATTCCTTGAACATCTGCATATGTTTTTTCCAACAAGGCTGTTACTATACCCACAGTAGTTGCTAAAATAAAATACAACCCTAAAAACATAATAATATCCATAAGATTTGGATATTTGCTATCTGTTAATTTATTTTTTATCATTCTTTATAGTTTTTAAATTCGCTTTATAATCATAGGCATACAATATACCATACTCAATTTTCCTATCAAAATAGGGTTCTAAAACGTTAAAATTTCATGTCCAATAATACTTTTAAAAACATACTAATAATTATTTTAGGGGTGTTCTAGAAGTCCCCTTTATCCTACTTAGAAGTCCTTAAAGTTCATATTGCAAATTCAACAAAACAAATATAACTATTTTTTTTAATTAGAGCTAACAATAAATTAAAATAAATTGCCTAACTTTGTAACTTGAAATTACTAATGTGGTTTAAGGTAGTTCTAGAAGTCCCCTTAAATAGCTATTAGTTAATTGTGTTAATAATTTTTTAATTAACCTATTTTTTATGGAGTCTACAGAATTAAAAAACTCTGTTCAGAATGATGAACAATTCGACACTGTCGAAACTATTGATGTACCTAACGTTGAGCTAAATTCTGAAACTGTTATTGAAACAGAAGAATTAGAACTTAACAACGACGATTTATCTGAGTTAAACGAGTCAGATAATAACGAGAAAGCCCTTAGTGGCAAAAGTGAAGAAGAAATTATCCAAATCTTCACAGAATTACTTTCAAAACCGTATACAGAATCTCTTCGTAAAGAGATAGAAGTATTAAAAGTAGCTTTCTACAAAACTAAAAAAGCTAACTTCGAAAAACTAAAAAAAGAGTATGTAGAAATCAATTCTACAGAAGAAGGTTTTGTATATGACGGAACTGAAACTGAAACTAAATTTAAATCTCTTTTAGCGGATTATAGAGCTTCACGTGATGAAGACCTAAAAAAACAAGAAGCTGAAAAAGAAGCCAATTATAAAGAAAAACTTCAAATTATTGAAGAGCTTAAAGAGCTTACTAATAGTAGCGAAACTCTAAATGTTACTTTTGCAACATTTAAAGAACTTCAAAACAGATGGAAAGAATCTGGCAGTGTGCCTAAATCTCATATTAAAGATTTATGGGAAAACTATCACCTACAAGTTGAGAAATTCTACGACTTCGTTAAAATTAATAACGAACTTCGTGATCTTGATTTAAAGAAAAATTATGAAGCTAAAGTTACTTTATGTGAAGATGCAGAAAATCTATTACTTGGAGAGTCTGTTGTAAATATGTTCCAATCTCTACAGAAACTTCATGACCAATGGAGAGAGATAGGTCCTGTATCTATTGAATATAAAGAACAACTTTGGGAGCGTTTTAAAAGCACTTCTACAAAAATCAACAAGCTACACCAAGATTATTTCGATGGCATTCGTAACGAACAAATCAAAAATTACGAGCTTAAAAGCAAACTATGTGATGAGGCAGAAGCTATTTTAAATGCTGAAAAACCTACTCACAAAGATTGGGAAACTGCTAGCGACAAATTAATTGAAATACAAAAAGTGTGGAAAACTATAGGTTTTGCTCCTAAAAAAGAAAACAACCTTGTTTACGCACGCTTTAGAGAAATTTGCGACAAGTTCTTCGTTCAAAAAGGTGAATATTTTGATAACCTTAAAAACGAGATGGAAAACAACCTTAAGGCAAAAACTTTGTTATGTGTACAGGCAGAAGCTCTATCAGAAAGTGAAGACTGGAAAGCTAGCACAGAACAAATTCTTGAACTTCAAAAAAATTGGAAGTTAATAGGCGCTGTTCCTCGTAAGAATTTTGATCCTATATGGAAAAGATTTAGAACTGCTTGTGATAAATTCTTTGAACGCAAAAGCGCTCACTACAATTCTTTAGACAACAAGTACGAAGTTAACCTTACTGCTAAAAAACAAATTATCGAGAAACTACGTTCTTTTGATATAGAAAGTGATACTAACGCTTTTGAAACATTAAAAGCTATCCAAAAAGAATGGACTGAGATAGGGTTTGTACCTATGGCTCAAAAAGATGCTATACAAAAAGAATATAGAGAGATAATAGACGGATTGTTTGCAGCTCTTCGCTCTCAAGGTAAAGACCGTAAGATTACTCGTTTTAAAGAAAAGGTATCAAGTTTTGCAAGTTCTGGTCGCTCTATGAAAGGCGAGCGTGACCGTATCATGTTTAAAATTGAAGCTCTAAAAGCTGATATTATACTATTAGAGAACAACATAGGCTTCTTTGCTAAAAGTAAAAATGCTGACGCTTTAATTAATGATGTTAAAGTTAAAATCAATAAGGCTAAAGAAGATATTGTTACTTTAAAAGAGCAAATCAAAATTATTGATAGCAAAGAATAATTTATAAAATTTGTTCTTTAACAACACAAAATTATAGCTTAGAATAACTTTTATTTATGATTCTAAGTTAAATACATAAATATGAAAATGAAAAATAGTAGCACAAAACAAACAAAATATGTGTTTGTAACTGGGGGCGTTGCCTCATCTCTTGGTAAAGGAATCATTTCTGCATCACTTGCAAGATTGCTTATATCAAGAGGTTATAGCGTAACAATTCAAAAACTAGATCCTTATTTAAATATCGATCCAGGTACGCTTAACCCTTACGAGCACGGAGAATGTTATGTTACAGAAGATGGAGCAGAGACTGACCTTGACTTAGGTCACTATGAGCGTTTCCTTAACACATGTACTTCACAAGGAAACAATGTTACAACAGGCCGTATTTACCAAAATGTTATCACAAAAGAACGTAAAGGTGAGTTCTTAGGAAAAACTGTACAGGTTATTCCTCATATCACTGACGAAATTAAACGTTGCGTTCAAATTTTAGGAACAAAAAATAATTACGATGTAGTTATCACAGAAATAGGTGGTACAGTAGGCGATATTGAATCTTTACCTTATATTGAATCTGTTCGTCAACTTCGTAATGACTTAGGATACCAAAATTCTGTAGTTATTCATCTTACTTTAATTCCTTATATGTCTGCATCAGGCGAATTAAAGACTAAGCCTACTCAGCACTCTGTTAAGATGTTACTAGAAAATGGTGTACAACCAGATATCCTTGTTCTAAGAAGTGAAAAACCTCTTAATGATGACGTTCGTCGTAAAGTAGCTCAGTTCTGTAATGTTGAAAAAGATGCTGTTATAGAATCTATTGACGTATCTACTATATATGAAGTTCCTTTAAAAATGGAAGCTCAACACTTAGATTTAGTTGTTTTACGTAAACTTAATCTTGAAGCTGGTGATATCAACCTTACTGATTGGACAAACTTCGTTGAAAGAGTGAAAAACCCTAAAGATGAGGTTAAAATCGCTCTTGTAGGTAAATATACTGAACTTCCTGATGCTTACAAATCTATCGTTGAAGCATTCGTTCACGCTGGCACAGTTAATGAAGTGAAAGTAAAATTAGAGTATGTTAACTCTGAAAAATTAACTGATGAAAATGTTGCTGAAAGACTTAGCGGTCATAATGCTATACTTGTAGCACCAGGCTTTGGTAGTAGAGGTCTAGAAGGTAAGATTAGAGCTATTAAATATACTCGCGAAAACAACATTCCTTTCTTTGGTATTTGTTTAGGTATGCAATCTTCAGTGATTGAGTTTGCAAGAAACGTACTAGGTTATGAAGATGCTAACTCTACAGAGGTTTGTAACAACCAACACCCTGTGATTGACATCATGGAAGAACAAAAAGGTATTACTGAAAAAGGTGGTACTATGCGTTTAGGTGCTTACCCTTGTACTCTTACTAAAGGTTCAAAAACTTATGAGGCTTACGGTAAAGAACACATCACTGAACGTCACAGACACCGTTATGAGTTTAACAATAACTACTACGACGCTATTAAAGAAGCAGGTATGACTCCTGTAGGTATCAACCCTGAAACTGGTCTTGTAGAGGTAGTAGAAATTGAAAGTCACCCTTGGTTTGTTGGTGTGCAGTATCACCCTGAGTATAAGAGTACTGCTCTTAATCCTCACCCTCTTTTTGTAGCATTCGTAAAAGCTGCTATAGAAAATAAAAATTCTACAAAATAGTATTGATTAATGTATCTTAAGATTGGATTTATTTGTTTTGAATTTACAAATTCAAGATAAGTAAATCCAATTTTAGAAGTTCCCTAAAAATAATAAATTTGCAAAATAAAACTAATTTAAATGGATAAAAATAAAATAACGGCATTCCTGTTAATCCTACTTATTTTCGTTGGTTATGCATGGTTCCAAAGCAACCAAAACCAAAAAATAGTAGCAGAACGAGAAGCACAAAATGAAATCGCTAGAGTTGAAGCTGAAAAAATAGCTAAAGAAGCTGCTAAACTTACTCCTGAAGATATTATTAAAAACGATTCTATTGCTAAGGCTACAGCTGAAGCACGTGCTATAGGCGCTTACGGTGAGATGCTATACAGCGCTCAAAGTAAACAAAAAGAAGAATATACTCTTCAAAACGAAAAAGTTAAAATTGGCATTTCTACATTAGGTGCTACTATCAACTCCGTTGAGCTTAAAGATTATAAAACATGGAATGGTAGTCCTCTATATCTTTTTAGCGAAAAAAGCGCTCTTTTTGATATTAAATATCGCACTACTGTAGATATTAACACTTCTAACTTTGTGTTTACTCCTACAACTTCAAAAAAGGATATTACAGTAACTGGCGAAAGTTCATCTTTAGCATTTAGATTATATAGCGATTCTACAGCTTATGTGGAATATGTGTATACACTAAAAGCTGATGCTTATGACGTTGACCTAAAAGTTAACTTCGTAAATATGAACTACCTACTAGATAGAAATCAAAAAAATCTATCTATAAACTGGGCTATGGATGCTCTACAAACAGAAAAAGGATATAGCTACGAAAATCAAAACACTAATTTATCATATAAACTTACTGCTGATAATGGTATTGATGAATTGTCTATAGGTAGAAACGCCTACTCAGAATCTGTTAATGAACCTGTACAGTGGGTAGCATTTAAAAAGCAATTCTTCTCATCTATCATTCGTTACAATGATAGCTTTAGTGCTGCTGAATTATCTTACCAGACTCTTCCTGAGAATTCAGGTGAGCTTAAGCATTTTGATGCTACACTTAGTGTGCCTTTCTCAGTTGATAAAACTAGCTATGACTTCTCACTTTACTTTGCTCCTAACAGCTACAGCCTATTTAGAAGCTATGGTGATAAATTTGAGAAACTTATCCCTCTAGGTTGGGGAATATTTGGCTGGATTAACCGTTTCATAGTAATCCCTACATTTAATTTCCTAAGCGCTCACATCGCTAACTTCGGTTGGATAATTTTACTTCTTACGATTATTATTAAACTTCTTATTTTCCCATTCACATACAAATCGTATGTTTCTATGGCGAAAATGCGACTTATAAAACCAGAAGTTGACGAGCTTAACACTAAGTATCCTAACAAGGATCAAGCAATGCAAAAACAACAAGCTATGATGGAGATTTACCGTCGTGCTGGTGTTAATCCTCTTGGTGGTTGTCTACCTATGATGTTCCAGATGCCTGTTTTGATTGCTATGTTCCGCTTCTTCCCTGCTTCTATAGAGCTGAGAGGTGAACACTTCCTTTGGGCTAATGACTTATCATCTTATGATAGCATATTGAACCTTCCATTTAATATTCCTTTCTATGGCGATCACGTGAGTTTATTTGCTCTACTAATGGGTGCTTCTATGTTCTTCTCATCGAAGATAAATATGGCACAAACTAGTGGTTCTCAACAACAAATGCCAGGTATGCAGTTTATGACTTTATATATCATGCCTGTGATGCTTATCGTTTGGTTTAATAACTACTCTAGTGGTTTGAGTTACTACTACTTGTTGTCAAACCTTATAACTATTGGTCAATCGTTGATTATTAGACGTTTTGTTGATGAGGATAAATTACATGACAAGATGAAGAATAATGCTAAGAAACCACGCAAGAAGTCGCGTTGGCAGCAGCAATACGAAGAAATGCTACAGCAACAAGGGAAACGCTAATGTTGCCTGAGTGAAGGCTTTTCCCAATAACGGCTCATCTTTCCGGCGTTTCAGTGCATTTCAATGCTCACAGCCACCTGAGGCTGCTCCGCTTAAAATGCAATGAAACGCCGCAAATATGAACCATTCTTGGAAAAAGCGGACAGTCGTGGACGTTATGTACCACTCATGGTAACCAACCTGAGTTCTAGGTAACGGCGACAAGCGACTGAATATTATATAAGCAATTCAATAATTACTCATAAGGGGGATTTTAGGTATTCTAAAGTTCCCCTTAATAATAATATATTAAATATATTTATGGCTAAGAAACCTAATAGGATATATGTTGCTAAAAATAAAGCGTTTTTAGAACAACTGAAACTTCAGGAGGATGTGATGCATCTGTCTGATGGTGTACTTTATAAAGTAATAAATAACGGAGAGGGTAAAGTAATGCCTAAACTGAATAGTGTCGTGTCTGTTCACTATAAAGGGTCACTCACAAATGGTTACGTATTCGATTCTACACTAAATAATGGATATCCAGAAACTTTTCGCCTGTATGAAGTGATAGATGGCTGGCAAGTAGCTATGCAGAAAATGTGCGTGGGCGATAAATGGATAGTTTATATACCTTCCGATATGGGATATGGAGATAGAGCAATGGACGATATACCAGGAGGGTCTACTCTAATATTCGAAATAGAACTGTTAGCAATAAACTAAAGACTATACATAATTTAAATAACTTTACTCATGATTATAGAATTAGCTACAAAATCAGATCTTAAATGCATAATGGAGATTTACCAAAGTGCTATACAGTATATGAATGCCAATGGTAACCCGAATCAATGGATAAATGGTTATCCTGGTGAGGACGTTGTAATTAATGACATAGACCTAAAGCAACTGTACCTATGTAAAAATGAACAGAACGAGATAGTTGCTGTATTTTGCTACTTTGTAGGTGAAGAAGAGACTTACTCCGAAATCTATGAGGGACAATGGATGAATAATAATCCTTACGGTGTGATACATCGTATAGCTAGTAACGGAAAGGTGAAACGCATAGCTGACTACTGCATAAACTGGTGTTTCACAAAACACCCTAATATGAAAATAGATACACACGAAGATAATATAACTATGCAGAACGTCATAAAACGTTGTGGATTCCAATACTGCGGCATCATAAAATGCTCTAATGGTTCTTTACGTCTAGCATATCAAAAAATTTAAGTACTAAAACATCTTTTTCGAAAAAGAATCGTTATCTTTGTAAGCTAGAGACCATAGATTAATGACATGGTAGCAAAGATTACTTTAAACAATAATATATAATAAAATGGCACTACAATGTGGAATAGTTGGTTTACCAAACGTAGGAAAATCAACTCTTTTTAACTCTCTTTCTAACGCAAAAGCTCAAGCAGCAAATTTCCCGTTTTGTACAATAGAACCTAACGTAGGTGTAATAACTGTACCAGACGAACGCCTTGTGCACCTTGCATCTATTGACAACCCTAAGAAAATTATTCCTACAACTATAGAGATTGTGGATATCGCAGGTCTTGTTAAAGGCGCTTCAAAAGGTGAAGGTCTTGGAAATAAATTCTTAGGTAACATCCGTGAAACTGACGCTATTATCCATGTTTTACGCTGCTTCGAAAATTCAAATATCACTCACGTAGATGGTAATGTAGACCCTGTACGCGATAAAGAAATCATAGATACAGAACTTCAACTTAAAGACCTTGAAACTGTTGAGACTCGTATCTCGAAAGTACAAAAACAAGCTCAAACAGGAGGTGACAAAGTAGCTAAGAAAACTTATGAGATATTAGTTAAATATAAAGATGCTCTAGTGCAAGGTAAGTCTGCACGTACTGTAGAACTTGATGAACTAGACAAAAAATTTGTTGCTGACCTTTGCCTGCTAACAGATAAACCTGTACTTTATGTTTGTAATGTTGATGAATCTTCAGCGGTAGATGGTAACGAACACACTAAGGCTGTAGAAGAAGCTATAAAAGAAGAAAACACTGAGTTTCTTATCGTAGCTGCTGCTATAGAAGCTGATATATCTGAGCTTGAAACTTACGACGAACGCCAAATGTTCCTAGAAGAAATAGGTCTTAAAGAATCTGGAGTTTCTCGTCTTATTAGATCTGCTTACGCATTGCTAAACCTAGAGACTTACTTCACTACTGGTGTGCAGGAAACTCATGCTTGGACCTATAAAAAAGGTACTAAAGCTCCTCAGGCTGCTGGGGTTATCCACTCTGACTTCGAAAGAGGATTTATCCGTGCCGAAGTTATTAAATATAGTGACTATTCTGAGCTTGGTTCTGAGGCTGCATGCCGTGAAGCGGGCAAAATCGCAATCGAAGGCAAGGAGTATATCGTGCAAGACGGCGACATCATGCACTTCCGTTTTAATGTTTAGTGTAGCTTCGGTGGCTATGGGAAGGCTTTTCCCAATAACGGCTCATCTTTGCGACCTTTTTTAAAGTTTCAATGCTCACAGCCGTCGAGGCTGCTCCGCTTAAAACTTTAAAAAACGCCGCAAATATGAACCATTCTTGGAAAAAGCGGACAATCGTGGACGTTATTTACCGCTCATGGTAACAAACCTAAGTGTTAGGTAAAGGCGACAAGCGACTGAATACGACAAGCGACTGAATACGACAAGCGACTGAATGTAGTAGGCGGTTGTATAATAAATTTTAAATAAGATATTTAGATAAAATAATATGAGAAAAACAAGAGTACGCTTTGCGCCTAGTCCTACTGGGGCACTTCATATAGGAGGTGTGCGCACTGCTTTATATAATTATCTTTTCGCACGCCAACGCGGTGGCGAATTTTTACTTCGTATTGAGGATACTGATTCTCAACGTTTTGTGCCTGGTGCAGAAGAATATATCATTGAGTCACTAAAATGGTGCGGCATAGAAATAGATGAGGGCGTATCTGTGGGTGGTCCTCATGCTCCTTATCGCCAAAGTGAAAGAAAAGAATTGTACCTTAAATATGCTACTGAATTAGTGGAAAAAGGTTGGGCTTACTATGCTTTCGATACTAGCGCTGAGTTACAAGCTATACGCGCTGAGTATGAAGCTGCTGGCAAAACTTTCTCCTATAACCAAGAAGTGCGCACTACCCTGCCTACTTCTCTGTCATTAAGTGCAGAAGAAACTCAAGAACGCCTAGCTAACTCTACTCATTGGGTTGTGCGTTTTAAAATGCCTGAAAATGAAGTGGTGGAAATGAAAGATATGGTACGCGGTGAAGTGTCAGTAAATACTGCTACTCTTGACGATAAAGTACTTTATAAACGTATAGACGAACTGCCTACTTACCACCTAGCAAATATAGTAGATGACCACTTAATGGAAATCTCTCATGTTATACGTGGCGAAGAATGGCTTCCTTCTCTTCCTTTACACTATCTTCTATATCGCGCTTTTGGCTGGACTGAAACTCAACCAGAATTTGCTCACCTACCTCTGCTTCTGAAACCTGACGGTAAAGGAAAATTGTCTAAACGTGATGGCGATAAATTAGGTTTCCCAGTTTTCCCTCTAGTGTGGAACGGACAAAACGGTGACACCGCTCGTGGTTATCGTGAAGATGGATACTTTGCTGACTCATTTATCAATATCCTTGCTCTAATGGGATGGAACCCAGGTACTGAACAAGAGATACTTTCTATGGATGACCTTATCAAGTTATTCTCTATAGAACATGTAGGTAAATCGGGCGCTCGCTTTAACCCTGAAAAAGCTAAGTGGTTTAACGCTCAATATCTACGCATGAAAGACGATAGCGAACTTGCTAGCTTATACTCTCCTATCCTTGAAAGCAAAGGCGTTACAGGTGTAGAAAGTGCTAAGCTAGAGAAAATATGTTCTCTTATTAAAGAACGTGCTACTTTTGTTAGCGATTTTTGGGATTTATCTTCTTTCTTCTTTGTACGCCCTGAAAGCTATGACGCAAAAACTACTGCTAAGTTCTGGAAAAATGAAAACCCTAGCCGCGTTCAACACATAGGCTCTATACTAGAAGGCTTAGAGAATTTCAGCGCTCACTCTACAGAAGAAGCTGTGCATACATGGATTAAATCTAACGAACTTCCTATGGGGCAGGTGATGAATAGCTTCCGCCTAGCTATAGTAGGTGAAGGTAAAGGTCCTAGCATGTTTGACATTATCGAGATTATCGGTAAAGAAGAAACCTTACTTCGTATAAACAACGCACTAACTAATATTAAGTAAACATGAAAAAAATTTTATTATCTTTTGCACTTATCGCAATGATGCTGTCATGTAGCTCACCATTTAGCGGAGTAAGTGAACAAACAAAAGCTGCTGCTGAACTAGCACTTAGCAATGCTTCAGAAGAAAGAGCTACAGAGTTTAAAAAAGCATTAGAAATAATGCCTGAGAATCAACGTGAAGGTCTTGCATATCTTATTGCTTATATGCCTAAAACTGACCTTGACACTCTTTCTATCGCTTTAATCACTAAGAATGTTGAACTTGCATATAAAGCGCGCGAAACTTTCCCTTGGGCTAAAGCTATTCCTGAAGATGTATTCTTAAACGACGTTCTTCCTTACGCTTCTATGGACGAAACTCGTGAAAACTGGAGAGAGTCTTTCCTTGAAATGCTTACTCCTATTGTTCAAGATAAACAAACTATACGTGAAGCTATCGACACAGTAAATAGAGCTCTTATAAAACTTGTAAACGTAAAATATAGTACTAAAAGAAAGAAACCTAACCAATCTCCTGCTGAATCTATGGAACTAGGTTTAGCTTCTTGTTCTGGTCTTTCTATACTTTTAACTGACGCTTTTAGAGCTGTAGGTATCCCATCTCGTATTGCAGGTACTCCTATGTGGGTAACTAGAGAAGGTAACCACAACTGGAGTGAGGTTTACATAGACGGAGAATGGTTATTCACTGAATACAACTACACTCCTCTTAACCATGGTTGGTTCTTAGCTAAAGCATCAAGAGCTGATTCTGCTGATCCTCAAACATGGATATATGCTACAGCTTTCAAACCTACAGAACTACACTTTCCTATGGTTTGGTCACGCAACGACAAAACAGTACCTGGTGTTGACGTAACTCAACGTTACCGCGACACTTATGCTGCACAGGTTAAAGAAAAAGAAAAAGGTACTCCTCTTAACATCAAGATGTACACTTCTGAAACAGCTGAAAAAACATCTCAAAACCGTGTTAAAACTGAGATTAAAATCAAAGATGCTCAAGGCGAAGTTGTTGCTAGTGGCAACTCTGTAGATGTAACAGCAGATATGAACGATTACTTCACAGCTTACATCAAAGACCCTAAGCAAGAATACACTATTGAGTGGAAAGCTAAAAATGGCACTAAAACTCAAAAAATCAAAGTTGCTAAAGAAACTACTATAGAGTTATACTTTGAATAAAACTTGGTATAAAACTTTCTTGGCAACATAATTCCTTACACGAGGGTGGTCTATTTCCGACCACCCTCGTGTCATATTACATAAAGAAAATCTAATAATTGTGGCACAAACAAATTAAAAATACCTAATAAAAGTTTCTATATATAGAAATATTTTATACCTTTGTAGTATAGTATTTGTAAAAATGGAATTAAAAGCAAAATTTAAAATAGTATTACACCGTGAAGCTTACGAATTTTTGAGTCAAATAGACGAAAAAAGCAGACGTAAAATTAAGGATAATATGTATAAAGCATCACTTTGTTTAGATCCTAAATTGCTCAAAAAATTGACTGGTGAGATTTGGGAATTTAGAACTTTATATGCAGGAAAGCAGTATAGGATGTTAGCATTCTGGGATAAGCGCGACGGCTCTAACACGTTAGTTATTGCCACTCATGGTTTTATAAAAAAAGTAAGTAAAGTTCCCTCTAAGGAAATAGATAAAGCAGTAAAAGTAATGGAATCATATTTGTCAAAATAATAGTAATCGATATGGAAAAAAATAAAAATACAGAGTTTATATCTTTTGATGAAGTTATGGACGAGACATTCGGAAAAAAAGGAACTCCAGAAAGAGCCAACTATGATATGAGTATTGAATTATGGATGGTAGGTCAAAAAATCAAAGAAATTCGTGAGGCAAAACGTCTTACGCAAGATGACTTAGGTAGATTAATTGGTGTTCAAAAAGCGCAAGTATCACGCATCGAAAACGGCAAGAACCTCACTGTTGCAACAATTATCAAAGTTTTTAAAGCATTGAATGTAGAGGCAAAACTTAAAATAGAAGATATTGGTATAGAACTTTCTTTATCATAGATTACTTCCTAATAATCAACTTTAAACACTAACATTAATTCTCTAATATCTTCTTTTAAGCAATACCATTACAGCCATACAAGTATCATAAGGTAAATTATAGGAGCTAAAACATATAATAAAAAAAACCGAAAATGTATATATGACATTTTCGGTTTTTTTATTATCTTTGAACTTCACCCCTTAAAATAATATTATGATAACAAGATTTTTATTACTAACATTCATTTCTCTATTCACCATATCTTGCAACAGCACAGACGAATATGAAGTATTTCTATTGATAGGACAATCAAACATGGCAGGTAGAGCTCCTATGACAGAAGAAGATAAGCAAGCTATAGATGGTGTCTGGTTACTAGACTCTCTAGGTAATGTAGCACCAGCAATTTCTCCTTTAAATCAGTATTCGTCAATAAGAAAAGGAATTAAAATGCAGGAAGTTAGCATAGCTAATGGTTTTGCTAAAGAAATTAAAAAGTACACTGACAAAAAAGTGTTGTTAATTGTCAATGCACGTGGTGGGACAAAAATTGAGTTATGGCAAAAAGGCAATACTGAAACTCCTTACTTTGAAGAAGCAGTACGCAGATGCAGGGAAGCATCAAAGTACGGCAAAATAAAGGCTATTCTGTGGCATCAAGGTGAGAGCAATAGTGACAATTACGATGAATATATGAACAACCTTACTCGTCTTGCAACTGACTTAAGAACTGAGCTAGGAAGTGACAAAATCCCTTTCATAGCAGGTGAAGTTGGTCGTTGGAATGAGTATGCAGGAGATTTCAACCCTGTAATCAATACTATCTCTAGTCACATCCCATATTCAGACTTTGTTAGTAGTGAAAGTGCAGGTATGCGCTCTAATTTAAAAGACCCTCACTTTAGCCGTGATGGGGAACTGCTACTTGGCAAGAGATACGCTGAAAAGGTAAACTCTTTAGTATACTAAAATTCAGTTATATCATGTACTAGAAAATACACTAATTTAGAATTTAACAGAGTCAAACTGGGTAGCGACAAGCGACTAAATAATTATATATTCCATGATTATAGTTAAAATATTTAGCCGCTTGCGCTACCCAGTTTGACTCTGTTTGACCCAGTCTGACCCAGGTAACTTTATCAGATATCAGCAGAAAATCGCCCTATCTATTATGGAAATAATCTGCAAAAAACTGAATATTTTTCTGTAAAAACGCTTTACCATGTCGTTTTCCATGAAGACTTGTTAAAGCTGCATCCTTAAGCATACCCTTTTGTATCAAATAACAAAGAATGTCATAATCAATAAGATATTTATCTGCAATAAAAGCCAATACGCATGCTTCATCCTTTTTATATGACTTATTCAGTTTTGATTTTAACGCATGTATTCCATGTGTAAAAATCATCATGCCACGTTCAGGTGTAACATATACCAATAAGCTATTATCCTTAAATTCATGAGGGACATCTGCTTCTTCAGGAATTGCATCCACTATCTTACTATTCATGAAATTTTCTAATTCCGAATAATTCTCAAAGAATTTTAAATTTTTCTTTGCTGTCGCTTTCATAAACTTGTCATATAGCAGCTGACAGTTTTCAGCAATCATTTTTTCTTCCTGTTTTTTATCAGCTACACTTTTACTATATTTACCAAAAGACAATGCGCCTGAACACCACCATACTCCTCCAAAATAAACTAAAGAACATACCAAAATTGTTTCGCGAGGTGAATAATTGTTTTTTAAACTATTAACAATGGATTTTTTTGTTACCGTGTACAACTTACCATCTAATAAATCCTCTACATATAAATTTGAATCATCTTCTGAAACAAAAAGATACGTATCACAAGATTTGTGTTTTACATCTTCAAGTAATTTATGCTGAGCGTGATTACTAAACACTTTAGCAAGCCACTCGTGTGAAGCATAACCAAAAAGTTTATCTTCTCCACTGAATAACATTTCTATTTCTAATCCATAAGCCATTGTTTTTATGTATTCTGGACCACAGTCTTCATTTTCTTCAACAAATTCATCTATAGCTTCTTTTAAACGCTCTAAATTCGTGAAATTTATAAAGCAATGGTTATTAAACCAACTAAGGAGAGAACGATACTTATATATATTGCTTGAATCAAAAACTATATTATCCACATAATCTTTATAGGTCTCACTCTCTGGTGCTGTTTCATACTCTAAACGGAACAACGCATACACGGCAAGTGAAAAAAGGTCAATCCCCACATTTTCTGGATTAATTATAATACCTTCTCTATTTTCTGTTTGTTGAATATAATGCCAAATGAAAAATTTCACATCATCCTCATTGATATCTCCAACCTGATAATCTTCAAGTTCATAAAAAGGAAGGTATACCCCATAGCGTTTTTTGCATTCTGCTGTAAAGGCTTTCCAAACACCTATCTCAGAAATTATATCCTCAAAAAGCGCTGTAAGCAGAAGTGCTAGTTTTCTTACTGGTGCGTCTTCTTCAAAAACATTTTTATGAAAATTAAAATCATAAGCAAGCGTATATATATCATTAGCAACACTTGTGTAGTAAATATCTGTTTTATCAGCCATGTTATTTGGATGAAACTCACGCCATTCTTTAGGGTATATTTTCTTTTTCATTATTTTAATATTAAATTATCTTTATATTATTACTAAATAATTTGTTTAGTTTTCACTCAACGTAACAAATATAACCAAAATAAAATAATTTCATTCATGTTATACTATTTTTTTAAAAAATGGAGAGTTGTATACAAGGAAACCTCTAAGACTGGATTTTATCTTATCAACTCGTCTGGTATAAACTTATAATCAAACATAACAAGTGATTTATTATCCCAAACAAGCTCTCTAGACAAAAGTTCTCTTGTACATCTATCTAGTTTTTCTCTATAAACCTTTGAGAAACGATAATACTTATTATTAACTTTCTTAAAATAATGCTCTTCCTCTATTAATCTAAAATTAAAAGGAAATTCTTGTTCACTGCGAAGTTCTCCATACAAAACATTGCCTTCACTACGGACAAAAATTTGGAAAACTTGATTAGTGTCATTTCTAAAACGATAATCAATATAATTATAACTAACCGAAGTCCCAGCACCAAAGGGAATACGTCGCCCATTATCTGGAAACAAGGCATCTGAATGTTTATGTAATTCAGTAATGGTCAACGGACTATTTAAAACCAACAAATTAATAGTATTAGCTAAATTACAAAGTCCACCTCCTACACCTGTGGTAAGGTTACCTTTAATAATTACTCTGCCTGTCTTAAAACCGCGACGTTGTGAAGGATTACCCACTCTTTGCCAAAAAGAGAATACTTCACCAGGCTTAATCTCAAGTCCATTAATCTGTTGTACTGCCAAATTAATATTATTAACTTTATTGTATTGAGTGGTTGGGTCAACGCCTTTTCCTACTTTTAACAAGGTTGAACTATGAGATGAGATAATATTAGATAGTTTTTCTGTGAAAAATGTATTTACAAACCTGTCTTTTTGAACAAAATTTTTCAATTTTCTTTTATAAATCTCTTTTTTACGAGAAAGAAAATATGTTAAGGGTGATATTTCACAAAAATTCTTTTTCATAATTATTCTCCTATTGTTTGCGTGAGGGTTGTTGCGGTGTATTTACTTAAGGATATTTCTTGAAGCTACCTTAAAATACAAATATACAATAAATTTCTAACAATCATGCACTTAAGTGGTAGTTCTATAAAATAAATTTTCATGCCCCACTAAATTAACAAAGGCTAGCAAACCTAAGTCTACTAGCCTCTCAATTAACCTTGTAACTTCTAATTATAGAATATTTTTAATTTTTGTCTCTAAGTTAGATTTTGTTGTAGCACCAATTTGTTTTTCTTGAACTTTACCATCTTTGATAAACAAAATTGTTGGAATGTTACGGATACCAAATGTTGAAGCTACTTCGTCATTAGCATCTACGTCACATTTACCAATAGTTAACTGCTCTTTATACTCTTCATAAAGTTCGTCAATGATTGGAGAAATCATACGGCATGGTCCACACCATTCTGCCCAAAAATCAATTACTACAGGTTTTCCTGACTCTACAAGTTCTTTGTAGTTTGCGTTTGTTATTTCAAAAGCCATAATTATGAATTTATTATATATTAATTAATATTTATTTCATTTGTAAGTTTTTAGAAGTTGCCTTAAAGAAACTTCAGCACAAAGATACTAATTTAATTTATATGTGTAATTATTTTGTTTTAAAAATTCTACTAAGGCGCTAGAAATTTCTAACTTTATTGTCCTAGAGAACATAGCCACATGAATATTTGTTTTAGTATCATAAATATATACCTTCATTGCTACATTTCCTGCATAATCTACCCCCAACTGTGATAGGTTTTCTATAGACTTATCATTTATAGAATTAATAGGTATATAAATATGTATTTCTTTTATAAATTTCTCTGCTGCATCTCTCAACATAGTAATCCCCTCAACCTTAGGAGAATAATTAGAACCTTTCCATCGTTGAACAACTTTACCACTAATTACAACTTGATAATCTTTGTACAAATAATTTCTGAATTGCTCAAAATCCTTGCCATAAAAAGAGAATTCATAACTACCATTAAAATCTTCTACTATTATACGTCCATATTGATTGCCTTGTGCGCTCGTTCCTAAAGAAGCACTCACTATCATACCTGCAACCTTGAAACTTTGATCCCTCATAGCATCAGCATTAGTAAGAGTTGCTACAGGCATACAGAACTTCTCTAACAAGAATTTGTACTTATCCAAAGGATGTGCAGAAAGGTAAATACCTGTCAACTCTTTCTCCTTATTAAGGCTCTCCAGCTGACTATACATCACCTCCGTTGGTATTTCTGGACGTTGAATATCTACACCCTCCATAAAATCACCAAATAATGAAGTCGCATTATTCTTGCTCTCATTCTGATACAAGTTACCATACTTCACTAAATTTTCAAGAAAAGTCACCCCTTTAGCATCTTTTGTGTCAAAGCAACTTCTATCACTAGGGAAGATAGAATCTAGTGCCCCTGAAAAAGCTAAACCCTCTAAAGTCTTCTTATTTACCGACTGTAAAGACACCCTTTCAACAAAATCAAAAACATTTTTATAGTGTCCATTTTTGTTACGCTCCTCGATTATATTAGCTACAGCAGCAGCTCCCACACCCTTAATAGCCGTCATACCAAAACGAATGTTACCCTCTGTATCCACTGCAAAACGTGATAAAGAGTGATTCACATCAGGGCCCTTAACAGGAGCTTTCATACGTTTACACTCTTCCATAAACGTAGAAATCTTTTCTATATCGTTCATATTACGACTTAGAAGACCCGCCATAAATTCCGCTGGATAGTGAGCTTTTAGGTAAGCTGTCTGATAAGAAACATAAGCATAACATGTAGAGTGCGATTTGTTAAATGCATAAGAAGCAAAAGCCTCCCAGTCTTTCCAAACCTTCTCGCAAACTTTAGCATCATGCCCTCTCTCTACAGCTCCATCTATAAAAATGCTCTTCATCTTATCCAGAACGTCCCTCATCTTCTTACCCATCGCCTTACGTAAAGTATCGGCTTGCCCTTTAGTAAAGCCTGCAAGTTTCTGAGACAACAACATCACCTGTTCTTGGTAGACTGTAATACCATAAGTGTCCTGAAGGTATTCATCCATACCTTCTAAGTCATATTTTATCGCCTCAACTCCATGCTTACGAGCAATAAAAGATGGGATATACTCAATAGGCCCTGGTCTATACAAGGCATTCATAGCAATTAAATCCTCGAAACGGTTAGGTCTAAGGTCACGAAGGTACTTTTTCATACCTGGGGACTCAAACTGGAATAAACCTGTTGTATCTCCTCGGCTATAAAGTTCAAAAGTTTTTGTATCATCTAAAGGTATAGAATCTATGTCTATATCTATATTTTTTGACAGTTTTACATTCTCTACAGCATCTTTAATTATAGAAAGAGTTTTCAGTCCTAAGAAGTCCATCTTCAAAAGACCTACATCTTCTACGTGCTTACCGTCATACTGCACAACATATAATTCCGACTCCTTACTTGTAGAAATAGGGATAAAATTCTCTAAATCATCTTTGGCAATAATTACCCCACAGGCATGAACCCCCTGTTGACGTACTGTACCCTCTAGCTGTTCTGCAATTTGTAAAGTTTCTCTAATTAAAGGATTAGCACTACTTTTTTCAGCTAATAGTTCTGGCACTTCTTTATATGCTTTCTCAAAGGTGGTACCAGGCTTAGCAGGAACCATTTTTGTAAGCCTATTACTTTCAGGGATAGGTAAATCTTGAACACGCGCTACATCACTAATAGCTCTCTTTGTAGCCATAGTTCCAAAAGTGATAATCTGTGCTACACGCTTCTGCCCATATTTATCTACAACATATTTCATTACATCCTCACGACCATCTTCATCGAAGTCAATATCGACATCGGGCATGGATATACGTTCAGGATTTAAAAAACGCTCAAACAGCAAGTCATATTTTATAGGGTCTATATTTGTAATTGTCAAACAGTAGGCCACCACAGAACCTGCCGCAGAACCACGACCTGGACCTACAGCAACTTCCATTTCACGTGCTGCACGTATGAAGTCCCATACAATTAAGAAATAGCCTGGGAAACCCATCTTCTCAATAGTTGCAAGCTCAAAAGCTATACGTTCTTCTTGTACCTCATTTAAAGTCTCACCATAACGTTTCTTGGCACCTATATAAGTTATATCTTTTAAATATAAAAACTGTTTAGCAATAGTAAAGGAGTTTTCAAAATCTATATCATCGCCCCATTTATTCTCGGCTACTAATTGTTCTAGTTCTTTCTCTGTTGAAGTGGTATCTATTTCCTGCTTAACTTTAGCTACTACAGCTGTAAGTTTTTCCTTTTTCTCAGCTTTCTTTTTTGCATCTATAGCATCTACAATATTTTGAAGACCATTTTTATAAGTCTCTTTCAAAACATTGAAATCCATAACAAACTCTTTAGGAAGGGGGAAGTTAGGCATGAAAGCACTATGAGAAAGCGAATAAGTTTCTACTTTATCAGCTATCTCCAAAGTATTTTCTAATAGTTCTGGATGATCTCCAAACATTTCGAGCATTTCATCTGCTGACTTTAGGTATTCAGCTCGTGTGTAGCTCATACGATCCTTGTCGTTTTTCTTCTTACCTGTGTTCAAACAAATCAAGTGGTCATGAGCTTCACCATCTTCTTTTCTGATAAAGTGCACATCATTAGATGCAATACACTTAATCCCTAATTTTTTACCTAATTCTAGAATATGAGGGTTTACTAAAAGCTGATTGTTATAAACTTTTTCGTTTAACGCAGGGTTCTCTGATTTATGCAGCTGTAACTCAAGATAAAAATCATCTTTAAAAATAGCCTTATATTTTAAAGCAAACATTTCTGCTTCTTCAAGATCACCCTTCATTATTGATTGAGGTATATGTCCCCCTAGACAGGCTGAACAGCAGATAATACCTTCATTATATTTTTCGAGTAATTCCCAGTCTATACGAGGTCTATAGTGCATACCTTCGGTATAGGCATAAGAAGCCATTTTTATAAGATTATGATAACCCGTAAGGTTTTTTGCTAACAATATAAGGTGAAAACCACTTCTATCTTCTTTATTTTTTTTGATGTGACGTGTATTTTTAGCCACATAAGCCTCACAACCTAAAATAGGTTTTATCCCTGCTTTGGTAGCCTCACTATGAAACAATTTAACGCCAAACATATTGCCGTGGTCAGTTATTGCTATTGCTGGCATCTCTAACTCTTTTGCCCTCTTAATCAATCTTTTAATATCTGATTGACCATCTAGAATAGAGTAACTAGTATGAACATGCAAGTGTACAAATTGGTTTGTCATAGTGTGAGTTTTTATTAAATAAATAAAATATTGAAATCCCCAAAAACAGAAATCTTAATACTGAAATAATATTATGCAAAGATATTACAAATTTTGTATAATTTTTGTTTTGAAATTATAAAAAAAAATCGTACATTTGGGGAACAATAAAAGTTTACACCTAATAACACCTAGTGACACCTTTATGTGCGTTTTGTACATAAAGATACAATTAAAGGAACTTATAAAAATTGAGTTTTAACGATTTCGAATAAAACCAATTATTAGAACTCCTTTTAAAATTTTTACTAACTTTTTAAAATTTATTATTATGAGTGAAGAATTAGAAAAATTAGTAGTATATAAAAGATTTGCTACACTTGGAGAAGCTAAGATAGTAGAATCATTACTAAGTGCGATGGAAATTTATACTGAAGTAATCGGTGAAGGGACAGCAGAACTATTCCCTGGCAGTTCTTCAGAAATGTTACACGCTGGTCTATTGGTTAGAAAAGAGGATATTGAAAGAATTGATGCTGTTCTAAACGCAAGATTTAAAGAAAGTGATTTGACAAATGAATTTAAATAATTAAATTTGCATTCACATAATGTTAAATTTTGTATAAATTTGCAGTTGTTTTAACTTTGAATCTCTAGAAATATCACACTACAAATTAAATTTTTGTAGTGTGGTATTGATATGTAAACAAAAAAAAGATGTTTGAACTATTTGTAAAGCTGTGTTTAGACTCTTACAGAAAAGAATTTATTAATATATAATATAAACTTATAAGTATAACAATGGAGTTATTAGAAAAAATTAAAAATGTAGCTAAAAGCAATCTTAAACGTATTGTGCTACCAGAAGCTGAAGAAGAACGTACATTAAGAGCTGCATCTCAGTGTATAGAAGAAGGTCTTGCTAAAATTATCCTTATCGGCAACGAGGCTAACATCTTAGAATCTGCTGCTAAATTCGGTCTTAAGAACATTGCTGATGCAACTATCGTTGACCCTGAAAACAACCCTAACAAAGACAAATACGTTGATCTTATGCTTCAAATTAGAGGCGCTAAAGGTTTAACTAAAGAGCAAGCTGAAAAACTAGTCCTAAATCCTTTATATCTTAGTGTTATAATGATTAAAGCTGGTGATGCTGACGGTGAAGTTGCTGGTGCTAACAATGCTACTGGTGACGTGTTACGTCCTGCTTTCCAATATGTTAAAACTAAACCTGGAGTTTCTGTAGTTTCTGGTGCTTTCATTATGTTTGTACCTAGTCACTTTGGAGATAACGGCATCATGGTATTTGCTGACTGTGCTGTTCACCCTAACCCTACTGCTAGCGAACTTGCTGAGATTGCTGTAGAGACAGGTCGTACAACACGTGCTATCGCTGGTATAGAGCCTCGTATCGCTATGCTTAGCTTCTCAACAAAAGGTTCTGCTAAACACGAAATGGTAGACAAAGTTGTTGAAGCAACTCGTTTAGCTCAAGAGATGGCTCCAGATTTAATGATAGAAGGCGAACTTCAAGCTGATGCTGCTATCGTTCCTGGTATTGGTTCTAAGAAAGCTCCAGGTAGCAAAATCGCTGGTCAAGCTAACGTGCTTGTATTCCCTACTTTAGAGGTTGGTAACATTTCTTACAAACTAGTTCAACGTATGGCTAACGCTGAGGCTGTAGGTCCAGTTCTTCAAGGTATGGCAGCTCCTATCAACGACTTATCTCGTGGTTGCTCTATCTCTGACATCGTTAACCTTGTAGCTATTACTGCTTGTCAAGCTCAAGACCAAAAGTAATTACTTAAATAGTTTAAGTGAACTTACCCAATATACACAACTGAATTTATGCGTTCCTCTAAAGAGAAATGCATAAATTCAGTTTTTAAGAATCCCCCACTTTATTAACCAGACAAGAAGTCTTTCAAATTATACAAAAATGATTATTTTAGTTCTAAACTGTGGTAGCTCTTCTATTAAATATCAAGTTATAGATATGAATTCTGCTACTGAGAACAACCTTTTAGCTAAAGGTCTTGTTGAACGTATAGGTTTAACAGACGGAGTACTTGTACACAAACCAACAGACAAACCTCAATATGAGTTTGTAAAAAGCATTCCTGACCACACTGTAGGTATCAACATGATTTTAAGCGCTATCGTTGATGCTCAACATGGTGTTATTGAATCATTAAACGACCTTAACGCTGTAGGTCACCGTGTAGCTCACGGAGGTGAATATTTTGTTGATAGTGCTATCGTTACACCTACCGTAAAACAACAAATCGAAAGTTGTTTTGAGCTAGCTCCACTTCACAATCCTGCAAACTTAAAAGGTATTTTAGCTATAGAAAACTTATTACCTTCTATACAACAAATCGCTGTATTTGATACTTCTTTCCACCAAACAATGCCTAGAGAAAGCTACTTATATGGTATTCCTTACAAATATTATGAAGAATACCGTATCAGAAAATATGGTTTCCACGGCACTAGCCACAAATTTGTTGCTAAGAAAGCATGCGACCAATTAGGTCTAGACTTAGAAAACTCAAAAATCATCACTTGCCACATTGGTAATGGTGCTAGTGTTACAGCTATCTTAAACGGTAAATCTTATAACACATCTATGGGTTTCACTCCTGTTGATGGTCTTTTAATGGGTACTCGTTGTGGTGAAGTTGACCCAGGAGCTCTACTTTACATCGCTGACAAAGAAGGCCTTAATGCTAACCGCATTAGCAACCTTATGAATAAAGAATCTGGCCTTGTAGGTATTACAGGCATAAGCTCAGATATGCGCGACATTACAAAAGCTGCATCTGAAGGCAACGAGCGTGCAAAGATTGCTATAAAAATGTTTGACAAGCGTGTTAAAAAATTCATTGGCGCTTATGCTGCTGAAATGGGTGGTGTAGATCTTGTTATCTTCACTGGTGGTATCGGAGAGCACAACCGTCCTTTCCGTAAGGCTGTACTTGAAAACATGGAGTTCTTAGGTATAGAATTTGACGAAGCTGCTAACGAAGAGGCTTACGGTATAGACAAAGTTATCACTAAAGCAGGTTCTAAAGTAACAGCTATGGCAGTTACTACAAACGAGGAGCTTGTTATTGCATTAGACACTTTCCGTTTACTTAGAAACTAATAGCAATATTACACATAAGTAATCTGTAAAGGAAACTTCTAAAATAGAAATTTATGATTACAAAATTGGAACACATCTTACCTCTTGTAATGGCAAAAGGTAAAAAACGATTAGTTGTAGCCTACGCAAATGACTCACACACAATCGAAGCTGTATATAAAGCAGTTAGCATGGGAGTAGTTGAGGCTACATTAATAGGCGATTTTGAAACTATTAAGAATATTTGTATAGAAAACGAGATTGATTATTGGGCTTTTTCCCATATTCAACAAGATGATGATTCCAAATGTGTCTCAATGGCTATAGATATGGTTAATATGGGCAAAGCCGATATTCTTATGAAAGGACTTGTTTCGACGGATAAATATATGCGTGGAATCCTTAAAAAAGAAGGAGGACTTATGTCTGACAAAGGCACTTTAAGTCACGTCACAGTACTTGAAATGACCTCGCTAAATAAACTTTTAGTGATATCGGATGTTGCGGTTATACCTGCACCTAATTTTAATCAGAAGCTAGCTATAACAAAATATGTTATAAACACAGCGCATGCTCTAGGCTTAGAGAAACCTAAAGTTGCGATGATAGCACCTTCAGAACAAGTTCTACCTAAGGTAGAATCTAGTGTTGATGCTGCAATTATTGCAAAGATGGGCGACCGAGGACAAATCCCAGGAGCTATCATTGATGGACCTCTAGCATTAGATGTTGCTCTAGATACTGAAAGTGCTAAGACAAAAAAATTAGATAGTAAAGTTGCAGGGGATGCAGATTGTTTGATATTCCCTAATATAGAAAGTGCAAACGTATTCTTTAAAACTTGTACAAAGCTACTACATACGCCTCTCGCAGCGATAGTAGTGGGAACAAAAGTACCTTGTGTGCTAACAAGTAGAGGAGACACCATGCAGTCTAAACTTTACTCTATAGCTTTAGCGGCTCTTTCTGCAAAATAAATAATGTGGGTTGTAAATTAATTTTTACAACCCTTATTTTTACAATTCTGATTTACACAACCCTTATTTATAAAGAATAATATGAACAAACCTATAATCCTAGCAATAAATCCAGGATCTACATCTACTAAAATTGCCATCTTCAAAGAAAAAGAACTTCAAAAAGAGATAGTTATACGCCATAGTGTAGAGGAACTTAAAGATTTTAACGCTATTTCTGATCAGTTTTCATTTAGAAAAAAAATAATCATAGACACACTTAACGAAAATAACTACAAGATTGAAGATTTAGATGTTATTATTGGTCGTGGTGGTCTTGTTAAACCTATAAGTAGTGGTGTTTATGAGGTAAATGAAGCACTAAAAGCTGACTTAATCTCAGGTGTGCAAGGTGAACACGCATCAAATCTGGGGGGACTTATAGCATCGGATATTGCTTTAGAAATAAATAATACTTGTAATAAAGAAGTAAAAGCCTACATCGCTGACCCTGTAGTTGTTGATGAAATGATGGATATTGCGCGCGTTGGAGGAAATAAATTGTTTAATAGAAAATCTATCTTCCACGCTCTTAACCAAAAGGCTGTTGCTAAGGCTTATGCTAAGCAAATAAGTAAAAATTATGAAGACCTTAATTTTATAGTTGCACACATGGGAGGTGGTGTAAGCGTTGGAGCACATCTAAAAGGTAAAGTTGTAGATGTTAACCAAGCACTGAGTGGTGAGGGAGCTTTTTCTCCTGAGCGCAGTGGCACTTTACCTGCTGGTGACCTTGTAGACTTATGTTTTAGTGGAAAATACAGCCACGATGAAGTATTTAAGATGGTAGTAGGTAAAGGAGGAGTAGTTTCTCACCTTGACACTACCGACATCAAACAGATTGTTGATAACGCCCTAGCTGGGGACACAAAATGCAAGACTATAATTGATGCTTTTATATACAATGTAGCTAAACAAATAGGCGCTTATTCCGTTGTTTTTAAAGGTAATGTAGATGCGATTATCCTAACAGGCGGTATAGCTTATAGTGATTATATCTGTACTGAAATAAAATCCTATGTTGAACACATTGCCAAAGTATATATTTTTGGGGGTGAAGACGAAATGAAAGCGCTATCTAACAACGCGTTAGAAACATATTACGGGAACATAGATATAAAAAATTACATTTAATTTACAGAAAAGTTTTATTTATAAAAAAAAAACGTTACTTTTGGTACTTAAATCTATGGAACTTCTATAAATTAGAAGTTTCCTCAAATAAAATAAATGTTTTATTTAATTAAAAATACAATAAAATGAGTCAAACAACATTCCCTGCTGGCGTTCTTACAGGTTCAGCAGTTCAAGAACTTTTTGCATTTGCAAAAGAAAAAGGATTTGCTATTCCTGCAGTAAACGTTACAGGAACAAATACAATTAACGCTGTTTTAGAAACAGCTCGTGACATTAACTCTCCAGTTATTATCCAATTATCTAATGGTGGTGCTTCTTTCTACGCTGGTAAAACAGTAAGTAACGAAGGTCAAAAAGCTGCTGTTCTAGGTGCAGTTTCTGCTGCTCACCACGTAAATACAGTTGCTTCAGCTTATGGTGTTCCAGTAATTCTTCACACTGACCATGCTGCTAAAAAATTACTTCCTTGGATTGACGGTCTTTTAGATGCTTCTGAAGAGAACTTCGCAAAAACAGGTAAACCTCTTTTCTCTTCTCACATGCTTGACCTTTCTGAAGAGCCTCTAGCTGAAAACCTTGAGATTTGTGCTAAATATCTTGCTCGTATGTCAAAAATGGGTATGACTTTAGAAATTGAATTAGGTATCACAGGTGGTGAAGAAGATGGTGTTGACAACTCTCACGTTGACCAATCTAAACTTTACACTCAACCAGAAGAAGTTTGTGAAGCTTATGAAGTTTTAAGTGCAGTTTCTCCTAACTTTACTATCGCTGCTAGCTTTGGTAACGTTCACGGTGTTTACAAACCAGGTAACGTTGTTTTGAATCCTAAAATTCTTGACGCATCTCAAAAATATATCCAAGAAAAACACAATACTACAGAAAAACCTGTAAACTTCGTATTCCACGGTGGTTCTGGTTCTACTCAAGAAGAAATTCGTGAGGGTATTAGCTATGGTGTTATCAAAATGAACCTTGACACAGATATGCAATGGGCATTCTGGAATGGTATTCACACTTTCTATACTAAAAACGAAGGTTACTTACAAACTCAACTTGGTAACCCAGAAGGTGATGATAAACCTAACAAAAAATATTATGACCCACGTGTTTGGTTACGTAAAGGTGAAGAGTCAATTGTTGCTCGTCTAAAACAATCTTACGAAGACCTTAACGCTGTTAACGTGTTATAATTTTATATGTTGTAAAGCCCCTTTTGGGGCTTTACTTCTCTTATACAACTAGCTTTGTTTAGTTGCTTAACTTTAAAATGAAGAAGTGTGAAAGTTTATCTTTTACACAAGATATAGGTTGTTAAGGTACAGCCAACGAGTGAAAAATCAAATTTGTACTGCTTAAAATATTGTCTAAATTTAAATAGTTTTATTTTATGAAAGATGCAGTTGCAATTCTATGTGCTGGCGGTCCAGCACCAGGTATAAATACAGTAATTAGTGCTGTAACAAAGATATTTACTAATAACGGATTCACAGTTATTGGATTAAATGGTGGTTACAAAAGTTTATTAGCAGACGAACCAGATTTTATTTATATGGACTTTGAATTTGCTGATAACATTTTCTCTAGAGGGGGATCTGCTCTTGTTATGAGTAGATACAAACCTAAAGATAAAGAGTTTAAAGCCGATTTCTTTGAAAAATATAATGTAAAATTATTAGTGACTATTGGTGGTGATGACACTGCTTCTACAGCTAATCGTTTGTCTAAATATTTGAAAGCTCAAGATATTCACGTTGCGAATATCCACGTTCCAAAAACTATTGATAATGACTTACCTCTTCCAGAAGGATACCCAACATTTGGTTATCACTCAGCTAAAGAAGAAGGTGTTAAATTATCTACAACTTTATATGAAGATGCACGCACAAGTGGAAACTGGTTTGTAGTGTCTGCTATGGGTCGTGAAGCTGGTCACCTTGCTTTTGGTATCGGTGCTGCTTGTCACTATCCAATGATTATCATCCCTGAAATGTTTAACAAAACACCTATTACTTTCGATAAAATCACTCGTTTGGTGATTTCATCTATGGTAAAACGTCGTATTATGGGTATTCCTTATGGTGTAGCTATGATTTCTGAGGGTGTTTTCCACTTCTTGAGTGATGAAGACATTATTGGTACAGGCGTAGAGTTTACTTATGACGAACACAACCACCCAGAGCTTGGTAACGTAAGTAAATCACACATTTTCAACCTTCTTGTGCAACAAAGACTTCAAAAAATGCGCATGAAAGTGAAAAGTCGTCCAAATGAGATTGGCTATGAACTTAGATGTTGCCGTCCTATTGCTTATGACTTATCTTATGCTACAGAATTAGGTTTGGCTGTTTATACTCTTTACAAAGAAGGTGTTACAGGTTGCGTTGTTACAATTGGTCGTGATGGTACTCCAGAGCCTTTATACCTACAAGACTTAGAGGACGAAAACGGCAAAATCAAACCACGTCTAGTGAATATTGATTCTGAGAAAGTACAAACTATCTACAGAAACAACCTACACTATATTACTCCTGAAGATTATAGAGCTGCTAGCAAGTATCTTGACAATCCAGAAGAGTTCGATTTCTGCAAAATCCTTGAATGGTAATATATAAATTCAAATAGGGTGATTTCACAAAACTTAGGTTTTGTGGATTGCCCTATTTTTGTAAATCCCTAAAACACTAATATTATGAGTTATTGTATAAAATGTGGTGCAAATCTTGATGCAGAAGCAAAATTTTGTGCAACTTGTGGAAATCCTGTTGGTCAGCCGCAACAAGAAAAATCAGAACCTTCAGTTGATGATCAGGAAGTGCTTTTGAAAAAAGCAGCTAATTTATTTAGAAATTCAGAATCAGTGGGAGGACGTATATTTTTCTATAGCAATAGATTATTGTTTAAATCACACTCAATAAACATCCAAACTGGTGAAACAACCATATATTATAAGGATATTAAATCTCTACACAAGGTTAATACACTAGGTCTTGTACCTAATGGAATGTTGGTAAAGTTACATAATGGTATGGAACATCAATTTGTCGTTTGGGGACGCACTAAATTAATTGAATTTATATACGATATAATGAAGTCTATTTAGAAAGACTATATCTCAAATCTAAAAGAGGTACTCCTCGAACATTAGTTCTGAGGAGTACCTCTTTTTTAGCTATTTTGATAATAGACTACTTTGAAAGACTACGTTCAATGTATGATTTATAATCTTTTACAGTGATGCTGTATTCGCCGTCAAAGAAAGGTGACGAAATTAAGAAATCTGCAGTAGAACGATTAAATGCAGCAGGTACGTTGTATACTGTCGCAAGTCTCATAAGTGCTTTAACGTCAACGTCATGTGGTTGTGCCATCATAGGGTCCCAGAAGAAAATCATTAAGTCAATTTCTCCTTCAGAAATCATAGCACCAAGTTGTTGGTCGCCCCCTAATGGACCACTTTTTAATAATGTAATTTCAAAACGTCCATGATTGTTTCCCCTTCTTTCTAAAAGTGTTGATGTAACAAGTTTACCTGTTGTTCCTGTACAAATAAGATGATGTTTAAGTAATATTTCCCAGTTCCAATCAACCCATTCAGCTAAATCTTGCTTCATATTGTCATGAGCTACAAGAGCTATTCGTTTTCCTTTTTTCATAATGATATATATTAATGTTGTAAATTTTTTGTTATAGAAGTCTTTTTCTCCTTATATTTCTACGCCAGGGAAAGTTGTCATGAAGCCTTCTATCTCTAAGTATTGTTTATTGAAAACAATCTGTTCTTTGTTTAGATGACATGTTTTTGCGCCTACACACTCAGCAATAGCAACTCCTGCTGCTAAGTCCCAATCATACAATCTTGTAAATCTGATGTACATATCTGCCTTATCTTCTGCTATATAGCAAAATTTAAGAGAGCTGCCACATGTTATAAATTCAACGTCATCATATTTTTGCTCTAGTTGTTCGACAAACTCTTTAGTTTCTTCGTTGAGATGTGATCTAGTGATTGCAACACGAAGTTTATCGCCTTTCTGCCATGGTTTTCTTTTTAATTTCTTAGAGACTGCAAATAAGTCATTAATCTTTAACTCTTCGTTAAAAGAGAGTGAATTTTCTATTAAATATGCTCCTCTGCTTGGATCAGAGAAATATAATTTGCCTGTTGCAGGCTGTAAAATCACGCCAAATAGAGGTTTTGCACCGTTCATAAACGCTATAGACACTACAAATTCATCGTTATGTTTCACAAACTCTCTAGTTCCGTCAATAGGATCAACAAGCCAATATAAATCCCAGCTATAACGTTCTTCGTATAGCATATTTCGCCCCTCTTCACTCAACAATGGAATGCGAGTTTGAGAAAGGTGGCGTTTAATGGTAAGGTGAGAAACTCTGTCAGCTTCTGTAATAACCGTAGTGTCAGATTTGTAGTTTACATCAATTTCTTTGTCACCATTATATATCTTCATTATCTCTTTCGCACCAAGAATTGCGGCATTACACGCATTTATTAGTAGATAATCTATTAACTCTTGTTGTAACATATAATTTTAATATTTTAAGTTCCCTAATCTTTCGTCTATAAGTTCTTGATTTGCACCACTTTCAAGGGCTTTTCTGTAATATCTTCTAGCATTCAAATTTTCCCCTAAAGCTGCTAGAATTTCTGCGTAATGAAAAAATAATTCTGGATTATCCTCGTTAGTTTGTGCAATAGCTTTTAATTGATATGTTTTTGCTTCGTCATGTCGACCTAACAAGTGTAAAATCCACGCATAAGTGTCAAGATATGTGCCGTTTAATGGCTCTTTTGTTATAACTCGTTTACTCATATCTAAGGCTGTCTCTAAATCTGTAAGGTCTAAAGATAGGTAATATGAATAATTGTTTAATACCATGATATTGTCAGGGTCATACTTCAACGACTTTTTGTAACTTTTATAAGCACTTTTTTTGTTGTCATTCATATAGTAAGTGTCACCTATAGAACCATAAAATACGCTTTTTAATGAGTCTGTTTTTTGCTGTTTCACATACGTATTAAGGTGTTTTATAGCTTCGTCATACATTTCCATACGTCCTAAAACATAAGAAATATATAGTAGTTCATCAGGATTATCATGGAATTTTTCTATCGCAACATAAATATACCTAGATACTGAATCTGGGTTCTCACGATATAAATAAGCAGAAATTAACGTATTACACGCTGCCATTTGGTTGTCCACGCTGACTTTATCGTTAAAAACAAACTTACGCTGTACCTCTAGTGCAGAAGAGTCGCTTCCCATAGCTATTAAATGCGCTGAATACATAGATTCTGCATCATAGTCATAGTCGTAGGTCTTGCGAAGTATGTTTATTAGTCTTGATATTTCAACTCCGTAGTTGCTATAATAAAAGTCGTTTCTGATAACCTCGTTAAAGTAGTTCCTTTTTTGGATAAATGTTACTTCTTTATCTTGAAATAACATATTTAAACATTTAAAGATTTCTCCGCTTCTGATGTTTGCATAATAGGCTGCTAAATCACCTAATAGAGGTGTATAAGTAGAGTCAAGTTCATAGGCTTTTTGTAAAGTTTCATAAGCTAGAGAGTCTTTGCCTATCATTCCGTATGCCATGCCAAGTTTATGTTTAGCAATTACAGATTCTGGCACTAGGCGGTCTAAATCTTCACAATTTGACACATAAGCCACTGTTTTGTTAGCTCGAAGCAATAAATCTCCTTTGAATGACACAATTTCGGGATTAGAGCCATACATCACCATAGCAGAATCTATGGTTCTAGTAGCCATATTGTTGTCACCAATTACATCATATAAGGCTGTTAAGTATCTGTATGTGTTTGCATTGTGACCTCCACGAGAATGTATGTCATTAATTAAATTAATGCTTTTTATGTACTGTTCGCTGCTGCCGTAAAGTGAACTTAAAAAGAATTTATATTCCATGTTTTCATTGTCAACCTCTACAGCTTTTTCAATAGCACGTATAGCCTTGTCGAAATCAGATGTTAAACTTCCGATTAAAAACAGTGTTGGGGCATGTAAAGAGTCTAAGGCGTAAGTCTTTTCAAGATATTTGAACGTCGCAACAGTATCATAATTTTGATGCAGTTCATAAATTGCATGAAGATAATAATCTGTAATTTTTCGGCTAGTTTCAGGGTATTTAGAGCTTATAATTTTAGCAGTAGTGCCTTTTTTAGAGCTGTCTTTTTGTGAATTTTGCGAAAAAAGCTCTGGTGACAATATTAAGGTTATTGCCACAACTAAAAACACTAATATTTTTTTATTATTTAACATCTATTTTTCTTTTACACCAGTTGAACCAAAACCTCCCTCACCTCGGTCAGTTTCTGTTAAAACTGTACATTCATTCCAATCAATTTGTACATATTTAGCTACTACAAGTTGAGCTATGCGTTCTCCAGGGTTAATAATAAATTCATCGTTAGATAAATTCACTAAAATGACTTTAATTTCACCTCTGTAATCAGCATCTATA
>JAWXTP010000011.1:0-44654 GCA_044433415.1 Rikenellaceae bacterium
AATCTGTGGTTAGAATCTATAGCAAAGATAAGAAAATTTTATCGCTTAGGCGGAATAAATTTGAGCTTGGCTCCGATTTGTTTCGCCTTTTTTTATGTCCTTATAGTTCCTTGACCTCAATTCAGTTGCATTTGCAGGTTGAATTCAGCAACATTAACCTTTGGAGCAAATAGAACTCTCCTATAATACAATAAAATTGTCCTAATATTTATAAAACTTTAATATTAGGACAATTTTATTGTGTTATTTTTAAATACGCAATATTAATATTCGTTATTTGTAGTGATATATCCACTAAAAGTCACAGAAGCCTTAAATGGGGAAGATATATACAGGGTACTATTCTGACCAGTGCCTGAAGTCGTTAACACAAATGTATATCCTACACTTGACCACACATCCGTTGCAGTCATAGTTACATTTATTTCATCGCCATGACCTTGTTGGACATCATAAGTATAATTACTTGTTGTAAAATCCATTCGTCGTCTCAACGTCGGCATTCCTGTTACAGCTGTCGCTCCATAAATTGGAAGATATGCTTTAAATTGCCCAGGGCTAACCCAGATACCCCAAATAGATTTTAATTGTATATTTTGCAGATTAATATTTATAGTTTGTTCAATTTCTGTTGCCATAAACATGAAATTTTTAGATTTTAACATAGCCATCAATTGCTGCTCTGCCTTTAACTCTGCTTCTTCTCTAACTTCTCGCCGTTGCTCCCTCATAGGATTCTGCGCATAGATTTCCTCATTTAACATTAAAGCACTCAAAAACGCTAGCATAGTAATAATTAATACTCTTCTCATAACTGTAGTTTTAAAATTATTAAATTTAACAAACTGCCTAAACTTATCACCTTAAACAGTTCTAATATTTTAAATATCAGAACTACCCTTTATTTAAAACCAGGTATTATAGCCCTCTTCATTTTCACCAAGTGAGCTTTATAAATTTGACAATTTTTCATATTCTTATACTTTCCAAATATTACAATCTCTATGCCAAACACTACTCTATTATTGCACTGTAAATACAAATGGAAACTTCTAAAAATTGGATTTTAACGCTTCCAAATTCTCAAATAACAAACAGATAAAATAAAATTTCAATAACATCATTTATATTTTTATATTTTTTTGTATCTTCGCACCATATATGGAAACTTCTAAAAATTGGATTTTAACGCTTTTAGATTTAGAGGCCCCCTAAAGTTCCCTTACTTTTTTTTATTTTATGATATGAAAAACAAAATATTAATATACGCATTTAGTTTACTAGCACTAAGTTCATGTATTCTACCAAAGAAATACAATGTTCTAGCTGAAAAAGAAACTACATTTAACAACACAGTAGATTCTCTTAATGATCAAATTTCAGCATTAAAGACCAATTTATCTACAGAACAAGATGCTAGAATAAGCCTTGAACAAGACACTATAAAGCTAGCTAGAGAATATAAAATTTTAAATTACAAATATCTTAATAACATCTCTGGAGGCACATCTGATGCAACACGATTTGTTCGTCGTATAGATGATGCACGTCAAGAAATAACAACACTCCGTAAACGCATAGATGAATATGAAAGAAAAATAAAATATCAAGAGATTAGCATTACTAACTTCAACAATCTTGTAACTACATTTATAATGAGTTTCCCTAATGATGGGATTAAAATGAAATCTTATAATGATAGAATCGTATTAACTATTGATGATGCTTTACTATTTGAACCTGGTGGTTATATGTTAACTGTTGAAAGTGCCGATTTAATATCATATTTAGCTTCATTTTTAGCTAGGAACAAAGAAATTAAAGCACTTATAGTTTCAAATACAGACCCTAGTGACACTTTAAACGCTAACGATGTTTTTTCTAATAACGACGTGGATTCTACAGCTGTAAACGCAAAAAACATAATTGCACCGTCTACTAATTTTGAGGCTTGGGAATTAAGTGTAAAACGTTCAACTGAGATATTACGTGAAATCTTCAAAAACAAATCAGTAATACAAAGTAATGTTACTGCTGCAGGAAAGGGATGTTCTTCTCCTGTTACTACTAAAACGGATGATTATTCAAAATCTCAAAACAGACGTACTGAAATAATTTTGACTAAATAAAAATAATAAAGTTATGGATTGTAAATATTCAAGAATTCTCCTAAAACTTAGTGGCGAATCACTAATGGGAGCAGACAAATACGGTATAAATACCGAGGTCTTAACAAGTTATGCTCAACAAATAAAAGCTGCACAGAAACTTGGAGTACAAATCGCAATTGTTATTGGAGGCGGTAACATCTTTAGAGGACTAAGTGGTGTTAATAAAGGTTTTGATAGAGTTAAAGGAGACCAAATGGGTATGCTAGCAACTATCATTAATTCACTAGCTCTTCAATCTGCTCTTAAGTCAGCAGGAGCTAAAGCTAGAGTTATGACAAGCGTTAACATGTCTCCTATAGGCGAACATTACTCTAAAGACAAAGCTATAGAAGCCTTAGAGAATGGAGAAATCGTTATCGTTGCTGGAGGTACAGGCAATCCTTTCTTTACTACAGATACAGCAAGTGCATTACGTGGTGTTGAACTTGAAGCTGAGGTTATGTTTAAAGGAACTCGTGTTGACGGTATCTATACAGCAGACCCTGAAAAAGATCCTACAGCAGAAAAAATTTGGGATATTACTTTTGATGAAGTTATCGCAAAAGGGTTAAAAGTTATGGATATGACAGCTTTCACACTTTGCAAAGAAAATAATTTAGGCTTAGTTGTTTTTGATATGGACACTGAAGGCAATTTATTAAAAGTTGTAAGTGGTGAACATATTGGCACAATTGTAAGTAAGTAAGTAAGTAAGTAAGTAAGTAAGTAAGTAAGTAAGTAAGTAAGTAAGTAAGTAAGTAAGTAAGTAAGTAACATTAATACATATAATAAATCATGGCAGAATCAAAAGAAATTATTTCATCTTTAGATGGAAAAATGAAAAAGGGAATTTCTCACCTACAAGAACAATTATTAAATATTCGCGCTGGAAAAGCTAGCGTTAACATGCTTAACGGCATAACTGTTGAAAGCTACGGTTCAGAGATGCCTATCAACCAAGTAGCAAGTGTTACTGTACCTGACGCTAAGACTGTACTTATCCAACCTTGGGATAAAAAAATGATTTCAGTTATTGAAAAAGCTATCATGGATGCTAACATTGGAGTTACTCCATCTAATAACGGTGATCAAATACGTTTAACTTTACCTCCACTTACAGAGGATCGTCGTAAACAACTTGTAAAACAAGTAAAAACAGAAGGCGAAACTGCAAAAATCTCTATCAGAAACTTCCGTCGTGAAGCTGTTGATGCTTTCAAAAAGGCTCAAAAAGACGGTATGGCTGAAGATGTAGCTAAAGATGGTGAAGTAGAAGTACAAAAAATGACTGATAAGTATTCTAAAATCATTGATGGTGAACTTTCTGAAAAAGAAAAAGAAATTATGACTGTATAATATTCTAAGAGGGTGCCCCAAAAGCACCCACAACAAACAATCAACCCCTGCTACACGCTATGTAACAGGGGTTGATTGTTTTATTTCTATTGGGTTGCCCTCTTTAAGACTATACAAAATCCCGTTAGCCTTTACACAAATTTTTATAAACACAGTATTCACAAGTTGTAGGCTCGGTTGTACAATTAAAAGGCACAGTTCTATCGAACAATTCTTCAAGTTTACCCTTTAAAACCTCACCAAACTCCTCTTTAACAGAAGAAAATACGTTAACCTCATCCTTCCCTACAATAATCTTATGATTATACTTAGCTTTATTCATCTCACGTGTAAAATAAAGTGCAGGTACAACTTCTTGTTCCGTTAAGTAAGCATATAAAAATACCTGCATAATAGCTATACTATTACTTTTGTTTTCAATATCAAACAATGAGCTAACAGAACTTGTTTTCAAATGCATACCTCCTGTCTTATAGTCTATATACCTATAATTTCCATTATTTAGTATATCTATCCTATCTATACGCCCTGCAATTTTAAGTTTACAAGGTTGGCCTGCAATATTGATTTCAACAAAGTTACTTATGTTATCTTCATGTTTATATGATTTAAAATCAGGGTTAGCAAGGTCGTAATTTAACACGTTACGCACCCCCTTACACATAAAGCTAAGCAAGGTATTTATCTGCCCAGTGAAGTTTTCTACCTCAATTTTTACAACTTTCGAAACTAAACTCTCTACTAACTCTTTAATTCTATCGTCACTTATCTTTTCAAGTTCTGTTTTAATATCCTTATCTTTATCTATCTCGTTATCGTAAATTATCCTAAGGGTGTCGTGTACTATATTACCAAAGTCCCTACTATCAAGAGTCTCACTAATTTCTTTAGGCTCTTGTAGTCCTTTGATATAGCGTAAATAAAATTTATATGGACAACTGATATAGCTATAAAGTGCCGAAGGGCTTAGAATTTTATCTCCACCTAAGAAACGCTTAAGTTCACCATAGATTTTTTCATCTTTTTCAGCTATAGAAACCTCATTCTTTTCTATATTAACAGACAAGGAAAGAGACTTTTCGACAACAGTATCTCTAAAAGGCGACTCTAACTTTAGCTGATGAATATAACGACTTGGCTCACCAGAGGTAGTACCTTCACTTTTTGAGCAATATGTTATATGAACATTCTTAGCCCTTTGAATCAACCTATAAAAATAATAAGAATACATAGCTTCACTATGATAAGGCGTAGGAAGTTGATAACCCCATCGCAAGGAATTAGGAATAAACGATTTTCCGACATTTGTCCCAGGGAAATTATCTTCATTAACAGACAATAATAATATATTTTCAAAATCAAGATTACGAGTCTCCAAGATACCCATTACCTGTACTCCGAGCAAAGGCTCACCCATAAAACTAATAGACTGAGAAGATATATGTTTTCTTAGTAGCGACAAAAATATAGCCATAGGCACATCTACATCGCAATTATCAATAGTATTGTTTGTTGTCTGTGTAGCTTCTATTATTGAATTTATAAATTCTCTTCTTTCCTTTCTAGTATCATCATTTGGCAATCTTTCTATGACAAACGTAAAAATCTCAACTATATACCCACTCATTACAGCTGGGGATTTTACGTTATCAAATATTTTATTTAAATCTCCGAAGAGTTCAAAATTTTGTTGGTTTACATAAATCTGAGAATCAGAATTTATCATTTCAGAAATTAGAATCACCTTTTCTCGTTGTTGTTCATCTAACAATAATAAGAAGTAAGGATGATTAAAAACAGACAACACATCTTTATAATAAAAAGACACTTCTGACTTAGAGTCTACCTTTTTATTAACCTGCAATTTTATAAGATATTCTAAAAAAGAATAAGCAGCAGTCTGTGATATACTAAAACCTGAAGTCACATTAAAGTACTCTATTTCCTCTGGTATAGAATACATTACTGGCAATAACATTTCTTCATTAGTAAGTACTACAGCTGTTTCTGAACCTAGTTTTCCTTTCTCAGCATATAAGTTCTTCAAGAAATTCCACACATACTTACATTCTAGCGACACTGAAGGTGAATTTATTATAGTTATATCTTTCTTTTTAGAAAAATTATCTCTACTTATATCTACACACTCCTCTCCAAATTCAGCAATATTAGAACGTACAAAAAGACCTGCTTCCTGCTTTTTATCAGTTACATAATAATCATCGTAATCCCAGAAAAAATGGGTTGTATAATGCTCTTGTATGTGCTTAAACAACTTTTTCTCACTTTTTGAAAGGGCATTAAATCCTATAAAAGCAAATATAGAACCTTTGTCAAAATATCCTTCTTCAAAGAAATCTTCATCGACACCACTTTCCAACTTTTCCGCGGCTTCACGATAAATCATACCTTTATAACCTATACCATTTTTACGTAACTCCGCTTTATACTTCTCGTATATAGGGTAAAGAGTATTCCATATAGTAAGAAACGACTGTTTATGGCTAGAGTAACCTTCTTCTGTAGGTGTAAAAACCTTCCAAAATCTCCTAACCATCTCCGCCTGTTCTTCTGAAAGATAATCAAACTCGTTCTCTATGACTTTAATATCATTTATATTAACCAACAGCAACTTTGCATCAACCATATAATTATCTATGGTATCAAAATCTTTCACTAACATATCTCCCCAATAATAAAACTGGTCAAAAGTTTCATTATGATGATATTCTTTATACACTTTATACAGTTCAGTGATAAGACGAAAAGGTGTTGTGGCTGTTAAAGAAGTAATTTTCTTAGTTAAGGAGTTGACAGAATAGAAATTTGGTTGCCAAATAGGTTTTCCTGTTAATTTTGCAGATAAGTCACGATTAAAAAACAACTGAGCACGTGAACTTGGTAACAAAACCTTAATTTCTGATACCTGTTCTCCGTAAATCTCATATAACTTATCTATTGTTTCTTTTATAAAACTACTATCCATATCTTTTATTTTAAACACTGATGTCCGACAAAAAAGTAAACACCACTTCCTGTCGGACATCAATTTCTATTCTTTCAAATGCTTTTAGGGAACTTCTAAAACTCCTCTCTATCTATCCATTTCTGAGTATAAGCATTTAGCATCTCTGCCAACTCGTCCTTATCTGTAACTTTTAGAGCTTTAGCTTCGAATTTCTTTTGAGACTTCATAATTTCCTTTTGTAACTTAGCTTTATATTTCCTATAATCTAAAATATTAGCTTCATAATCATCATTTATAGCCTCAGTGCTATCAACATATCTCCAATAACGGTGATTAGGTGAATTTTTTCTGAAATCTGTTATATCTGACATGTGTTTATCTAAGGCTTCTTGTGCTGAATCATAACGTGAAAGTCCTTCAGGTACTTTAGTCATTCCGCTATACCATGGAATAAAAACTTTACTACAAGGATGATAAGGAGCAATCCACATCAAAGCACCTATTTCTGTTGGCATACCATCTCTAAGGTGAGCTATAGAACAATATTGTGTTCCATCATGGCAAATTCCTGGGCAGTGACCTTTAAAATCTGGTTTTTTGATACGGTGAAACTGCTCTGTCTCTTCAAAGTGGTAAGAGTGAATCTCGAAAAGATCCTCTAAAGCAATTTTACGATTAGGCTTCACTAAGAAAGGTAAAGAATCTTGATTAAATGGATATTTCTCTCCTGTTAGTTTATAAAGAGCTCCCCATTTACGTCTGATATTATCAGGGTGAGTATAGCTACCAGGTTTTGTGTAGGCCTTCTTAAATGAAAATTCACCATCTTCCTCAGGATTATACCAACCTCTTTCTATAGCATAAGAAACTAGATCTTTGCTCCCTCTAAAGTTCTCAGTATCATCCATATCTATTTTATCTATAACATAGTTATTAGGAATTACCATAATTGCATCACTAGGAATACGTGCTGCTACCCAACGTCTACCTCTCATAACTGATACTATCCATGCTTCATCTTTATCAGCTACTGTATAAGAACGACCTGTATCAGCATATCCATATTTCTCTACTAACTGACCTATAAGATCTACAGCATGGGATGCAGAAGTTGCGCGCTCAGCTAAGATACGACGTAATTCAAAAAGAATACCTCCATCTGTATAATCTTCTACATCTTCTTTTGAAGGACAGCCATTAGAACCTATAGCCACACCATGCTCATTAAGATAAGTGTCTGAAACCTCCATTTTAGGAAGTTCTAACCATAAATATTTATTAGTTACTGGTGCTTGTTGAATAGAGCCTCCTCTATAGAATGAAAATTTATCATCTAAGGCATGTGTTTCTCTATCCACTATATACCAGTTTAGAAACTGTTCACCTGTATCATCTTCATTATGTGAAAACATTATGGATCCGTCTACGGTTAAATCTTTACCAACTACTATAGTAAAACAGTTGAAGTCTGTATTAAGGTCACTACATTGTTGCTGTGCATAAGTCAGACCAGAAATAACGCACATAGTAAACAAGGAAATAAGTTTCTTTTTCATAGAGCATATTTTATTAATTAAAAAAACAAAGATATTGAATTAATGTGTTTTTTGCAATGTATTAGCAATTATTTCAGAAATATCACGAATTTTAACACCATTATTTTTAAGTGCCTTCTTACACGAAGGGCAAATTGTAACAATTTCATCTATATTTCCAGAATCGAATCTCGTAATCTCAAAATTAGACACTTTTACTCTCTCCTCATAAGATAATGAAGTTGCAAAATTTGCACTTCCACAACATATATTCTTTTCATTTGGCTCTACATAGGTGCCAAGCTTATTTATAAGTGTATGTGTTGAGCTTATATCTAAACTTCCATCCCTAACAGGGCAAGGAGTATATAAAGAATATTTCACGTCACCTTTAAGGCTCAAAGACCCTACTCTCTCTACAATATAATCAGTATAAAACACCACCTCTACTCTAGACGTTAATTTTTTACGAATACTTAGATTTTTATAACATGTAGGACAATTCACAACCAACTTAGTTATGCCTGATTGTAGTATAAAATCATCTAATTTATCGGCCAACCTTTCTGCATCATTTATATTTCCTGAGTTTCTTAAAGAAGCTCCACAGCAGATACGATATTCATCATCCACAAATACAAAATTTCCTTCAAAATAATTTAATATTTTTGTCATGGACTTCAATATGTATAAATCATGATGAGTAGAGCATCCAGCAAAATAACCTACTTTTGATTTAGGCTTAGAATCTCGTTGCACCTTATCTAAATGCTCTAAATAGCTCAGGTCGAATCTAGAATAATTATGACGCGAGGTGTATTTTTCACCTAACCTTATTGTAGTATGCTCAATACGCACAGGACAGATACGCTCACACTCTCCACACATTAAACAAGTATCTAGCACTTCAAAAACGCGCTTCTTAGCTCTTACATTTTTTATCATAGCCATAGGAGCACCAACTGTAGTAACACCACTTTTAATAAGTGGGCATACTTCATTACACAGACCGCATCTAGAGCAAGCTGCACTTTCTAAAAAAGTAAACGTTGTAGGTATCCTATGTGCCTTAATCCCAAAATTCCTAAGAAATATTAAAGGAATTTCTGCAAAAATATGCAAATACCTTGAATAAGGAATAGATATCATAAATATAGCTGAAACGAAAGAATAAATCCACCATGAGAAATTATTCAAGGAGATAAGTGTATTCTCAGGGAAAACCATAGATGCAAGTTCACCTAAAGTTCCTGTTAGGAAACCCCCACACCCATAAATACCAGAATTTAAACTCTCAGAAATCAACCTTAGAGGGAAAATCATCCACAAACTATAAGAAGCTACATTATCCATAAAACTTCTTTGCAAAGACACTTTCAAACCAAAAGCTTCAGGTTTTCTACGTTTTATAGCAACCATTACATAACCAGATAGCACAAAACACAACAAGACATCCATTACTGTACTATAAAGCAAGTTACAGTAATTGGGGAAATATTTACTAAAGAATATTTCTATATAAGGGGGATTTATAGGACTCTTTAAATAAAGAGCTGTATTAACTTTCGAAACAGCTATCATCAAAAACCAACCGAAAGCTAAGCTCAAATGCATATACCACAACTTCTTATTGATATAAAAAGTGCGAAGATGTAACAAAATTTCAGAAAATGCTTCCCAAAGTCCTTTAAACGTGTGTATAGATATCGCATTCCTAAAAATTTGTTTTTTATCACTTTTAGGAAGAACGCTAATCCAAGAAAAGAATCTTGTCCATATCCTTGCGAACAAGAACAAAACTCCTATAACAAACGGAACTATATATGGTTCGTAATAATATCCTTCCATCTTATAATTTAAATATTTTAAGCCTTGCAGAACTTCAAAACTGAGTTTTAATGCTTAAAACAAAACCAGTTTCTATAATTCGCCGTTACTTAAACTCGAACTCAATTCATTAATTATCAAAATAATATTTTTTGTATTAACTCCCTCAGGGCAAATATTTGAACATTTTGAACAAAGCATACATAACTTTGTCAATTTATTTATATTTGCCACATCGCCACGCCTTACTTTATATATTACTTTTCGCATAGAAAAATCTGTATAAAAAGCGGCTTCACAGGTAGCCACACACTTACCACAGCCTATACAATTTCTAATTGATGGTTCACGTAAAATAACTTTTTTGTATATTATGTTATTATTTACAATATCTATAAAATCTAATTTATTCATAACTATGAAAAAACATCAATTATTACCCTAAAGCGATAACTAAATTAAAGATTATCAAACCTTTATTCTTATATCTTTAAAATAATCATATACTGCTAAAGCTGCACTTTCTCCATCATGTAAAGATTCCTCAATATTTTTAGGTGAATTTGCACAACCTATAGTAAATACATTATTTTGTTCTGTCTTAACAGAATTTACTTCGTTATTAAGTTTAACAAAATGGGCATACTTGTTCGTTGTAACACCTAAAGATTCTCCTAGTTTAACGTTTACTTTACTTCCTTTAGCACCCATAACAAGAACAACCATATCTACTGTCAATCTCAATGTTTTCTGTAGAATGGAATCCTCTGCCCATAATTCAATCTTGTCTTTCAATGGATTAATTTCAGAAACTCCACCTCTTATAAGCTCAACTCCAACATCTGCTGCTTTTTTAATGAGCTTATCTCCTTCTTCACTCCAAACTCTCATATCCGAATAAAATTCATATATATTAGAGTTTTCTCCTAATAGCTCTTTTAAGTCTGTAGCAACTCTCAAAGCTGAAGTACAACATAACCTTGAACAATAATCCACTCCATACTTAATATTTCTAGAACACACACAATGAACTATAGCTACATCCTTAACTTCCTGCTGATTTGTTGTAAACACCTCATTCTCCTGTAGTTTACGCTCTACATCGGTAAGTGTTAAAACATTATCTACTACACCATAACCAAATTCTGTAGCATCATAAGGAGAACACCATTCTATACCTGTTGCAATAACAATAGCATCTCCCTTATAAACATCTCCACAAGAACAGCTAACTTCAATAGTATTCTGTTTACCTTTTTTAACACCTATAACTTCTGCACACAAAACAGTATGCACGTCATTCTTAGATATCTCACTAGCAAGGCTATCTATTATAGACTTTGTATCCATGTTAAGTAAAGTTTTAGAGAAATTATTTAAAACTCCTCCTAAAACACTACTTTTTTCAATTAACAATGGTATACAGCCCAGTTTTTTTAGAGTTACCGCTGCACTCATACCTGCAACTCCTCCTCCTACTATAATTACTCGCTTACCCATTTATTTTTATTTTGGTCGTTAGGGAACTACTAAATCTAAAATTGAATAAAACCAATTATTAGAACTCCCCTAAATATTATTTCAACTTCACCCTTTGTCCTGGCGTAAGCTCATAATTTTCAGAATAACCATTTATCTTAATTAAATTTGCCATTTTCACACCATAAATTTGCGAAACTGAATGTATAGTATCTCCTTTTTTCACAGTGTGGATAGAATAACCATTTTTAGACTTACTCCCTTTTACAGAAATGTAAACTACGCTTCCTTCTGTTATTCTAATATTACTTTCTTTAGCAATATCATTATAACCTAAGATTCTCACAGCTGACATATTTAATGAATTTCCTATAGTTTCAAAAGTATCATTATCTTTTGCTATAACGAATAAAACATTATTTGATTTATACACCTTTCTTGGTGAAGTCTTTACCAGAACATATCCATTAACATCAAATTTAGGCCCATCATAAAGTCTATTATATAATTCAACTACACTTCCTGAATTAAATATTGATTTACTCATAAAACCGCCTTTTGAAGAAGAAGAAGAAGAAGATGTTGTTGATGAAGATATATTTGCTTTAACTGGGATTGAAACAGACGTTAAAGAACCTGATGATGTTTTCAGAATTTGTGACACACCACTTTCTTTAGTCTTCTTAACTTTTTCTTTTTTCCTTTTTGTTTTTTTAGACTCTTTTGAATGCGCCTCAGGTACTGTTTTTTCTATAGGCACTGATTTTATTACAGCAGGAATTTTCTCAGGCGTTTTTTTAACAGTCTCTGGTTCAACAGAAGTTTTTTCTTTTGCTGCTAAGTATTCGTCTTTCAAATCTAAGGCTTCATCGTCTACTAAATACAACTCATAATCCTCAATAGCTTTTATTAGTAACAAAGGATATTTGGGATTTGTAGCATATCCAGCACGACTTAGTCCTTTTGCCCAAGATTCGTAATCTAGAATATCATAATTAAAAAGAAAATCGTAACGCTCTGAACCTTTTAAAAACTCAGAATGATCAATGTATGAATCCTGTGCTGAAGCATATTTTCTAAAACACTCACCTACTGCATCATCATTATGAGAAATAGTCTCTCCTTGCCAATGACTTTTACATTTTATACCAAAATGATTATTAGCTGACGTAGCTAAACGACTATTTCCACTTGCTGACTCTACCAATCCTTGAGCTAATTTTATACTAGCAGGGATATCATATTTTATCATTGACTCTATAGCCAATGTTTTATATTTTGCGATATACTGCTCAGAAGTCATTTGCTGTGCATAACCATGAATGCTACAAAGACAAACAAAGGCTACTATTAAATTACAAATTCTATTCATTACTATTATTCATTATTTTAAAAGATTTACATAAAAACATTCAGCAAAAGTAATAAAAATGAACGAAATTTAAATTGTTTCAAAGATAAATTTAGTATATTTGCAGAAAATAATTTTTAGGAAGCTCTTATAATTGGGTTTATTCGATTTGGAATTTAGAGGTTTTGTATTTGGAATTTCACAAATTCGAAAGCGTTAAAATACAATTTTTAGAAGTCTACCTTATATCCTAGTGCTAATGACTAAATTAATCATCAGCAATTAACCTAATTTAAAACAATACAAATCAGGGGATTAAAACAATTGTAAAACTTAAGGGGAGTTATACAAACTAATACATTACAAGATGAAAGCAAAACTTCTTTTAGGAGCTACAGCTCTTTTAGCTTCAAATCATTCTCTATTCGCCCAGCAAAGTGACGAAAGAATGAATGTTCTTTTTCTTTTAGTAGATGACCTTAGATGGAACTCTCTTCACTGCATGGGTACAGACTATCTTATCACTCCAAATATTGATGCTCTTGCCTCAGATGGAGTATTATTTTCTAATGCCTATGTTACAACAAGTATTTCTTGCGTTTCTCGCGCTAGTATTTTCACTGGTCAATATATGAGTCGCCATGGCATAACAGATTTTGGACGAAACTTGAGTCCTGCTAAATTTGCTGAGACCTACCCTGCTGTTCTTAAATCAAGTGGATATTGGACAGGAGTTGTTGGTAAGTACGGTGTTGGCCCTACACGAAAAGGAGACTTTGATGTTAGCAAAACCTATGAGGGAAAACATTGGTTTCCTGCTGATGGAAGTAAAAACATTGAAACTCTTGGAGGTGGATACACTCGAATTAACGGAGACTCTATACATGTCACAGAACGCAATATTCAAGATGCTTTACAATTCTTAGATGAAAGACCTGACGAGAAACCATTTTGTCTTTCTGTAGGTTTCTACGCTACTCATGCCGAAGACAAACATCCTGAACAGTACCGTTATCAACCTCAAAGCGAACATTTATATCAAGATATAGAAATTCCTCTTTCTGAAAAAGCTACAGACGAATATTTACATAGGCTTCCTGAGTTTCTTCAATCAGAAACAAACGAAGGACGTGTGCGTTGGCATTGGAGATATGACACACCTGAAAAGTATCAAAAAATGATGAAGGCTTACTTTAGGTTACTTAGTGAAGTTGATGAAGGCATAGGACGTATAGTTGCTAAATTAAAAGAAGATGGTGTTTATGACAATACTTTAATTGTTTTCATGGGTGACAATGGTTATTTCCACAGCGAAAGACAACTTGCTGACAAATGGTACCCTTATGAAGAAGCTCTAAGAGTTCCGCTTATTATTCACGACCCTCGTTTAGATGCTGACTCAAGAAATATAAACAATAAGGATATGGCTTTAAACGTCGACCTTGCCCCTACTATTCTAACAGCAGCAAAAGCTGAAGTTCCAGAATCTATGCAGGGGAGCGACTTATCTTTACTGTACATAGGTAGCAAAAAAGAAATTAATAACAATAGAAAAAATTGGAGACAGGATTTCTTCTGTGAACATCCAATAATTTCAAACAAGGAACGTATTCCTAGTTCACAAGGGTTAGTAAGCTCTACAAAAAAATATATCTTATGGCCTGATTATGGCAAAGAGGAATATTTCGACCTTAGGAAAGACCCTAAAGAAGTTATTAATCAAATTGATAACAATAAATACGAAAGTGCTATTGAACAATCTAAAACACGTTTTAATACACTTAGAAATTTAGCTAAATAATATTTTATGACAACAAATAACCCTGAAAGCATATTAAAAAAATATTGGGGTTATGATGCTTTTCGCCCCCTACAAAAAGAAATCATTAATAGCGTACTTAGTGGACGCGACACCTTAGCACTTATGCCTACAGGTGGAGGTAAATCTATAACTTACCAAGTTAGCGCACTAGCTAAAGAAGGTATATGTATAGTAGTAACTCCTCTAATTTCATTAATGAAAGACCAGGTTGATGCTCTTAGGAAACGAAAAATCCTAGCCTTAGCGATACACTCAGGCTACACTTTTCGTGAAATTGATGTAATTCTTGACAATTGTATATATGGCGATTACAAATTCTTATATGTATCTCCTGAACGCCTTGCAACAGCTATTTTTAGACAACGTTTTGCAAAAATGAATGTCAACTTAATAGCTGTTGACGAGGCTCACTGTATTTCTCAATGGGGGTATGATTTCCGCCCATTATATCTTGAAATTGCTAAAATCCGTGAAATTCAACCAGATGTCCCTGTCTTAGCTGTTACGGCAACTGCTACACAAATTGTAGCTGACGATATAATGAATAAGTTAGAGTTCTCAACTCCTAACTTATTTTCTATGAGCTTTGAAAGAGCTAATATATCCTACATTATACGTAACACAGAAGATAAATTTGAACATAGTCTAAGAATTCTTTCTTCTGTGGGTGGTAGTGGTATTATTTATTGCAGAAGTAGAGGACGCTGTGAAGAAGTTGCTGAGAAATTAAAAAACGCGGGTGTTAGTGCAGATTTTTACCACGCTGGTCTAAGTTCTAAAATAAGAAGTCTAAAACAAGATAGCTGGTTAAAAAACCAAGTTCAAGTCATAGTTGCAACAAACGCCTTTGGTATGGGAATAGACAAAAGTGACGTTCGTTTTGTTATTCATTATGAAATTCCATCCAACTTAGAGGCTTACTACCAAGAAGCTGGTCGTGCAGGCCGTGATCTTAAAGAGTCATTTGCTGTTTTATTATGTGAAAAAAATGACCTTAATATTGTTGCTCAACGTGTAGTAAATGAATTCCCTAAAGTTTCTGATATTAAAGAAATTTACCATTCTCTTTTCAACTATTTAGCCATAGCTATAGGTGATGGCAAGGATGCTGTCAACGACTTTAATATTTATGACTTTTGCGCTAAATTTAAGCATTTCTCTATCATGGTAATTGCTTCTATTAAGATACTTCAACTTAATGGATACATGACCTTAACTGACGAATTAGACAACCCTACAAGGATAATGTTTAAAGTAAGTAGAGAGGAGCTTTACAGAATAGAAATGATGCATTCTGACCTTGAGAATTTCATAAAATTACTTATGCGCGCTTACACGGGCACATTCTCAGCTCTTACAAAGATAGACGAAGAATATCTTGCATCAATTTCTGGATATATGGTTGAACAGATAACAAATATGTTATTGCGACTATCTAGATTAAGAGTAATGACTTATATTCCTCGTCGTCGCACACCTTTATTAATACTTCACGAAGAGCGTTTACCTATTGATAATCTTTACATCTCTCCTCAAAGTTACGCTTTAAGAAAAAATATTGCTGAGACTCGCGTTCTTTCAATGGTAAACTATGTTACTCAAATCGACAAGTGTAGAAGTGTTATATTAAGAGAATATTTTGGTGAAAAAGATGCTACAGAATGTGGCAAATGTGATGTTTGTCGCAAGAAGGGTACGAAAAGAACAGAAAAAGATTTTGCATCCCTAGAAAGTAAAATTTTAGAGCTTATAGAAAGAGGAATAACAGAAGTTCATGAAATACCTCGTCACATAAAATGTGACAAAAAGCTAACAGCCTCAGTAATTAGAAACATGGTAGAAAAAGGGACTATTTCGCTAGATGAGAAAGGCGAAATAACAACTATAAATAAGAGTATATCAGTTAAAGAAGAACTGTAAATGAGACTTCTAAAGGGGACTTCTAAATAATTATTTTTTCGATTATTAGAAGTCCTCTTAAATACTACATTAGAAAACACTAAAACCCAATTTTAACAGTTCCCATTATTTTTTCTTCATAGAAAGTTTGAATTTATTATTTGAAAGATGCTCAAAATATAACAATCTACCTGCTTCAACATTTACATTAAAAACTAGTGGTCCCTTATATGATACTCCTCTATCATCTACCCACTTACCATTAGGTAAACGAACTTTTCTATTAGTATCCTCTGAGACAACAGGAACTACAAGATATTTATTTCCTAACATAAATTGATCCTCACAGTTAGCAAAGCCTTTACCTGGGAACTCATAGTCTAAGTGACGAATAATAGGAGCTCCACTTTCAGAAGACTCCACCGCTAGTTGCAGAATAAAAGGAGCTATTTTTTCTCTCAACTTAATAGCCTCACGACAATACCCTAAATACTCTTCGTCTAAAGTAACACATGAACTTAACGAAAACTGCATCATAGGCATAAGTGCTTGCATTTGAACTACACGAACTGTTAACATTTGATTAATAACTCTTTGCTCGTCAGTATCAATAGTATCTTTTATTACAGTAGCCAAACCTGCACTAAAATAATTTCTACTTGCAAATCCTGATTCAAAAGCATTAGGGATTACTGTCTTTAAACCCTCCCATGAAAGATTCTCATCAGTTAACAATTGAGATGAAGGTTTTAAACCCATCTCCCATACCTTGCCATATCTATCATCTTCAAAAACAAAACCATCTATACCATATTCATTTTTAAGCCCACTCAACTTATCATTAATATAGGCAATAACATCATCATTGGTAAAATCTAGACAACTACTAAAACCACTATACCACTCTATTAATTTTGTCTTATTTGTCACATCATCCTTCACTAAATAACCTTTAGCAGCAAAATCCCTATATTCAGGAGAGTCTGGACTAACAAATGGGAAAACTGTCAACACTACTTTAAAACCTAACTTATGTAATTCGTCAACCATAGCTTTAGGGTCACTAAAGATATCAGCTCTTATCTCATAATTTCCGTAATGTTTTTGCCATAGATTATCAATAACTAAAGTGCCTACAGGTAAACCTTTATCAATTAAAGTCTTAGCATAAGCAACAATATTATCTTGAGTTAATCCTTCAGCATCTTTCTCAGTAACTATATACTGAGGCTTGGTTATAAAATAATCTAAAGGCATCTTGTCCGAAGGTTTGAAATGGTTATATGAAGCTATTAAATACGCCTCACGTAAACTTTTACCTACAGTCATAACTTCTAATTTCGCAAAATTTGACGCAATAGTCAATGCTCCATTATCACCAAAAGTATATGAAAATGGGTATTCGCTCCATACATATCGCCCTTTACTAGAAACTAGTAGAGAGGTAGTGTTAATATCTGAATCCAATAAATATTGACTGTCAGATGTTTTTTGCAAATCTAATACTGAATTCTTAGATTGCTCTGCTTGCCACCACTTTTCGTGATCTAGTACTTTAATCTCAGAAGTATACTTCTGCGCATAAACACTAGTGGTAAAAGCAAAAACAGATAAGAGGGTTAAAATTTTATTCATTATATATATTATTATTATTTACATTAGGGAAACTTCTAAAAACCTTGTTCCATTGCTTTTTTTCTATCAAACTGAATAATATAAGTTATTGGCTCTCCTTCTGTCTCGTGAACAGGGACAAAAAGGTCGTCATGCGCTTTAATTGCAGGGTATAAATAGCGTACTGTAGAAGCAAACCCCATATTATCAAGAATTACTATATCTACATTCTTCTCCACCAAGTCTCGTATTACTTCTTCTGTATCAAGCGAATACAAATAATTAGTACCTATTGCATTACTTGCATAGAATACAAGAAACTCTGGTTTACGACAACAAACTACAGCACCTTTAGGGATTTTCTTTAACATATTTACTGCCCTAAAATAACTATCATACCCCGGAGAATAAGGTTTCTGACTTATTTCTCTCCGTTGCATAATAAACGGAACCATAGGTAAAATAAAAAGCAATAATAACAAAGGTGAATATTTAAATTTTAAAGTTGTCAACTTATATAAACCTACAAAGAAACAAACGAAGATATAGGGAATAATAGGTATTACATATCTTTCTTGATTACCTCCATGCCACAGCATAAACAAACCTATATTTGCAATAAGGAATGCAAGCATATAATATCTTAATTTTCCCATTTTCCAAGCTCCCCAAATCACTATTGCAAGAATTATAAGCCCTACAATTATCATCATAGTATCAGAAGGGGTCTTAAAATCTGCACCTAAAATAGGGAAAAGACTAAACCTAAATCCTTTTATAACTGTATCATCAAAGTTAGTTACCATCTTTTCTATCATCTCACCAAAAGATGAAATAGTTCCTTCTTCTGGTCTCCAAGGGTTTACAGTCATAACAGTTCCCATATAACGAGACTCTATACCATGAATAGAGTTTCGTATAGACCACGGTAAAAGTAATAAAACAACCCCAGCAGCTGAGGCTAATAATTGCTTCCATTCCTTCCTAAAAGCGTAGAACACTAAAACTGCAAAAATAGCTGAAATACCAACTGTTCTTATATAATAACTAGCTACAGCAGCTACAATTGCCACATAAAAATATGTTGACTTCCAGAAGACTAATTTATCTGTTTCTCTTTCAGACTCTTTATACAAAGCATAGAGAGCTAATACTGTCATAAACATATAACTCATTTCAGACATTATCATGAATGAGAAGTTTATAAGTCGTGTAGAAAAAATAGGCAATAAGGCCACTAATAATGCTAACTTCCAATTTTCTGTAACTTGTTTTACAACATAAAATAATAATAACAAAGAACACAACATGAAAACACCATTTAACACTTTAAATAGAATTAAGTTGGCACCACCCATAAGTGAAACTATTGCTAAAAAAGCAGCATAACCTGGTGGATAATGACTTGCTGGTGTTATTCCTGATGGTGTTACATTAGAATAACCCAACCCATTAGCTAAATTCTGTGCTAATCGCACATATTGAGCATTATCCCCATTTACATCTGGTTTGGCATCAAAGCAAAAAATATAAACTATAGTAAAAACTATTGTTATAATTGCTAATGGTATATGACTTTTATTAAATTTCATAACTATACTCTTACGTTCCCTTTAAAAATTAATGTTTTTAATATACCCCATTTATTAAGTCTATATAAAATCGAAACTTTTATAACGCCCAAGGCATAGACTATACTTCGTTTCATATTTATTGAAGATGCATCTTCAAAATATTTTGTAGGGCATGTTAACTCTCCTATTTCATAACCTGCATAAAATATTTGAGCTAACATTTGATTATCAAACACAAAATCTTCAGAATTATCATTATAATTAATGTCTTTTAAGACTTCTGCCGAAAAAGCCCTAAAACCTGTATGGTATTCACTAAGTTTTTGATTTAACATTACATTCTGAAAAAGAGTTAAAAATCTATTCGCTACATATTTTACGATAGGCATACCTCCCTTTAACGCTCCATTGCTTAAAATTCTAGAACCTAAAGCAACAGAATACAATCCATTAGCTATCATATAACACATAGAGTGAATCAGCTTAGGTGTATACTGATAATCAGGGTGTAACATAACAACTATGTCCGCACCTGACTCTAATGCTTTATTATAACAACTTTTTTGATTACCTCCATAACCTCTATTTTTCTCATGGGTCAAAATATAATCAACATTTAATTCTTTTGCCTTTTCAATAGTGTTATCCTTACTACAATCATCTGTTAATATAACACTATCTACAATATCAAAAGGAATTTCCTGATAGGTTTGTTCTAAGGTTTTTTCTGCATTATATGCAGGCATTACAACTACTATTTTTTTTCCATTTATCATTATTATACAAAATTTTCCTATGCATTTATTGCTTAAGAGAAGTTTTAATCCAATCTTTTATTATGACTACAAAGGTAGCTATTATTATTAAATACACAAATACTTAAGAAACTTCTAAAACAATTTACACACTTATTTAAAAATATTATATTTTTTTTATAACTTTACAAAATTAAACAAATCCCAGTTTTTAAAACTACATACAAGGACTTATAGAAAAGAAACTGATAAATAAAAAATAAATTGTTGAAATTTTATAAATATCACATAAAAAATAATGCTATGAACAAAAAATTTTTGTTACTCTTACTTCTATGTTTATTTTCGCTACGCATTTCAGCGGAAACTTACACTCCAGATGAAATTGTAACCTTTAAAAAAACTCCTCAACGAGATTTAACATTACACATCTTCTACCCTAACGACCAAAAGAAAGGTAAAAACAGACCAGTAGTAATCAGCTTCTTTGGTGGTGGTTGGGCAACAGGAAATCCAAATCAATTTTATGAGCAAAGTGAATATTACGCTTCTCTAGGTATGGTTGCTATATCTGCTGAATATCGTATCTCAAAAACAGACAAAACAACACCTTTTGAATGTGTTATGGATGGTAAATCTGCTGTAAGATGGGTACGCGAACATTACAAAGAATTAGGCATTAACCCTAATAAGATAGTAACCTCAGGAGGTTCTGCTGGTGGTCATGTTGCTGCTTGTACTGCTTTAATTGAAGGTTATGAAGACGATGAAGATTTAAGTATTTCTTCTGTTCCTAATGCTATGATACTATTTAACCCTGTGTTAAATACAACTAAAGCAGGATATGGAGCTAACAAACTTGTGGGTAGAGAAACTGAAATTTCTGCTTATCACCACATACGCCCTAACCTTCCTCCAACTATAGTGATGCATGGTACTCACGACACTACTGTTCCTTATCAAAATTCTGTAGACTTTACTAAAGAGATGGTTGAAAACGGAAACGACTGTACATTAATTTCTGCATTTGGTGAAAACCATGGTTTCTTTAATGGCACTTTCTTTAGAGAAAGTTGTGGTCACAGAAACATAGATAGATGTATGTATGAATCTACACTTTTCCTTTCTAGACTAGGGTTTATTTCTAAAAAGATAAAACCTACAAAAGAACCTTTACGTATTGCTTGTTTAGGAAATAGCATCACTTTCGGAGCTACAGTTACAGACCGCGCTAACAATTCTTACCCTGCCGTTTTACAAGGCTTAGTAGGTGATGACTATGAAGTTAAAAACTTTGGCTTATCAGGAAGTACCCTTTTGAAAAAAGGTAACAAACCTTATACTGAGTCTGACCAATATAAACAACTTTATGAATATGCTCCAGAAGTAATCATTTTAAAATTAGGCACTAACGATTCTAAGGCTATGAACTGGAAATATGGTGATGAATTTATGAATGACTACATTAAATTGATAGAAGCATTAAAAGCAAACCCTGTACGTCGACCAGAAATTATTGTTTGTGCGCCTACACCTGCTTTCCTAGGAAATGAAACCGAAAAAATTAACGATTCTATCATAGTTAATCAAATTATTCCTATAATAAAACAGGTTGCTAAGAAAAAGAATCTTCTATTTATTGATACTTATAGTCACTTTGAAGGCAAGGGAGAATTTTTCCCTGACAAAATACACCCTAATAATGAAGGTGCTAAAGAGTTAGCTAATTACATATATAAAGTATCTGCTCAAAAATAAACTGAATTAGTGATTAGTGATTAATAACGACAAGCGACTGAATGATTTAAGTTATAATATTTTGTGATTATTTCTATAAATTATTTAGTCGCTTGCCGCAATTAATCATTAATCATTAACCAGCTCCTATTTAGTAATTAGGGGATTCTTCCTCCCCCCCCCCGCATTTTTTGGGGCACTATTTAGGGACTCTTTTACTTTTTTAATGAAATCAGAAGGAGATTCACTCATTACTGTATTAAACGAGCGCGAAAACGACGAATAATAACTAAAGCCAACCATAGTATATAGCTGTTTTGGATAAATGGTTTCTACATTATCTTTAATTATCTGACAAGCCAAAGTGATACGTCGACGACGTACATAAGTCTGAAAAGTATCATCACTAAGATTTAAACACCCCTTAATATCATTATGGGAGAAATCAGGAAAGGCAACATAAATATCGTTAGTTGTAAACTCGACGTTAGTATACTTCTGAGTCTCATCCATCCATTTATCAACCTTCATTCTAACATCAGCTAAATACTTTTTATATTCACCATCAGCTTTTTCTTCATTATCAGTCGTATCAAGTGACTCATCCACATGCCAGCCTAGTTTTCTAGTCCACTTTATTTTCAATGGGTGCATCCCATCAAACACTTTTGAAAATAACGCCCTATCAACAATATAAAGAAAAAGAAAGAATAAATTTATCAAATAAAGAGTGTTTAGGTACTTAGAATCCACAAACAACATCAAGAAATATGTAACCCCGACACATACAACAAGAATAAGGTAAGATCGTACCCAGTCTACATTATAAGTGTTATCAGCAACATTATCAGTGATATAATTATTATACAAAGGCACTACCTGCCATATAGACATTACACTTACTACTATAAACACAATAAAACTAAATGCTGTCAACAAACGCAGGATTACAGTGGTGGTGGTAATATTATTTATAAAGTCATTAAAATCTACATACTTAACAAAAGGATCTAAACCTGTGGCTGTATGCCATATAAAATATATTATGGGTACTATAACTAAAACCAATACAAAAAGTAAAAAATATTTTAATTTGACTAAATTTGGATGTATAGCCATAATAGGATAACTTATAAGAGACAAGAAGCTAGGTATACCTAAAATCATAAGTTTCATATTCGCAACATTCCCATTAAACTGGTAATCGAAACCTTCAACATTAAACATAGCAATTAACAATACCAGAATAAGTATCCAGTAAATCAAAATTACGTTTAACACTGTTCTATGTACACTCCTAGGAGAGTGAAGAAAATTAAAGATAAGACACACTAACATAACACCGATAACAATATTAGATAGCATGTGGTTTATTATTTGAATAAATTCCATTATTTAAGCCTCATGATAAAGATACAACATAAAAATCACCCTAGTACAATTCTGCAAATAGCTTTAGGGGAGTTCCCCCCATATAAAAACTACATTAAAAATCGCACCCCCACATCTCACACAATTAATTAGGATTACAAAATTAACAAAAAAATACATAAAAACCAATTCAATTTCAAATTTTAAAATTTGATACTAGAAGTTTTAAAAAAAGATAGCATAATGGTTCCTATAGCACATTTTAAAAAGATCGAAGATGAAATCTTAAAATTTCAAAGTGTTAGAATCCAATTTTTAGAAATCACCATAATACAAATTCAGTATATCATCATCATAGCATCATATAAAAAATGATAGCATTAGATATTAATATTTATTAATTTATCAACGCTACTAATTATTTTAGCCTTAAAAAAAACACTACCAAAAGTCATATAAAGCGGTTTTTTATTAATGCTATGCATGCTAAATCAATGCTATGTATCATAACATCATCTAATGCTATGAATTTAATCACACTTAACAAATAAACAACTACTATATTTGCTATATAAGCAGTGCAAAAGTTTAACGGAAGTTACATAAACTATTTTTATTCGATTGCAGTTTTTTTTAATTTGATGAATCCAATCTGCAAATGCAACTGTGTTCACATTATGGATAAAAACAAAACTTACTTAAAAAGTAATTGATTCTAAACACTAATACCGAATGGGAAAATATTCCCGACAAACTACAAGGAGCTGACCACTCCTTGTAGTTACTAATTTCTACAAAACGCTTAAAAAAATATAACTTATACCCAACTTATACCTAAATTATACCTAAAAACAACCCAAGGTCTACCTTAAATGTAAAATGTAAAATATTAAATGTAAAATATTAAATGTTATATATTAAATGTTAAATGTTAAATGTTAAATATTGTAGATAGGTATAGCGGAATTAAAAATTCCTCCACAACCAACCTTTATTAAAATTAATAATCTTCAAAAAAAAGACCCTATAAAGATAAATTAAAATCATAATAATAGAAATTTCTATTATTTGAATATGCTCTTAACTATGCATCGCTGTTACATTTGTATAGAAAGTTTTAGAAAATTTCTAAAACATAACAAAAGTAACATACAACGAAAACAGTTAATTATGAGTAATACTATGGAAGATAGGACAAATCATGGGTCTGTGGTAATTTATGAAAGTTTATATGCTGCGGTGAAAGGACTGTCCTGTGAACTACGAGCTGAAATATTCACAGCCATCATGGAATATGGCTTATATGGAACGGAAGACCTAAAAGGAAAACATGAAGTCGTGCACGCTATATTTACACTGGTAAAACCTCAAATAGATGCCAACATACGCAAAAGGGAAGTTAGCGTTAAAAATGGTCGTAAAAACAGCAAAGCAGAGAAAAATAATGATGTTTCTGCAAATTCATCAACTTTCGTACGTGATGAGTCAGCCCCTGTAGCTATGGAAGACAACCTAACAGATACCCAACCTACACCTAGCGACAACCTAACAAATAGCTGCAAGCAGCCTGCGGACAACGTTAAATATAAAACGTTAAATAATAATAATGATAGCAAAATTAAAACTACTCCACCGCCAATATTAAAAAAAATTAATAATCTTCAAAAAAATGCTCCCCCAGTTTCTGCACACCCACCCATTGAGGAGAGGAAAACAATGTTTTACAATGAATTATCAGACTACACAAAAAGCTACAAACCAGAAATGTTAAAGGCGTTTTTTGAATATTGGTCTGAACCAACTATTGGCAAAACAAAAAAAATGAAGAAAGAGCTGCAAAAAACTTGGGACACTGCTAGCAGACTTTCTACATGGGAAAGAAGACAATTTGACAACAACATTCAATTTAATAATATAAATTATAATGACAAAAGATCCAATACAAGAGCTAATAAAAATGGTCCAGTCAACACGTTACAAGGTGAGAACTTTGAAACAATGTTATAATAAATTAAGACTTGACGAAAATCAGATCTATGAAATGTTATTGTTTCATTACAAAAACGAGGTTGCAAGATTCAATCCACAAATGCAGGATATGAACGAATTAGCCTCTGTAGCCAAGTGGTTAAACATGGCTAATACTAAACCATGGCTAATAATATACGGCAAAATTGGCAACGGCAAATCAACAACAGCAGTAGCGATAAGAACATTATATCATGCTCTGCTTAACTCAGTAAAGTCTGTATATACAGATCCTTGCCATCCCGACAACCAATTACATAGTATAATCTTAGAGTCTATTGCTGCACTTAGAGTTCCGTATATGATATCTGCACAAGAACTATGTGAAATTTGTATAAGGTCACAGGAGGAATATGAAAAATACAAAAATTACCGATTCCTTATTATAGATGATGTAGGCATAGAACCTTATAAGATAATGCGTTTTGGTACCGAAATATGCCCTATAGAAGACGTCCTTTACCAACGATACGCAAGTGGACAGATGACTATATTAACAACAAACTTAGACACAAAACAACTCTATTCAAGATACGGGGATAGGGTCGCTAATAGACTCAAACAATTCGCATCACGAATAGGCTACAACGCAGAAAGCTATAGATAAAAACAATAATTACCGTCGATGATAATTATTCCTAATCATTATCGACGGTAATTATTATTCCTAATCATTATTACCAGATCTATAGGCTTTTTTAACTCCTTTTAATCGAAGAACCCTATGTATTATTGAGTCTAGCGATTCTATAGATGTGACTTCTGTAGTAACAACTATTTTCACGCTATCCTTCTCATAGTTCATATTCAATCCGCGTAAAGTAATTTTCAGTGTTTTCAGAACATCCCTAATAGCTAATTCAAGCCCTAGCACATCTTCACTTTCTATGGTAACCTTAGAGCTAAAACTACGTGAAACACCTTCTTTTCCCCAAGCGGCCTTTATAACGCGATAGGGGAAGCGTTCATGAAGTGTCCTTCCATTCACACAGTCAGTTCTATGTATGGTGATACCACCTAACACAGTCACAAACCCAAAAATATCGTCTCCAAAGATAGGGTTACAACATTTAGAGAGTTTATATTCTATACCTTTCAAGTTACCATCAATAACTAGAAGGTCACTAGCATTTTCCTCACGGCGCTTAACATCTTTTTCTTTCTTATCGTTTCGCTCCTCAGTAACCTTAAGAGCCAATTCACCGCTAACATGCTTAGTAAGGACTTCTTTAACCTCTGTCATAGAGATTCTCTCATCTACTATAAGCCCATAAATGTCGAGTATACTTTTTTGTTTAAAGTATTTCATCAACACATTACCACTAGTCTCTATATCTAGGGGAAGTTTCCAGTTCTTAACTTTACGTTCTAGCTCCTCACGTCCAAGGTTAGCCATCTTTGTTTCTTCCTCACGCAAGAAGGCTTTTATGCGAGAACGCGCCTTACTAGTTACTGCTATATTCAACCAGTCAGCTTTAGGTTTTTGGTTTTTAACGGTAAGTATCTCTACAAGGTCTCCATTCTTAAGCACCTCTCGTATAGGTACATTTTTATGGTTAACGCGACCACCCACACATTTAGAGCCTAGAGCTGAGTGTATGTCATAGGCAAAATCCAATATTGTAGCTCCCTTACGTAATTTACGAAGGTCTCCTGTAGGAGTAAATACAAACACTTCATTAGTACCTCCTACTAGCTTATCGGATTCAAATTTTATCCTATCATCCTCTATCTCTATACTTTCCATCATCTCACGAAGACGAGCAAGCCATTGTTCAGAGCTAGCTTCACCACCAGATACTCCTTTATACTTCCAGTGAGCTGCGATACCCATCTCAGCGACTTCATCCATCCTCTTAGTACGAATTTGCACCTCAACCCATTTTCCCTCACGTGTTACCACTGTAGTATGCAAGGATTCATATCCATTAGATTTAGGGATAGAAATCCAGTCGCGCATACGTTCTGTATTAGGATTGTAAAAGTCCGTAACTATAGAGAAGGTATGCCAACACTGAGCTTTCTCACTTTCCTTAGGGCAATCTATTACTACACGTATCGCAAATACATCGTACACCTCAGCAAAAGAGATACGTTGTTTTTTCATCTTACGCCATATAGAATAAATGGACTTAGTACGTCCTTTCATGCTATATGTATAGTTTGCCTTATCAAGTTCACGAATTATAGGGGCTGTAAAATACTCTATAAAGTTCTCACGTTCACCAGCGGTTTTCTCTAGGTTGTCTTTTATATTAGCATAGTCTACAGGTTCAAGATACATAAGCGATAGGTCTTCCATCTCACTTTTTATCTTGTAAAGACCTAACTTATGAGCTAACTGAGAATACATATGTAAAGTTTCCCACGACTTCTTAGCGCGTTTCTCCTCTGGAAACTCCGCAAGAGAACGCATCACTTCTAGTCTATCTGCAAGTTTTATAAGTATGATACGTGGATTTGTAGAATAGGAAACTATAAGTTCTTTAAAATTCTCAAGTTGAGATTTTGAAGTTTTTGTTTCTACAGTAGAGATATTATTCATCCCCATTAGTATCTCGGCATGCTCAGCTGAGAACTTCTGTGTTATTTCTTTAAGGTCTATTTTCTTACTACGCACTGCTTCATGCAACAACGAACAAGCTACAGACACGCTACCCATACCTAGTTCATCAAGCACTATTTTTGCCACTCCCACTTCATGATAATAAAAAGGATCTCCATTATACCTTTTTTTATCTTCCGAACATTTTATTGCTATTCGTAAGGCTTCTTTTACGCTATCATAAGAATGTGAGCTAAAGCTCGACCTAACACTTACTAAAAATTCCTTTACTATATTCATAACAACTTAATTTAATTCATAATGAAAATAACCTTATATCTATAAGGACAGGCACAAAGTCAGCCCTTATAATATGGAATATTATATAAACTGTATAATACTAACGTATTATAAGGGCGGACACAAGGTCAGCCCCTACACACCCTCATCACGCTAATCACCATTTTGTCTAAAGGAATAACCGCTTGTCGTCATTAATCTTTAATTATAAATAATAAAATAATTAATAATAAAAAACAGGGTGGTTTCCATGAGCGGTTAATAACGTCCACGATTGTCCGCTTTTTCCAAGAGTGGTTCATATTTGCGGCGTTTTTTGAAGTTTTAAGCGGAGCAGCCTCGATGGCTGTGAGCATTGAAACTTTAAAAAAGGTCGGAAAGATGAGCCGCTATTGGGAAAAGCCTTCCCGAACTATCTAAGCGAAACAGCACTATATGCAGATATCATTTTGAGAATATATTTGCCAATTATATCAAACTCTAGGTTGATGATGGTACCGACCTCAAAAGTGTGGAAATTAGTATGTTCAAAAGTATAAGGGATTATAGCCACTTCGAAACTCCCCTTTTGGGAATTTACCACTGTCAAGCTCACCCCATTTACACATATAGAGCCTTTCTCTACTGTCATATTCCCTGTAGAGTCGTCATACTCAAATTTAAAATTCCAGCTTCCGTTAGTCTCCTGCACAGAAACACATTTACCTACCTGGTCTACGTGTCCTTGTACTATATGACCATCAAGCAGGGAGTCAGGACGCATACTTCTCTCTACATTTATTTCGTCCCCAACCTTAAATAAACCAAGGTTAGTCTTCTGTAGAGTCTCCTGTATAGCAGTTACCGTATATACATTACCTTCTATACTCACCACTGTTAAACACACTCCATTATGTGCAACACTTTGGTCAATTTTAAGCTCATTAGTAAATGAGCATTCTAATGATATATGTAGATTCTCTTGTTCTTTTCTAAGCTCTACAACTTTTGCAATAGATTCAACAATTCCTGAAAACATAATTTATATTTTTTATTAATTTTATTCTTAAAACTCACTAAACGCAAAGGGCAATAAACAACGTACATTATCTGTTATTATGTATTTCCCATTATGACGAAAGATAAGTCTAATATCTTTTTTTTGCTTCTGCTCTACCTCTAGCAACGACTGGCGACATACCCCACAAGGAGCACAATCTACAAAGTCATCACCTTTCCTAGCAGATATAGCAATCATTTTTATAACTCTATTAACACAACTAGCACTATATATAAGAGCTCTTTCGGCACAAATCCCTGCCGTAAAGGAAGCATTCTCTTGATTAGAACCTATAGCCACTTCACCATCTTCCATAAGAGCAGCTGCCCCTACACGAAAATTAGAATAAGGCGCATAGCTAGTATCTGTAGCATACTGCGAAACCTCTATACATGCTCTTTCAGATTCTGTTAGTTCTTCAAAATATACTTCTTTATACATAGTTTTACAATTTATTTTACCTGCACAGGGCACAAAACCCAAGGTGTCTCTTTTTCCAAGAATGGCTTAGATTTTTTGCGTTTTTTAAAGTTTTAAGCGTAGCAGCCTCGACGGCTGTGAGCATTGAAACTTTGAAAAAGGTGAAAAATGTAGGCCGTTATTGGGAAAAGTTTTCCCTTAGTTTTAGTTTTTGCCAGTTACTAAGTCTACCATCTTACTGGCTACTCTTTGCGACGCCCCTACCGCTCCCATTTTCTGCTCAAGCTCGTCATAGTCTGCCATTAACCTCGCATGCTTAGCTCCACCAGGAAGAATAGCACGCAACTCCTCAACACCTCTTTCTACTACCATATCTTTATACAACAACTCAGCTATAACCTCACGTTGCATGATGATATTTACAAGAGTCACCCATTTCAACTTCAAGAAAATCTTTAATATAAAAGCTGTGCTAGGTTTCACCCAGTAACATGACAGCTCAGGAACTTTCAGCAGTGCAGTCTCCAAAGTCGCTGTACCACTAGTCACTATTGCAGCATCTGAATGTGCCAAGGTCTCATAGGTTTTATCAAAAACTAGAGCCACATTTACATTAGTAACGCTAGATATCTGTTTTTCGTATAACTTTTTATCTATCCAGTTCACTCCACAAATTACAAACTGGTAATCTGTAAACTCTTTCGCTACTTTAAGGATAAATGCAAGATTATAATTTATCTCATGTACACGGCTTCCAGGTAAAAGAGCTATCTTTTTCTTATCGTCAAGATTATTAGCCTTTATAAACTCCTCTTTTGTGGAAAGTACAGAATTTTTCTCTTCTATAGCATCCATTATAGGGTTTCCAAAATAGTGAGCCTCTATACCCCACTTTTTGAAATACTCCACCTCGAAAGGAAATATCACGAATAACTCGTCAACCCATTTCTGAAGTTTCTTAACTCTATTCTCCTTCCATGCCCACACCTTAGGTGCTATATAGTAGAAAGTCTTTATGTTATGCTGCTTAGCAAACTTTGCAATCTTTAAGTTAAAACCTGCATAATCCACAAGTATCACTACATCGGGTGCAAAATCTAATATATCTCTTTTGCAATAGCTTATCTGTGACAATATGGTGCGCAAGTTCTTTACAACCTCCACAAAACCCATAATAGAAGTTTCCTTTATATGCTTTACTAGACTCTTTTCGTCACCACAAGCCTCCAACATCTTGTCACCACCCCAGAATCTTATCTCTGCATCTTTATCTCTCTCTTTTATGCCCTCTATGAGCTTCGAGCCATGCAAATCCCCTGAAGCCTCTCCTACAATTATATAATATTTCATAAAATAATGATTAATGATGAATGTTTAATGACGACAAGCGACAAGATAATTAAAAGATTATTTTAAATCACCTAACAAATCTGGACGAAGGCGCTCTGTACGTTCATAGGCCTGCTCTTCCTGCCATTTAGATATCTCCTTAAAGTTCCCCGACAATAACACATCAGGCACTTTCCAACCGTTAAACTCCGCTGGTCGTGTGTATACAGGTGGAGCTAACAAATCATCTTGAAAAGTGTCACTCAACGCTGAGGCTTCATCTGAGATAGCCCCTGGGATAACTCTCACTACAGCATCTGTGATAACAGCTGCTGCAAGCTCTCCTCCTGTAAGGACATAGTCACCTATAGAAATCTCCTTAGTGATAAGATGTTCTCTTATCCTATAGTCTATTCCTTTGTAGTGACCACATAAAATGATAAGATTCTCACAAAGAGATAAGGTGTTAGCTGTCTTTTGGTTAAAAGTCTCACCATCGGGAGAGGTAAAGATAATCTCGTCATAAGGTCGCTCACTCTTTAGCTTAGTGATAAGGTTGTATATAGGCTCTATAGTCATAACCATACCTGCCTCACCACCAAAAGGGTAATCATCAACTTTGCGGTGCTTATCTGTTGAATAGTCGCGTATATTGTGTACAACAATCTCTGCTAAGCCGCTAGCTTGAACCCTCTTTAATATGGATTCATTAAAAGGACTTTGCAACAAATCTGGTACTACTGTAAGTATATCAATTCTCATTATAATTCGCTTACTGGGTTTACCTTATCTGTTAGTACCTCATTAACAAAAGGGTTATGCATAGCCTCTTGTGCTAATGAAGAATGGTCTCCATGACCTGGATAAATAGTAGTCTCCCCACCTAGAGGTAAAATTTTATATAGAATAGAACCCATAAGCACATCATAATCACCTGTAGGAAGGTCTGTACGACCTATAGTCCCCTTAAAAAGTGTGTCTCCAGTGAATAGAGTTTTAGTCTCCTCATGATAGAAAGATACACCCCCAATAGTGTGACCAGGTGTAGCTATAACTTTTAAAGAACTCTCTCCAAAAGTTATGATATCTTCATCATTTAAGAACTTATCTATTGTTGGCACAAAATCATCATCTGTAGGTAAGCCATACATTCTAGCACTAGCCTCAGCAGACTCAACAATTAGGGTCTCAGATTCTGATGCAGCAAACTCTACTCCATATTTATTTTTAAAATAGTTGATGGCTAAGATATGATCAATGTGACAGTGAGTATTAATCAATAACTTTACAGAAAGCTCATTTTTAGAGATATAATTCTCTATTCTCTCACGCTCCTTAACCTCAGAAGCGGCAGCATCTATAATTACGCACTCTTTTGAACTTTCATCACTTACAACGTATGTTACCTCTCTAAAAGGGTTTACAGCAAAAACTTTAATTTTTATCATAGTAAATTATCTATTAATATCTACAAATATACTATTTTTTCTATCTTTGTAAAAATTATTTTACAATACTTACACGAATATTTATTTTTTATACACAATGCCAAGAAGAAGACGTGAGAAATACCCTATGATAGAGGGACTTGAAATTATTGATATTGCTGCTGAGGGCAAATCGTTAGGAAAATATAACGACATGGTTGTATTTGTTCCTCTAACTCTCCCTGGGGATGTTGTAGACGTACAGATATCTAACAAGCGCCGCCGCTTTATGGAGGGTTATGTGGTAAATTTCCAAAAACATTCAGACCTTAAAATAGAGGCTTTCTGTGAACATTTTGGAGCTTGTGGTGGCTGCAAATGGCAAAACCTACCTTACGCTGAGCAACTTCGTTTTAAAGAACAACAGGTGAAAGACCAACTTTCACGTATAGGAAAAGTTGACGTTAGCCAAACTCTACCTATCTTAGGTTCTGAACAAACATCTTTCTATAGAAACAAACTAGAATTTACTTTCTCTAACAAACGCTGGAGAACTCGCGAAGAAGTTGCAGAAGGTATCGAAAGCAAAGCTGGTGAAGCCCTAGGTTTCCACATTAGCGGCATGTTTGACAAGATACTTGATATCAACAAGTGTCACCTTCAACCGTCTCCTTCAAACGAAATAAGACTTGCTCTTAAAGAATTTGCTGTAGACAACAACTACGAATTTTATGATGCTCGTACGCATGAAGGATTCCTAAGAAATGTTGTTATACGTACTTCCTCAACAGGTGAAGTTATGGTTATCGTAATCTTTAACCGTGAAGATGTTGAAAAACGTGAGGCTATATTAAATATGCTTATTGAGAAATTCCCTGAAATTTCTTCTCTTATCTATATCATAAATTCTAAATTTAACGACTCTTATTCTGACCTTGACACCATCTGTTACCACGGTAACGATTACATCTTCGAGGAAATGGAAGGTCTTAAATTTAAGATAGGACCTAAATCTTTCTATCAAACGAACTCTTCTCAGGCTTATGAGCTTTATAAGATAACTCGTGAGTTTGCTCAGCTTACAGGCTCAGAAGTGGTGTATGACTTATATACAGGTACAGGTACTATTGCTAATTTCGTAGCTCATTCAGCGTCTAAAGTTGTGGGTGTGGAGTACGTCCCTGAAGCTATAGAGGATGCTAAGGTTAACTCTCAGATTAATGGTATAGAAAACACTACTTTCTATGCAGGAGATATGAAAGATGTGCTTAACGATGCGTTTATCGCTGAAAATGGCGCTCCAGATGTTATTATCTTAGACCCTCCACGCGCAGGTATACATGAAGATGTAGCACAGACTATTCTTCGCACTGCTCCTAAACGTATGGTTTATGTGAGCTGTAACCCTGCAACACAAGCGCGCGACTTAGCGATATTTGATGTAGACTATAACGTTGTTAAGATACAACCTGTAGATATGTTCCCTCACACTCACCATGTGGAGAATGTGGTGTTGCTGGAAAGAAGAGCTTGTAGCTTGTAGGTGATAGGTGATAGGTGATAGGTGATAGGTGATAGGTGATAGGTGATAGGGCGACAAGCGACTAAATATTGCTTGAAAGATTGTTGGAGGGTCATAGTTTTCAACAATCTTTCCAGCAATATTTCCACGCTTGCGCGACCCTGTTAGACTCTGTCAGACCCTGTTAGACCCTGTTAGAAATCCAATCACATATCCTCTAAAGTCAGACAACAAGTCTCTATTTTGTACTTTGCCAACAGCTTAGTCTTTATATATTCAACCTTAGCAGCAAGTACCTCAGGCTTAAAATTCTTGCGTTGTCGCTTCACCTCAGCGATTACAGCCTTATTCTTTTCAAGTTTTAGAGCTACTATGTCAATCTCATTCTGATCGCCCTTTAGCTCCCACCACGAACCTATATCGCGATAGTCATAGCTTTCGGCAAACTGCTGTTTAAAATATAACTCCAATGTTCTACCTGAATATGTTGTATAATCGGATTTCACTATCTTCTGTAGTCCAATGAAATTTTTAATCTCCATCATTGCGCGGTAGCGGTCAAAGTAATTAAACCAGAAACTGATAAAATTATCAGTAATTTCATATCGTACGGCTTGTGTCCCCTCCTTTGCCATAATTGGACGACGACGTGCGATGATACTATAATCCTCAATTAGTCGTTTAATCTGCCCTCCTACACTCTTGTTCCCAAGTGTCGATTCAATCTCAGGCTGTGTGTTACAACCCGATGATATTGCACTCAGAATAGAAAAATAGGTGGCATAATTCTTACCAAACTCCTCTATCAAAAGATGCCTACCCTCGTCAATAAACGATGAATTTTCTCGTATCATAAATTCTATCATCACCTCCACTTTAAGCGGCACATTATCACAAAACAGTTCAACATATTTAGGTACTCCACCTGTAAAAGTATAGAGAGCTAAAAGATCATCGTTAGTATACTCTACATCATAATCATGCATAATCTCTTTTAGAGTTGTAAGGTCAAAGGCTGAGAGTTTGATAATATTATCGGCTCGTCCAAATAGTGGTTCTTTAGAGTTCTGAAATATCTTCTGCATTAACGAATAAATAGAACCTGAGACGATTAGATTCATCTTTGTACGCTTGCGGTATTGATCCCAAATATTTTGCATATCGCTATAAACCGACTCATTGATATTGTAGAACTCCTGAAACTCGTCAATCACTAAGTTAAACGACTTACTCAAAGCCAACTCCATCATATACTTAAAGAGTGAACCAAAAGTTATTATCTCGTCGGGCACATAACAATCCAACGCAGCCTTAATTTGTGGAATAAACTCCGCACACAACGAAGCCTCATTCTTACGACCCACAAAGAGATAAATCGTAGGAGTCTGCTCCACTGCCTTCATAATAAGACTGGTTTTCCCTATACGACGACGACCCGTAACCACTGTAAGACGAGAGTTCTCATTGAAAGATAAATTTTGAATGCGCTTTAACTCAGCTAATTCACTTATGCGATTGTAGAATTTCATAACTTGCAATTATTTTGTTACCACCGTAACTGTTACCACTGTTACAAAGATAATGCATTTACTTGAAACTACAAATATTTTTCATCCAAACAAATCTATTTCTTTGTAAATAACTAAGTAATATTTCTTTATCTTATAAAAAAGCACTATCTTTGCCTAAAATACGTGTAATACAACATAGCTAAAATACGTGTAACACAACATGCTTAAGTTACGTGTAATACCACATGCTTAAATTACGTGTAACACAACAAGAACGATAAAACTATGGCTACAATTCAAGAACTTTTAGCTAACTCTCTAACTGAGTTACAGAAAATACAGAACAGAGACAACTCTACAGTCATTAAAAGCAATGAACTTTCATCGACTCACTTAAAGAGATTGATAAATAACGGATTTTTAATGCCTGTTATAAAAGGTTGGTATATCATATCAAGCCCTACAGTAACACAAGGTGATACTACTGTATGGTACGCTTCTTATTGGCATTTCATAAAGAAATACTTGACTGATAGATTTGAAAACAATTGGTGTTTATCGGCAGAACAATCTTTATCTATCTATAGTGGTTCGACAATTATATCTCCTCAAATTATCATCCGCTCCCCAAAGGCTACAAACTCTAAGACAGATTTAATTGCGTCTACTTCCATATTCGCACTTCAAGCAAATATCCCTGAGAAAATATCTAATAATAATCAGTATGGATTAAATCTTTATCCGCTTGAAGAGGCTATTATAGCGGCATCACCAGCCATGTACATAAACGATTCTTTAACAATGCGCACAGTGCTTGCTTCTGTTACAAACGTTGATGACATCTTAAAAATATTAGTTGACACAGGACAAACTGTTCGTGGAGGACGTGTTGCAGGAGCCTTTCGCAATATTGGTAAAGGTGATTTTGCAGACGAGATAATATCCACTTTAAAACGTATAGGCTACGACATAAGAGAAGAAGATCCTTTTAAAGAAATAATTTCTATAAGTCCACATAAATCACCTTACGCTATACGCATACAACTTATGTGGCAAGACATGCGCGAAGTAGTGATATCTAACTTCAATCGTAAAAAATCAAAATTATCACCTAAAGAGTTTTTACAAAACATGGAAGCTCAATATAAACTTGATGCTTATCACTCATTATCTATCGAGGGTTACAAAGTAACAGATGAACTTATAGATAAAGTTAATAGTGGCTCATGGAAACCTGACACCGAAGATGCAAATACTAAAAACGCATTAGCTGCAAGAGGTTATTGGCAGGCTTTTCAAGAAGTTAAAAACAGTGTATCTGACATTTTGATTAAAAAAGAAGACACTGCACAAGTTGTGAAACGAGATTTACAGAAATGGTATAGTGAACTTTTTATGCCTTGCATTCAGGCAGGTATCATAAAACCTTCTGACATTATAGGTTATAGGTCAAACCAAGTTTACATTCGTAATTCTATGCATACACCTCTTAATCCCGACGCTCTACGTGATGCTATGGAAAGTTTATTTAAACTTATTGCTGAAGAGGACGACGCTAGAGTTCGTGCAGTATTAGGGCATTTTATTTTTACATTTATTCATCCCTACATGGATGGAAATGGAAGAACAGGCAGATTTCTAATGAATGTAATGATGGCATCAGGTGGTTATGACTGGTTAATAATCCCAGTAAATAGAAGAAATGAATACATGACAGCACTAGAAAAAGCTAGTGTTGAACGTAACATTTTGCCGTTTGTGGCTTTCCTAAATTCTATAGAAGACCTATAAATCTCCCTATCATTAATTATTAACGCCGATAATGATTAATGATTAATAACGACAAGCGGCTTACATATTTCGACAAATATCAACTAATTAAAATTTACTAAACTACTCAATCAACTCAATTTAACACCTGCTTCATTAATATTTATCAAAAAAAATTCATAAATATTAATATTTAACATTAACTTAACATTGTGTTTCATTTATGGTAATATTGACTTCATATCTTTGCATCGTAATTAAGGGAACTTCTAAAAATTGGATTTTAACGCTTTTAGATTTATAAGCTTCATCTTTGAAATTTTCAAAATATGCCATAGGAGCCACTATGCCATCATTTTGAAAACTTCAAATCTAAAACTTCTAAATCCAAAATCGAATAAAACCAATTATTAGAACTCCCCTTAAGTGGTACAAAACAATGATATAAAAACAATAAAAAAAATACAATGAAAAAAATTCTTTTTTTGATGATATGTTCATCACTTTTCGTTTCTACACTTTCAGCACAAAAAATTAAAGGTAGCGACACTGTCCTTCCTCTTTCTCAAAAAGAAGCTGAAGAATATGCAAAAGTTAACTCTTCATCAGACATCACCGTTACTGGTGGTGGATCAGGTGTAGGTCTTTCTTCTCTTGTTGAAGGAACTTGCGATATAGCAATGGCATCTCGTAAAATTAAAGTTACAGAAAAATTAAAACTTCAAAACGATGGTAAGAAAGTAACAGAAGTTATTGTTGCTTACGACGCTATCGCCGTAGTTATAAATCCAGAAAATAAAGTTACAAACCTTACTCGTGAACAACTAGAAGGTATCTTCACAGGTAACATCACAAACTGGAAAGAAGTAGGTGGTGCAGACCTTAAAATCGTTGTTTACTCTCGTGAGACTAGCTCTGGAACTTATGAGTTCTTCAAAGAAAGCGTTTTAGCTAAGAAAAACTATATGTCTAGCGTTCTTTCTATGCCTGCGACAGGTGCTATCATGCAATCTGTAGCTCAAACTAAGGGTGCTATAGGTTATGTAGGTTTAGCTTACCTTAACAATGATGTGAAAGCTGTTCACGTTTCTTACGACCAAGGTGCAACTTATGTAGCTCCTTCAGTAGAAAATGCTAAAAATAAAACTTACCCTATAGTTCGTCCTTTACTATACTACTATGTAGATAGCAACGCAGCAAAAGTAAAACCTTTTATTGATTTCGTAACGTCGACAGCGGGACAAAAAATTGTAACGGAAAAAGGTTATGTGCCTGTTAAGTAGTCTCTTGCTGAGTAACCGACACTCTTAACGAGTATCGGTTATTCCTCTTAATTTAATCATATCAAACATTAACACTCAAATAAATGGGACGTAAATTACGTAAAACAATTGAGTCTATCATAGAAAAGATACTTTTACTATCGGGAGGTGTTACATCTATCGTGGTACTTCTTATAGTATTGTTCTTATTTAAAGAGGGTTTCGGACTATTTAACTCCCCAGATATTTCTGAAGGGTATTCTATAGTGCTAAACTCAGAAAATAAGGTAAAAGATCTAAACCCTACTCAGCTAAAAGATATTTTTGATTATAAATATAACTCTTGGAATGAAGTAGGTGGTTCAGATGAATCTATAATAGTATTTCACTTATCAGAAATTGAAGACTACTGTACAGAAGAGGAAATGGGCGAAGAGCTAGAAAACATCCCTCAATGTATAAATAAAATAGTTTCTGAGAACCCTGGTATCATAGCTTACCTTCCTACAGATTTTCTACCTGAAAACTTAGAAGGTTACCTACTGCCTGAGAAAAAGATAAGCATTGAGAGCTTCTTTGATGGCAAGGAATGGTACCCAACAGCAAGTCCAGCTCCTCAATTTGGGGTTATGCCTCTTATCACTGGTACTCTATGGGTGAGTATATGGGCTGTACTTTTCTCTCTACCTTTTGGTCTTGCTGTAGCAATTTACTTAGCTGAGCTAGCAGATAATAAGGTTCGTAAAGTGCTAAAACCTATCATAGAGCTACTTTCGGGTATTCCTTCTGTAGTTTATGGATTCTTTGGTCTTGTAATTATTGTTCCTTTAATACAGAAGTTATTTAACCTTCCTGTAGGGGAAACAGGTCTTGCAGGTAGTATAATACTTGCTATTATGGCACTTCCTACGATAATAACAGTTGCTGAGGATGCTATACGTACAACACCACGTTCACTAAAGGAAGCCTCTCTAGCTCTTGGAGCCTCACATTGGCAAACAATATACCGAGTTATAGTTCCTTACTCAGCTTCAGGTATCACAGCCGCTGCTGTACTTGGTATTGGACGTGCTATAGGTGAAACGATGGCTGTACTGATGGTTACAGGTAATGCAGCAGTAATACCTACAACTCTTCTAGAGCCTATGCGTACGATACCTGCAACAATTGCAGCAGAACTTGGAGAAGCACCAGCAGGAGGAGCTCACTATAAAGCATTATTTATGTTGGGAGCTATATTATTCGTAATAACATTGGTGATAAGCATCTCCGTAGAAATTATTTCATCAAAAAAACAAAGAGCATCATAATGAAAACAAAAAATTTATCACAAAATATCGCCTTCGGCATCTTTAGAGTGTTAAGCTGTCTTGTTATATTGATACTCTTCTGGATTCTTGGATTCATCATCGTTAAAGGTATAGGAGTCATAAGTTGGGAATTTATATTTGACTCTCCAAAGAATGGTATGACTGAGGGTGGTATCTTCCCTGCTATTGTAGGTACACTAGCACTTATGGCAGGTAGTATGATTGTAGCGTTCCCTATAGGTATACTCTCAGGAATTTACATTAATGAATACGCCTCAAATAATCTTGCTGTGAAATTCATACGTGTAATGACAAATAACCTGAGTTCTGTACCTTCTATAGTGTTTGGTTTATTTGGTATGGCTCTTTTTGTTAACACACTAGGGTTTGGAGATTCTCTTATTGCAGGTTCGCTGACACTAGGGTTGCTTATACTTCCTGTAGTAATAAGAACTACAGAAGAAGCTCTTAAAGCTATTGACGATTCTTTCAGAATTGGTTCTCTAGGTCTTGGAGCCTCAAAATTACAGACTATAAGAAAGGTGGTACTTCCTATGGCTATGCCTAATATCATAACAGGACTTATCATTTCTATGGGACGTGTATCGGGAGAAACAGCACCTATACTTTTCACTTGTGTGGCCTACTTCCTACCAAAACTTCCTAGCTCAGTATTCGACCAGATAATGGCTCTACCTTATCACCTTTATGTAGTTGCTACTAGTGGTACTAATATAGAAGCCTCACGACCTATAGCTTACGGCACTGCTCTTGTACTTGTATTGATAGTACTTATATTCAATACTTTAGCTACTTTACTGCGAAATGCATTAAGCAAACGAGTTAAGTTTTAGGACTTGTAAATTAATAAGATAATAATAAAAAAACAATATAATGACACAAGCAGATAATAACTTTGCAATTGAGGCTAAGGATGTAAACTTCTACTATGGTGATTTTCACGCTCTAAAGAATGTGAATATGAACATAGAGAAAAATTCTGTTACAGCTTTCATCGGACCTTCAGGTTGTGGCAAGTCTACTTTCTTACGTCTTTTCAACCGTATGAACGACCTTATAGACAAGACTCGTCTTGAAGGTGAGATTTTAATTGGTGGTCAGAACATCTATGACAAAAGCATAGAGGTAGACCTTTTAAGAAAGAATGTAGGTATGGTATTTCAAAAGCCTAATCCTTTCCCAAAGACCATTTTTGAAAATGTTGCTTACGGCATGCGCGTAAATGGTATCACTAACAAGACTTATATCGCTGATAAAGTAGAAAGTTCTCTACGTGGTGCTGCACTTTGGGATGAGGTAAGTGATAAACTTAAGAAAAGTGCTTTTGAGCTTTCAGGTGGTCAACAACAACGCCTTTGCATAGCTCGCGCTCTAGCTGTAGAACCTTCTATACTTCTTATGGATGAACCTGCTTCTGCTCTTGACCCTATATCTACTTCAAAAGTTGAAGACCTTATCTTTGAACTAAAGAAGGATTATACTATAGTTATTGTTACACATAATATGCAACAAGCTGGTCGTGTGTCTGATAAAACAGCGTTTTTCTATTTGGGTGAGCTTATAGAGTATAATAACACCAAAGATATGTTCCTAAATCCGCAAGTGGAGGCGACCCAAAACTATATAACAGGCCGCTTCGGGTAACATTTATTTCCGGCAAGGGACGTTCTGTTCCACTTTTTCCAATAACGGCTCATCTTTGCGACCTTTTTCAAAATTTCAATGCTCACAGCCATCGAGGCTGCTCCGCTTAAAACTTCAAAAAACGCCGCAAATATGAACCATTCTTGAAAAAAGAGACACATCTGTTTCCTGCCCTATGCAGACTAAATATTGCTTCGGAAAGCTTCGGGAAAAGAGACAGATTGGTTTCCTGCCCTATGCAGACTAAATATCGCTTCGGACAACTTAGGAAAAAAGAGACAGATTAGTTTCCTGCCCTATGCAGACTGAATATTGCTATAAACTATTTTAGATAAAAGACATTTTGAAGCAGACTAAAATAAAACAGTGAAATTATGATACATACAGAACAAGAAATTATAAACTTGAAGCAGCTTATCGCTGAGATGTGGCAGCTTGTAGATTCTCAGGTTAAGAAGTCAAAAACGGCTTTGCTAGAGAATGATAAAGAATGCGCTCACGAAATTATATATCGCGAGAAAAGCGTAAACTCTTATGAACTATTGATGGATAGAGAGTGCGAAAATTTTATTGCACTTTTTAACCCTGTAGCCGTGGATTTGCGATTTGTACTAGCGCTTATAAAAATAAATAATAACCTTGAACGTATAGGTGACTTCGCAGAAGGTATAGCACGCTTTGTTGTTAGTAAACAGTATAAAGATATACCTCAAGAACTTATCGCTGAACTTCAACTTGATACTATGTTCGATGAAGTTATTAATATCTTAGATATCACAAAACGCGCTCTTCTTAAAGAAGATACTAAAATCGCGGCTAAAGTATTCCTAGCGGATGATAGCATAGATGATATCAATAATAATGCCGCTAAAGTGCTTGCAAAATACGTTGCTACATCACCAGAAATGGGCGAAAGCGCTCTGCTTCTTTACGCTTGTATTCGTCGTCTAGAACGTATAGGAGACCGTTGTAATAATATCGCGGAAGATATTATTTTCTATATTGACGCTAAAGAAATGAGACACGATTCTAAATAAAACTGGGTTGTCCTGTTTAAATTTAAGTGCCTAATAGAAGTTGAACTTCTATTGGGCACTTAAATTTATATCACAATCGAGCGACAAGCTAAAAGCCAACACCTTTACCCTCCAGCATTTTCCTGTAAATTTGTTTTACACAAATATTGTTACGATATTTGTGTAACGTAAATTATGTAATACAACAAATTTTTACACCAGTTTCTAAAAGTCTCATTTTATTTTTGTTTTCTGTATAATAGGTGCACAATTTTCTATCATCTCATCTATTATTTCATTACATCGACCTTCTGACAACTTAGCGCTTTTACCTACTGTCAACACATCTTTCCGTGTTGGATTTCCATTATAATTAGCCGATGTAGCATGCTGTCCATAGTAACCACTGCTACAAAGAGTAAGGTCGTATGCAGGTGCTAACTCCCACGAGGCTTCACGGCAAATAAAGCTAAAATTTTTCACATGGTCATCTTTATTACCACTCAGGATATTAAATATCATACGCCTAAACATCTGTTCTACTTGTTCTTTTGATTGAGTAAGATAACCTGTAAGATGTAATAAAGTTCTATAATCCATCTTAGGCATAAAAATAGATTCATTTAACAGGGCGCCTGCTGTAGCCACATGTAGACGTGTTCCATTATCATCACAGTCAAACCTTTTTGATGCGAAATACTTACCTTCTACAAGTTTAAAATCAGGCGTTACTATACCACACTTACGCGCTACCTCATTATACTTATACTCCATAACTCCCATATCTTTAGGGTCATAGGTATGTCTAAATTTCACTAACCATCTTCCTGCATCATCTTTCATCAAGCATTTAGGTCTACAACCTCCTGAGTTACCACTATTAAAGTAAAGCACATCTTCATCTTTATCAGTTTTCTCACTAAGTACAAGCAAAGCAAGTTCCTGAAGTTCGTCCAATTCAGGTAAAATTTTATGTTCTCCTACATAAGTCTCTGGAACATAACATAGGGCACCCAAACCTGCATCCCCCACTATACTTAATCGCTGTAAAGGGTTCAACTCAAATTCATTGACACCTTGTTTCTTCAAGATTCTATTTAGCAAATATCTACCATAACCATCAGGCATACTATCTTCAAAGATTCCGAAATTCCCATAAAATGGTTCTGGTTTTGCAACAAACAATCCAGGCTTAAGAGGCAAATCAAGAGGAGAAATAGAAAATCCATTTGCCAACCATTCTGCATCATATTGAAACACGCATTTCCCATTATCTGGACTCATACGCAAGCATCCAACTATACGCTCACGATATTTTACTATTAATTTATCTACCTTTTTCATCGCGACCTCGTTGACGGTTTTTATTTTTATTTATCTGGTCTAACTCCTCTATCGTATTATATTTTGGTTCTGACAACACAAGTTTAATATCGTCACTATGCCCTAGAGCTTTCACAATTGAAAGAAAGGACTGTAAAGATATTGTATGTTCCTGTTCGAACTTTGCAATAGTTGGAGCTGGCACATCACTAAGACGTGAAAGTGCCGCACGAGAGAGTCCTTTTTCAAGTCGTCGTCTCTGTACCTTACTAGCTAATTGTTCCGCCAACTCCTCGGGCGTATCCAAATCAAAGTAATACATAATAAATACTATTATATCTGTTATCTCAAATATTCGCACTTAGCGAATACTATTATATCTCTTACAAAGATAACAAATACTTTACAAAAAATCAAAAATAGCGCACAAAAAAGAAGAAGAAAAGAAGAAGAAAAGAAGAAGAAAAGAAGAAGAAAAGAAGAAGAAAGAAAATAAAAAAACAAGTATAACATTTCATCATAAGATGAAACATTACACTTGTTTTTTTAACGCACACGCCATATATTTTGCACATCCCCTTTAACCAAACTAGGGTTTGTTACCATGAGCGCTACATAACGTCCACGATTGTCCGCTTTTTCCAAGAATGGTCTAGGGAATCTCTAACAGCTATGCTTTAACGCTTTCAAATTTTAAAGCCTCATCTTTTAATTTTATAAAATGCGCCATAGGAACCGCTATGGCTTAT
>JAWXTP010000012.1:0-43458 GCA_044433415.1 Rikenellaceae bacterium
GGAAAATAATGCATAGGCTAATGCTTAATGCTTAATGCTTAATGCTTAATGCTTAATGCTTAATGCTTAATGCTTAATGCTTAATGCTTAATGCTTAATTTTGGCGGAGACTTTCGTTAGTTTTAATAGTAGGCAAATATAATTATATATAATATTTTGTAATTATTAAAAAAAACATTATCTTTCGGGAAATAAGAAAATGATAATCTTAAAAAATACAATTATGAAAACCCTGAAATCTATAAAAAGTTTAACTTTGAGTTTGTTTATAACACTTCTAGTTGGTTGTAATAATGGGATTGCATATAAAGCACCTGTGTTTGAAAATGAAAAAACAGTGAGTGCTCAACCTATATCAAATATTATCCTCGTTCAAGGAGGTGTTGTGGGTTTTGAAAATTGTTATGATTATTTTGTAGTTATAGCAAAGATAAATAATAAAATGGTACATCTTTTTAGTAAAGCATCTGGAGAGTTGGTTGCAAGTGGTGTAGCGTTAGGGCGTGCAAACAATGAATTGATTGATGTATTGTCATATTCATTTGACCCATCACAAGGTGAGTTAATTTTACTATCTTCGGTAGACCAAAAAATGTTGCGTGTAGTAATCTCTAAATCGGCGGAGCTTACAATTGAAAAGGCTTCTGGATACAATGCGACGAATGGAAATACCAATATTCTAAAAAAAGATTCAGATAGTTATATTAAATTTGCAAGTATGCCTAAAGAGCCTAACCATAGAATTTCTATTATCTCTAATAACAAAGAGCTATCTTACTATGATAAATTGCCTATTGATGATATTGAGAAGATAAGTAGGATATATGTTCAACCAGTTATTGCCTTTAATCCAGATATATCAAAATTAGTAATAGGAACAAAAGAGGGGTTGATTTTTGAAACTCTCTCTTTAAAAAACAATAAAATTAAAGAGTTAAAGACCTCATATTTTTATGAATCTATTATTCCAAAAACTGCTCATGATATTTACGAGATGTATTGGGGAGTGACTGATATTTTGGCTACAGATGACTTTATATATGCAGTGTATATTGGAAATAAAGGTATTAGTAATAACTGCAAGTTAGCTAAATTTGACTGGAATCATACACCGCTTGAACTTATTGAAGTTGAAGGCTATTCTTTGAGTTACATTTGTATAGACAATGGGGTTATTTATGCTATCGCTAGAGATTTACCAGATAATGAATATAGGATTGTACATATAGGGAACTTCTAAAATACAGTGTTATTAATTTGTATGTACAAGAAAGATCTAAAATGAAAAATATAAAATGAAACGAAATTACCTATTAATGATTGTTGCATCTATCTTAATGTTTGGATGTAACTCAAACAAAACTAAAACGGAGCTTGTAGAGCTTAAGGAAGATGCTCCATTGTCGGGTAAAATTATCTTCTCTTCAGACGAGATAGGAGATATTACCAATATGATAGTAAAGGGAGATTATATAATATTTTCAGATGGACATCCAAGTGCTAAAAACTACTTTTATGCTATAAATAAACATACAGGAGAGCTTGTGGCTATATACGGACAAAGAGGACATGGACCTAATGAATTTCTATATCCTAATGTAATATTAAATGATAATAGCTACAATGACAACAAAAAGTTAGATATTTATGACGGGCAGTTAAAAGCTCTTTTTACCCTAAGTGTAGAGGATATTAACGATATTAAAATAATCTCCAAAACTGATATGCCTGCTAAACTCTCTTTCACTAATTACATGAATAAATTAGGTGATAATATTGTGTGTAAAACAATAAGACCAGGCGGAAAAGAACTATTTAGAGTTGTTGATTGTAAAAATAATAATATTGTTCAATCGGAAGGCTTTTTTGATTGTAGTGTTAATATAAACGCTATGGATTCTTCTTATATATATGATGCAAAGTTATTAGCACGCAGTGACGGTGATTTTATAATGGCAGGCATGACTTTTTTTGATTATGTAGATTTATACGATAAAGACGGTTTATTTAAGAGATACCAATTTAGTAAAAATCCTTTACCACAGACTAATAGTAATGGAAGTATAGATAAATATATTATTTATACTTTGTGGGGATATTGTGGGAATGAAAATTACTACATACTTCGAGGAGCTTATGATATAACTAAGAAAGATGAATTAGGAGGAGTCACTCTTATTGTTTTTGACAACAAAGGAGAGTACAAAAAGCATTATGATTTAGATCGTTATTTTATTCGAATGTGCATTGACGAGCAATCAGGAAAACTTTATGGTGCAATTACCGATGATGAAACTGGATTTGTAAATGTTATAGAGTATCAGTTGTAGTATTGTGGAGGTATTATTGCTAAAGGTAATACTGCTGAGCTCTGATAAAGTTGCCAGGGTCGGACAGGGTCGGACAGGGTCGAGCTGGGTCGAGCTGGGTCGCGACAAGCGTGGAAAGATAGCTTGAAAGATTGCTGGAGGGTCATAGGGGTCATAGGGGTCATAGGGGTCAAAGGGGTCGCGACAAGCGATAAAATATTCTGAGAAAATTCTGAGAAGATTTTGTTGAAAATTTTATGAAAGATTTTGTGAATAATTTCCACGCTTGTCGCCATTAATCAATAATCATAAGGCTAAAATCGCAATTTAAATCTACTAACTTAATAAATATGAACTTGTTAACCTATATCATTGTTATTGTCTTTCTTGCTAGTTGTAATAACAATAGCTCAAAAGTAAGTTCAGCTGACAATATAATGTGTGAATCAGGTATATATACCTATAATCTAGAGGAAGAATTATCTCATTCAGATACAGAAAACAGATCTATTAATAATATAGCCAAGGAAATAAAGTTTATCAATTTATCATCAAAGAATGATGTTATACTCAGTGAAATAAATCTAAATGTTTTACCAGTTTATGACAATGGGGATAAGTATTTAATTGTTTCTTCGTTTAGAACACCTGTATATAAATTTGATTCATTAGGTTTGAATGGTGAGAAAATCATAGACTTAGGTAGAACAAAAGGTGAGATTAATAAGAATTTATATAATGTGTCATATTCAAATGATTGCATAATTGTATCTTTGGGACGTAAGATTATAAAATACTCTTTGAAAGATAAGAGCCTAGAAGGGATAGTGTCTAACAAATACTACTATAACTCCATAATGATGAATGATGGGAACTATGTTGCACTTCCCTATATTGGTCATGACGCCTCAGGAGAGGACTTTTTAGATTCTCAATATGAATATGCAGAATCATTGCTAACAGAAAATAAGTCAATCAAAATATACGTTGATAAAGAAAATAAATATTATTACGAATGATAAATTACAAAACAGGAAATCTCGTTGCCTCGACTGACGAAGCTGTTGTTAATACTGTTAACACGGTTGGCGTTATGGGGAAAGGTATAGCTTTGCAATTTAAGGAGAATTATCCTTCTAATTATAAAGCGTATGTTGCTGCCTGTAAGTCTGGAGATATAGGCATTGGTAAATTATTTGTTTTTGATGAATCTGACCTTAATGGAAGAAAATTGATTGTTAATTTTCCAACTAAACAACAATGGAGATTTAAATCAAAATATGAATATATCGAAAAAGGCTTAGATGATCTGAAAAATGTTATAATTAAGTATAGCATCAAAAGTATCTCTATTCCGCCTTTAGGGTGTGGAAATGGAGGATTAGATTGGAATGTTGTTAAGGAGATGATAGAAAGTAAACTTAACAATATCAAAGGTGTAGAGATTAATATCTATGCTCCGAATGATAATTATAAAGCCGTACTAAAAGCCGAAGCAAAAGAAAGAGTAGATGATAAGAATCTTGATGATGCCCAAGCTATGCTAATTTATGCTATGTTCTGCTATGAGTCTAATGGTGAGGACTGTAGCCTATTTGTTGCAAATAAACTTGCATATTTTATGCATCGCCTAGGAGACACTTCATTTGCTAAATTTAGATTTGTTGCTGCACATTATGGACCTTACGACAGAAATATTGCCAAAATATTATATGATATAAATGGCAAATTCATACTTGGACTTGAACAAAATGAGGCAAAACCTTTTGATAGTTTAGAGTTGATTCATGAGAAAAAAAGTGAAATTAGCCATTATGTACGCAATAACTTAACTAACGATCAGATAAATACCTTAAAGTATTTACTTAATATAATTAGTGGTTTTGAGTCTTCATTCTCTTTAGAGCTGTTATCCTCTGTTGATTATGTTATTCGTTCAAACCCTGATATGACGATGCCTGAGGTAATGGATGGCATACAAAAATGGTCATCAAGAAAGAAAGAGTTATTTAAAGAGGAGTATATTGAAATTGCATATAAGCATCTAATGGCAAAACGGAAGTTTTTGCAAACTAATCCAATGTAGTTTGTTAGTGTTCTAATTTAACTGTCAAATATTATTAAAATCCGAATCTCGTAGGTTCGGATTTTTTGTAGTACGCGCAGCATGGGTAGGCTATTACCGTAAACCTCAAGTTTACGGTAATAGCCTACTTTTTTGTAAAAATTATGCGCTCAGTTGTCTCAAAAAGCAACTGAAAGCGAGTTTTTGTTCACTTTTTTCAAAAAAGTGTTAAAGTATGTAAGTGATTGTAGATTAGTGTATTTGTATTTTAGAGTATTAGCATGGGTATATAAAAAATCCCCACGCACTGAGTTATATGCATGGGGGATAAAATCCCCAAACAAGGAGTCTATTTATTCATTACTCATTACGAAGCGCTCGTTTGTGTAGGTGCTTATGTCGTCATTTACGTTAGTAGAGAGCAGGTGTAGATAAATGGTAAAATATGTTTCTGAAATCATCAGAGATACACCTCTTTTTTTGACATATCTCTTGCTAATTATCTATTGAGCAATAAAATGGCAAAAGTGCACATTTTACAATGAAAATGTGCACTTTTAATTGAATGTAGTAGTGGCGTAGGGATTATCCTCCACAACGACACTTACTATGGCAGATTTTCGATTTTCCCGGTGTAGCGATAGCCTGCTTCGTAGACTGTATAGCTTGTTGTAGTCCTGGTTGTCTCACTATCACGACTTCCACCCCAATAATAGTAAAACGTGAACTTAAGTTCACGCTCACTCGTACCATCAAAATCCTCGTCAGGGTCGATCATAATGTAGAAGGTGGCATCATAAATTATTGAGGGATCGAAGTTTACCTTGTAGGTCTTTGCGCCAATGGTAATTTCGAGGCAGTATAGCGCAGCATCATCATCTTCGCCCGCAATACTTAAATGAAAATCATCATAATCAAAGACGATTGTCAAAATTGCCTTTAGGTGTGAGAACTCAATTGTGTTGTTAGTATCAGCGTTGTAGGTGAAGGTCGCTTGCATCATACACGCGTTGTTGAGGTCGCTGATATCGTTACCGTTTTGAGTCGATGTTAGATCCTCTTCTAGAGCATCATCAAGGGTCTCTGCGCTTGTTGCAGGGTAGATTGCTGTGTAACTCTCTCCATCGTTAAGGGTGATTTCACTGTTACTAAAGATGCGTTATCAGCATCGTTGCAGGTGAAGTCACCTACATAATTCCCACTTTTATTGTAAAGAGTAAACGAGTCGTCATTCTCCCACGCAAGGTCGATAGTATCATCGGTGCCATTATCGGTAAATGAGACCTTCGTTTGAGTAGTCGCCGAGACCGATGCGGTTAGCGTGGTGCCGTTCGATGGCACCAAAGTAGGCTCATCACTCTCACTACATGCCACAATACCCATAGCAGCTACTGCTGAGAGTACAAAACTTCTAAAAAATCTGTTCATAATTGCTTCTTAAAATTTAATCGATTCTACTTCTACCAAGCACTACCGCCATCTCTTACACTTGTAATACTCATGTTGTTAGTGCTCGCACTAAGCACAGCATCCTCGATTTCAATTTCGATCACTTCAATCTTAGATGTTACATAGTTCTCTTTCATGGCTTTTTGTTTTTAAGTTAATTAATTACTAGATTTGCTTATATCTCTAATCCTTCTCTTAGTAAGAGATATTATTATGGTGCAAAGGTATGAAAATTAGCAATATAATGCAAATTGTTTTTTATGTATTGACCCTCCAACAATCTTTCAAGCAATCTTTCCACGCTTGTCGCGACCCTGCAAGACCCTGCAAGACCCTGCAAGACCCTGCAAGACCCTGCAAGACCCAGTCAAATACTGATAGTGCTAATATCAAAATCCCCCATGCACTGAGTTATATGCATGGGGGATAAAATAACCAAATAAGGAGTCTATTTGTTCATTACTTTGTTTTGGCGGTTGATACTCTCAACGTGAATAGCATCTAATAGTTTTACGATGAAATCGTCTGAAAGATTTAAGTCAGAAGCAAGTTTCTTAGTTTTCTCAATGATAACTTCCCAACGGTTAGTTTGAAGAATAGCTACATTATTTTCTTTCTTAGCTAGACCGATTTTCTCAGAAATGCTCATACGCTTAGCGATGATATTTAAAATCTCAGCATCGTATTGGTCGATTTGAATACGTAATTCCTCTAGTGTTTGTTGGAACTCTGAAGACTCAACATTGTTAGCTCTCCATTTGATAGCGCTTAAGAATTCGTCTAATGCACTAGGAGTTAACTGTTGAGCTGAATCACTCCATGCTTCACAAGGGTTGATGTGACTCTCAACGATTAAACCGTCATAGTTTAAGTCAGCACTTTTTTGAGCTATCTCTAATAAGTACTCTCTGTTACCACAGATGTGTGAAGGGTCACAAATCATAGGTAGCTCAGGCATACGACGGCGCATCTCAATAGCAATGTGCCACATAGGGTTGTTACGTAAAGGCTGAGAACCTAGAACAGAGAAACCTCTATGAATAAGACCTATTTCTTTAACGCCTACAGCTTGAAGACGTTGAACGCCACCTTGCCATAACTCTACATCAGGGTTCATAGGGTTTTTGATAAGAACAGGAACGTCTACTCCACGAAGAGCGTCTGCAATATCTTGAACTGAGAAAGGATTTACTGTAGTACGAGCTCCTAACCATAATATGTCAACACCAAATTCTAAGGCATTCTCAACATGTTTACCTGTAGCAACCTCTATAGCTATTGGAAGCCCTGTTTCTTCTTTTGCACGAGCCATCCATGCTAGACCTTTAACACCAACGCCTTCGAAAGAACCTGGACGAGTACGAGGTTTCCAAATGCCAGCACGTAATACGTCTACTTTGCCTGTTGCTGCTACTTGACGGCAAGTTTCTAATGTTTGAAGTTCTGTTTCAGCACTACAAGGTCCTGAAATAATCAATGGTTTTTTGCTTGTTAAAATTCCACTCATAATAGTATCTAAGTATTAAATTAATATTCTTTATTTTGTGTATATAATTGTTGTTGTTGTTGTTGCCTGCATAGGGCAGGAAACGTGCTGTCCGCTTTTTTCAAGAATGGCTTAGATTTTTTGCGTTTTTTGAAGTTTCAAGCGGAGCAGCCTTGAGGGCTGTGAGCATTGGAACTTTGAAAAAGGTGAAAAATGTAGGCCGTTATTGGGAAAAGCAATCCCAGAGTTTTTGCCGGGCAATTAGGTCACTTTATGATTCGTCTTATCTCGTTAGCCTTTTGCATAGCCTTCTTAAGCCCGTCAGTATCATCTTTCTCTATCAGCTTACGTAATATTTGAAGCTGATGTATGTGCTCACGTAGAACGTCTAATACATTGTACTTATTCTGCATAAAGATAGGTAACCACATCTCAGGTGAACTTTTTGCAAGACGTACTGTAGAGTCAAAACCACCACCTGCAAGAACAGTGATATGATCTTCTTCTAACTCCTTCTCTAGTACGGTTAGTGATAACGCAAAGGATGTAAGATGAGAGATGTGACTAATATATGCAGTATGTATGTCGTGATCTTCGGCATTCATGTATGTAACATTCATACCTATAGACTTGTATATGTTTTCTACAAAATTAATAGCATCTTGATTGCTCTTGTCCTTTTCACATAGTACAACAGTGCTACCCTTAAAGGCATTGTGTAAAGCCGCCTTTGGGCCACTGTACTCAGTACCCCACATAGGGTGAGTAGCTACAAAGCGACCACGGTTAGGGTGTTGAGAAATCATATCACATAGTTCACTTTTTGTAGAACCCATGTCTATAACTATACACTTTTCGTTAATTCTGTTAAGTAGCTTAATAACAACAGTTGGAATGTAATTTACTGGTGTTGTTACTACTATAAAGTTAGCTTGTTCGGCAGCTTGCTCTAGAGTTACTATCTCGTCTACAAGTCCAAGTCGTAAAGCCTCATTAGAGTTATTAATATTAGAATCAACTCCTAATATTTTTTTCACTAAGTTGTTATCTTTTAAACTTAAGGCAAAGGAACCTCCAATAAGTCCTATACCTATTATTGCAGCTATCATAATCTTATAATTTGTTTAATGCCTCTTGTAGCTTTTCTTTAGGGGCACAAAGACTAATTCTAATGTAATCCTTGCCCTCACTACCAAATATAGCACCTGGTGTTATAAATACGCCTTTTTCTAATAGTATCTTATCAATAAATTCGTAGCAGTCACCACTATTTTCAGGAAGTTTACCCCAAATAAATAAGCCTGCTTGATTTTTACGAGCTGTGCAACCTAATTTGTCAATTATCGCATAGCCTAGTTCTTCTCTTTCTTTATAAACCTTATTTAGGCTTTCATACCAATCATCGCCTAGGTGTAAAGCTTCAGCAGCAGCAAGTTGCATAGGTAAGAACATACCTGAATCCATGTTGCTTTTAAAACGTAAGACCTCTGTGATACGCTCTTTAGCGCCCATTAATGCTCCTAAACGCCAACCTGCCATGTTATGGCTTTTACTAAGAGAGTTAAGTTCAAGGACACAGTCTTTAGCACCTTCTACACTTAGTAAACTCATAGGTTTTTCGTTTCTAATAAAGCTATAAGGATTGTCGTGAAGTACTAAGATGTTATGTTTTTTTGCGAACTTTACGATATTTTCAAACAAACCCTCTTTTGGAGTAGTACCTGTAGGCATGTGAGGATAATTAACAACCATAATCTTAACGCCCTTAAGACCATCTGCTTCTATCTCGTCAAAGTTAATTTGAAAATCGTTTTCCTCTTTTAGTTTGTACTCTACAATAACACCACCTGCAAGGTTTACAGCAGAAGTATAAGTAGGGTAGCCTGGATTTGGTACTAAAACCTTATCTCCTTTAGAAAGGTAGGTCATCATACAGTGCATAACACCTTCCTTAGAACCTATAAGAGGTAGCACTTCATTTTGTGGATTTAAAGTTACTCCATAATATGTTTGATACCAATAACAAAAAGCAGATCTAAGTTCTAAAGAACCTATATAAGATTGATAACCATGAGCGCCAGGCTTTGCGCTTTCTACAGCTAGTCTATCACATACTACTTTTGCGGCAGGAAGGTCGGGGCTGCCAACTCCTAAAGATATAATCTCTCTACCCGCTTTACGTAACTCATCTACCTCTCTTAATTTTTTTGAGAAGTAATATTCTCCCACACTACTAAGTCTATCAGAAAGTGTAATTTCTATAGGGTTATTTTCTGTATTCATAATTTTATTATTAAAACTTCTTTAAAGGATGTGTTCTGCTTTTTTGTATGCTCCACAAATGAAAAGATTTTTAGATGCTGATGAAGCATATTTTATTGCAGTCTCAAAATCTTCTATATTATCAAATTCTACATCTGTGTGGAATAGATAATGGAAAGGGTCAGAAGGAATAGGATAAGACTGTAACTTTGACATGTTAATACCACAAAGTTCAAAACATTTAAGTACAGACAAAAGTGAGCCTCCTGTGTGTTCTACTTCAAAATATAAGGATGCTTTATTTATATGAACGTTAGGCATAACTTTGTCAGCTCGTTCAACTATTAAGAATCTTGTGAAATTGTTTTTGAAGGTGTTGATATTAGGAGCTATGATTTTAAGACCATATAATTTTGCTGCAAGCTCACTAGCTATAGCAGCAACATGTTTTAAGTTATTATCTTTGATTTCTTTTGCACTTAAGGCTGTATCAACCGATTCTACTAGCTTATATCTGTGCATGCCCTCTTTTTCAAGGAAGTCAGTACATTGTAGTAGTGCTATAGGGTGGGATCTAACCTCTGTGATATCTTCAAGTTCAACATCAGGAAGAATCATCATGTTTTGTGTTATAGAAAGATAAACCTCTCCAGAAATTTTCAAAGAACTGTTTTGTAGTAAGCGATAATTAGGTAGGATTGAGCCTGCTATAGAGTTTTCGATTGCCATAACACCAGCATCAACCTCTAGGTTTTCTATCATAGCTGTTACATCTGCAAAAGTTGCACAAGGAACAATTTCTATGTTATCTCCAAAATATTTATAGGCTGCCTCTTGGTGAAAGCATCCCTCGTAGCCCTGTATAGCTACTCTTTTAGATTTTAGAGACATCTCTGTTATATTATTTTTAGATAAGAGGTCAAGTTCCATAATTTTCAGTTTATTTAATTTTTCATAAAAAAAAAGCCTCGCATACACTGCGAAGGCTTTTAATTCTACTCATAACGATGATATAACTACATAAAGGCTTCGCTTCTTTTATTGATAAAATAAAAAAAGTAATAAAAAGCAAAATATAGCGAATATTTCATCATTAGTATCTGTGTTTAAATTATATTTCGTTAGTAAAGTACGTTTTGTACACAGCAAATGTAGTAAAAAAAAACTAGTAAACAAATAAAATTTAAAAAATTTACATAGATTTAACAATTTTGCACTTTTTTCCTTTAATTTTTACTAAATTCAATTTCTGTATATGGAAAATCAAGAGATAGGTTTGAGTTTATAAAATCTAATTTGAATTAAAAATTGAGGGCTAGTTCTTAGCCCTCAAAGTAGAGTATTACCTACTCGAATAGTGAGAACTATGCGAGCTGTGAGAAGAGTGCGAGCTATGCGAGCTGTGTGAGCTGTGCGAACTATGTGAGTAGTGCGCAGCAAGCAAATTTGCATCGGCAGAGAATTGCTCAAGAATCAACGGCACGTCTTGCTGCTGCTCTACAAATGAACTGCTCAATGTTGCTTTTGAGATCACTTGTTGAGTTGCAGAAGTAGCGAAACTAGCTACTGTTATTACAGTAGATACCGCAAGAAATAATAATTTCTTCATTAAAACCTCCTTTTATAAAGTTAAACAATAAATTAATTACATATATCATTTTGAGATATATTCTTTATATGCTCACTATGACGATCTTTGTTTGAGGCAAAGAATCCAGCGCAGGAGCTCATTAGTGCACACCTTTCGCACTTATCAATATAGATGTTTTTCCAATCCGATATTGATTGTTGAGCAAATGGGCGTATAGATCTAGGTAGAATACATAGTTGGGCATTGTATATATGGGTGGTGATACCTCTATCACGTAATATTAAAACAGCCTGCTCCAATTCACGATTATAATCGTATGGGTCAATCCATAATTTATCAATATTATCTTGAGCAAGTCCGAGAGTCTCTATTTGCATAAACGCCACTTGACAGATAAATGGAAAGTTGTGGTATATATACTCAGCTAACTGAGGTAATCGCTTGTAGTTGAGTTTATGTATTACAACCCTAATGCCTATACGCTGTCTAAATTGAGCTAAATTATATAATCCATCAACTGTTTTGTAGAATGTATTAGCACCAACAATTTTATTATGTTCTGAGGCTATATCTGAAAATAATGGAACATCTATTTGTAAGTCGTAATGATGTAATATAGCCAACTTTTTTGCATATCCCTTATCTGCAAATTTTACCCCATTGGAAAGGATGCTAATTGCAGAATGCGGTAGATGTTTTTGTATATGTTTAATTAATATAAATAACTTATCTCCAATTAATGTTGGTTCGCCCCCTGTGATTCCTACCTCTTGCGTACTTTTGTCAAATAGTGATATTAATTTGAGATTAAAATCTGTTTTGTCTTTCTCCTTTACTATGGGTGGTTGAGGACACATTACACATCTGTGGTTGCACAATTCTGTTGCCATTATCGCATTGTGACTTGACCTTATATCATAGAGAAAAATTATTTCTCCGCTACTATTTATCAACACCACATCACCATCTTTAAAATCAGATAACTCACTAACCATACAGAATGATCTATTTGTAGAGCCGCTCAATTTTCTATTTGATATTGTAGCAGCATATCCACGCTTAGGAGTATCTAGATTCTCAGACACTAATATATATTTATTTCGTCCAAATATATTTTTGGGTTTGAGTGTTATAATTCCCAACACTTCATCTTCGATATTTGTAACTATGCTATTTATCTGTTTCATAATTTATTAATTTATCCAAGACCAGAATATTTTATTAATTTCGGGATCGTTGCGTTTAAGTAACTCAAAGAGGTATGTTATTACACTTTTGGTTTTTCTACACATCTCATTAGTTGGTCTAAATCCAATCATGTCTCCCTGTTCTGAGAAGTTACGTACTGGATCTGCTCCACAATAAGGCTGATAAACGCATTGAGAGCACATTGGTAAACACTCTGTACATGATGATGCAATAATATTATGAAGATTTTTCCCGTTAAACATATCCTCATAACTATGCGTTGCAACATTACCCAAGCAAAAATAATCCTCACCAAAACGAGCCATCATACGTGCCTCGTCAGATACATATACATTGCCATTGAAATCATATATTGCCCCTGCAATACCGACTCCTGCTGGAGATTGTAGGTCTACAAAGCCAGTTGCAAAAGGTGTGAGCATTCGTTTAAGTAAAAGAGCAGAATAACCCTCTATAAAGAATGTTCCTTGTTTGTTTAACTCTATTATATAGTCAAGTCCAATACGATAATTTTCGATAAACTCCTCAGTTGAGTATGCTATTTTTTCTTTATATTTCTTTGCAAAGCCATAAGGATTTAATGCTCTAAGAAATATATTATTAAAACCTAATCGTACATATTCATCGATAATTTCAGGGAAACGCCCAAGGCTATATTTAGAGGTTGTCATTAATGCAGATACATAATCTTTGTCTTTGCATACCTCTCTAATCATATTCAAGTTGCTCTCAAATATCTGGTGTGTAAGTTCTGTATTTTGTAATGGTCTGTTTGTATTGTGTAAATCTTCAGGACCATCTAGAGATGTAGAGATTTGGCATTTGTGTTTGTGAAGATATTTTACCATGTTTTTGTCTAAGAGACACAAATTGGTACATATCACAAAATCAAGGTTTCTTTTTTTGAACAGATTTTGCCATTCAGCCTCTTCAATAATATATTTGACCATCTCAAAATCGGTAGATGGATCACCACCTTGAAATTCTATCTTAATAAATGGTGATGGAGATTTAAAAATTGTAGTGACTATCTTCTTTGCTGTCTCTTTTGTCATATCTGCCGAGTGGTCACTCATGTTCTTACGTGCCACTTGACAATAAATGCAGCTTGAATTACATCTAAGGGTAGGTACAACCATGTGTAAAGATGTAAAATCCCGAAGTATACTTTTTTTAGTTCTATACTTAGTCGCAAGCATTTTTACAACAGATTCTATATTGTCCGTTGTTGCTATTTGTTTAGATGCAATATTGTAGAATAATTCACTTTTAGGGTCTAAGTCGCCATTAATTAATTTATTAAAATCACAGTGCGAAAGGAATATATACTCCCCAACTTCATTGGTTAGCAGATATTCACTATCATTATAACGCTCAAACCTAAATGGTAATAATTGATAATTCATACCTTAAATGTTTAATGGTTTGAAAGCCTCGTTAACTATCATTTCTCGAATTGCTCCAAATTGTTTTTCTGTGTTGCAGCGTAGCTGTTGGTCGATTAGTTCGTTACAGAATTGTTTGACAGCTTCTTCTGTAATAGTATTATTATCTTTACTCTCAAAAATAATTTCTATATTATTGCCTTTGAGTGCTTGATGTATAAAAAATAGATGTGAGAATTTGTAACACGCAGCAGTGATAGAGTCTTTTGTGTAGATACATAAGTCAACTGAAAGTTGAAAACGATTGTCATCTGTCGTAATGATGGGGAATGTTATTTTTGTCATGCTAAGTTAATTGCCTGCCTCTCAGTTCTGAAGGCAATTATATTATACAAAAAAAGCGTGAACTGTATGCTCACACTGTGGTCTGAAGGTCCTGAGAAACCATGAATGCACAGATAGAACATAGCAATTCACGCCTGGTAAATAGGCGTGAAGTCACTATGCAATCCTTGTACATTCTTTGAAAATTTCTCAGGTTTTCAGGCTACAAGTAAAGCATAACGCTTTCAAAACGTTATTCATATGTAATGATACACTATTTGCATATCATAGCACAAAACTAATAAAAAACTATGTAATTACCAAAAATATATTTCATTTTCAGCTATTTGTTTTATTCTGAGGAGTTGTGTAAGCTAATTTTGTAGGTTCTTTTTGTATAATTATAACTTGTTGAAAATATTTGAATGCTCTTTGCTGACAGTGATTAGAAACGGTTATTAGTAGTGACTATATACAAAAAAACAGCCAGTGCGCTGCACTGACTGTGATTATATTTCTTAATAGTAACATTAATTTTCACCCTGCTTTAACTATAAATCGGGTAATAGTAAAGTGATTAATTCCTGCTGTTATCTCCATAAGGATTCATCTTGCCAATTCTGAGGAAACCCCATTGCTACTATATCAATAGATGGGTATTCGCTTAGCAATGTTGTAAGTTTTGCTTTAAAGCTATTTGCAGGAGATACCGAGAAGAGTAGATATTTAATCATACATAATCTGTAATATGTTCTACTATTATCAGTATCGCCTATCTCCCAACCAAACTTAGCTCGCTTAGGGGACATTACTGATAGTGGCAACACCCTATTCCATAAGCGACCATGATGACAACATATATTTCTTAGACCAGCTAGGGAGAGCATCCAACTCTCAAAAACATCAGAACTTAATCCCACTTTTTGAGATATTTTCTTTTGTAATGACTTTTGATTTAGTCCTTTAAATATTCTACTTAAATTACCAAAGGTTAATATCTCTGCTATTATCCATGATGGTGGATATGGGTCTGAATATTTCTTTTTGAAATGTATAATGAAGTCATCCTTGCTACGCTCTATATCTCGATCTACATTGTGGATGAAACTTTTAAAGCCATCAATTTCTATCTCTTTCTTATTGTGTTTATCATAGCTTCTAATAACTCTGTAATTTCGAGGATTAGTCAACCAAAAAGGGTCATCATAAAATTCACTTGCTGTATTTACAATAATGCTCCTAATTGCCACTTCGATCTTTTCAATCTCATTAAAACAAAGCAGACGCAACTTTCTATCAAAGCGATACATGTCCATCGCTTTTTTGAATGAGCTATTAATTTTATATTGATGATCTTTCTTAGGCTCTTTCAAAAGTGGAAAGAAGTACGCACTTAGTCTAAAGTAGCCAATGTTATGAATATAAGCAGAAGCCTTCTCTTTGTCGGCTATTTGCATACCTCGCTGCTGGAGTATCTCCACAAGTTCAGTTGGGGTACTGTATCTCTTTAAAAAATAAGTTTTCATAGGTATATAAAAAAAACGACCCGCCGATTTGAGCATTATAAAGAGGCTTGGCAGGTACTATTAGGTACAAATTTAATACACTTTGGGGAAATATCCAAATATTTTCTGAAATATTTTCAAATTGCATGCGTAATTTCTAAAAAAGACTCATAATGACGGCAAGTGGTTTTCTTTTTCGGACTAAGTGTTTGATAACGACACGATCTATTGTAGGGGCAGCCTTTATGCCTGCCCACATATAAGGCGCTCGTCGCCGTTGATGATTCATTTGTATACACCATAGATAATATAACAAATTGGTACAGTGCCGTACAGTCTGGGCAGGCATAAAGGCTGCCCCTACAAAAGCCCATCATGTTATCAAACATTTAGTCTGAAAAAGAACCTTGTTTGTTGTAATTAATTATTATTGTCCGATTTTGGGACAGATGGGACAAATGGGACGGATGGGACAAATGGGACATCGGACATCGGACAATGGGACAGATGGGACGCGACAAGCGTGGAAAGATTGCTGGAAAGATTTCCACGCTTGTCGCCATTATAAGCAAACAAAGAGGGCAACCTTTTGGGTCACCCTCTGATTTGTTGTGATTGTATTTTTAGTTATGTAAAATACAATATTGGCGAAAGCACAAAACTTACATAGATTTAACAATTTTGCACTTTTTCCCTTTAATTTTTTCTTTTGACACCTTTTTTAACATGTCATTTGCGACGGTTCTTTTAACAGCAACATAGCACATGTAGTCTTTAAGGTCTATCATTCCTATGTCACTTTTTTCTATACCGCCCTTTTGACAAAAGAAGCCTACAACGTCTATACGGCTAAGTTTATCCTTCTTGCCACGTCCTATGTAGATGGTCATGTATTCAGGAGTGTACTCGTAAGTGTCAAATCTTTCAGGAGAGTAGTGTTCTAAATCAGTAGGGACATAGGCGCTTAGTTTCATTTCTTTTTGGTGTAAGATATATGAAACACCATTACCGCCCATACGTGCAGTACGGCCGTTTCTATGGATAAACGCTTCTTGTGATTGAGGCATTTGGTAGTGTATCACACATTCTACACCGTCCACATCTATACCCCTAGCTGCTAGATCTGTAGTTACAAGAACATTACAGCTGTGGTTTTTGAACTTTGTCATTACCCACTCTCTGTCTTTCTGTTCTATAGCTCCATGGAAGTAGCTAGCTTCTATGTTGTTGCGTTCTAGGTATTCAGCTATTTCTTCTGTCACCTCTCTGTAGTTACAGAAAACAATAGTCTTTGCTCCTTTTTGCTCGCATATTAAATCAAAGAGCTTGTTTCTAACTCTAGCACCCTCAACCTCAACGATTTTAGAAGTAATCTGAGGTTTTAGGTCATCTTCTACCACAAAATCTAGTAAATGGTAATCCTTAGCAAATTTAACATAGGCAGGGATTTCAGTGAAATTGGTTGCTGAGATAAGTATACGCTTTTTAAGACCTACTAGTCTATCAAAAACTTCACCCATTTCTTCAATGAAGCCCATTTCTAGGGACTTGTCAAACTCATCAAGTATAACAGTTTCTATGTGACGAGTTGTGATAACTCCTTTTTTGATATGGTCTAGAAGTCGGCCTACTGTACCTACAACAATGTGAGGTGCTGTTGCAAGGCTTCTTCTTTCTATATCAGCCTTATGCCCTCCATAGCAACAAACAACACGTTTATCGCCTTTAATCTGTCTAAGAACTTCCTCAATTTGTAGAGCTAGCTCTCTAGTTGGAACGACGATAATAACCGATGTAGTATCATCTTTAAAAGTCGTATATTCTAGCATTGGTAATAAATAAGCCAATGTTTTTCCCGACCCTGTAGATGAAACTAACATTATGTCTTCGTGTTTTGGGTAATCGCTAAGCATTGCATTTTGTACGCTATTTAGCGACTCAATTCCCATTCTTTTTAATTTATCCTGCATAGGAGTTTTTGTTAATTATTAATATTTAGTAGTTTCCTGTCGTATGCTTTACTTGTTTTCTTGGGTGTTAGAATGGCAATTAGCCTGTTTCCATGAGTGTTACATAACGTCCACGATTGTCCGCTATTGGGAAAAGCCTTCACCAATGCTAATAAGCAAAACTCACTTACTCAACTAATGTTGTTCCGCCATAGTTAGGTTCACTCACAGCCTCCGACGAACAAATGACAACCTTTGCCACTCCGTTATCTATAGCCTTGAAAGCGTTAGTAAGTTTTGGTAACATGCCGTCTACAATAACACCTTCCGATTTTAACTGTTCAAAATAAGCAGGTGTGATTTCTGAGATTACAGAATTGTCATCATTAACATCTGTTAAGACACCTCTTTTTTCAAAACAATATACAAGCTCTGTTTCGTATTCTTTAGCTAGTGCTTGCGCAATAGTAGAAGCTATAGTGTCAGCATTTGTATTTAACAGTTCATTCTCTGTGCTGATAGTTATAGGAGCTACAACCATGGTGTAACCATTATCTATATACATCTTAGCAGTTTTTATAGAGAAATTATCAATTATAGGGTCACCAACATAGCCATAATCTACAGGGTTAGGCTTACGCTTGTTAGAGACAATAAGACCTCCATCAGCTCCACACATACCTATAGCATCAACGTTTTCAGCACGTAATTTAGCTACTATGTTTTTGTTGATAAGACCTGCATAAACCATGGTTACAACTTTCAGAGTTTCTGCATCTGTAACTCTACGGCCTTCTATCATTTGTGCTTCTATACCAACCGATTTTGATATTTGTGTGGCGATTTTTCCACCTCCGTGAACTAGGATTTTAGCACCACTTATAGTAGCAAAATCCCTGAGAAACTTATCTAGCTTCTCAGGGTTATCTACTACATTACCACCTATTTTTATTACTTTAACGTTCATATTATATGTTAAGATAAATATTTAGCCAATGCTTTAAGTAAAATGTCGCAATGTTCTTTAGTTATGTTAAGGGCTGGTAATAAACGGAATACGTTTTTCTTGCCTGAGCTACCCACAAAGATTTTTTCATCAAATAGTAGGGCTTTACGAAGTGCAGCGCTATCTTCTTCAAGCTCTATACCTATCATTAAACCTCTACCTCTAACTTCTTTAACTTTAGGGAATTTGCTGATTTCTGCCATAAGGTAGTCACCCATAACTTTAGCGTTTTCAATCAAGTTGTTTTCTAGCATCTCATCACATACAGCGATAGCAGCAGCACAAGCTAGTTGGTTACCACCAAAAGTAGTACCTAACATACCATATTTAGGAGCAAATTTATCAGAAATAGAAATAGCACCTATAGGGAAACCATTACCTATACCCTTAGCCATAGTGTAGATGTCAGCCTCGATACCTGCATAATCTGTAGCATAATATTTACCTGAACGACCACAGCCACATTGTACACAGTCGGCGATATATACAGCTTCATAAGCATCACAAAGATTACGAACAAGGCGCATAAAACTGTCTTCTGCCATTACAATACCTCCAACACCTTGGATAGCTTCCATGATAACTGCACAGATTTCATTTTCTGCGAAGCATTTTTCTAAAGCCTCTGCATCATTAAGAGGTAAGAAAATGATATTGTCAGTTTCGTTAATTGGAGCAACAATATTAGGATTGTCAGTAGCTGCAACAGCTAAAGAAGTTCTACCGTGGAAAGCTCCTTTGAAAGCGATAACTTTTTTCTTGCCATTAGAGAAAGATGCTAATTTTAAAGCATTCTCATTAGCTTCAGCACCTGAGTTGCATAAGAAAAGTTGGTAGTTATCTTTACCCGATAGACGACCTAATTTTTCTGTAAGCTCATTCTGAATATTTATTTTTACTGAGTTAGAGTAAAAACCTATGTTGTTTAATTGTTCTGTTAATTTAGATACATAGTGAGGGTTAGTGTGACCTATAGATATAACAGCGTGACCACCATACATATCTAAATACTTTGTACCTTCACTATCCCAAACATAAGAACCTTCAGCTTTTACGATTTCTAGGTCGTAAACTGGATATACATCAAATAATTTCATAATCTTTGATTTTTTTAACGGTTGTATGTATGTAAAGGGGACTTCTAAATTATTAGAACTCCCCTTTTTGTAAAACAGTTTCTATAAGACCCATAAAAGGGGTATTAGAAAGCAAGAGGTTTTAATCTTAAACCTGCCATTTCGTCAAGTCCAAACATAAGGTTCATGTTTTGAACTGCTTGACCTGAAGCACCTTTTAATAGATTATCAATAATAGAAGTTATTAACAGCTTGTTTCCTTGTTTTGTAACATGTATAAGACCTTTGTTAGTGTTAACAACTTGTTTTAGGTGAATAGTTTTATCACTTACTGTTACGAAAGGAGCATCTGCATAGTAGTTTTTATATAACTCTATAGCTTCTTCTTCGCTAAGCTCACTGTCTAAATATATTGAAGCGATGATACCTCTAGCAAAGTCACCACGATAAGGAATGAAGTTAATATCTTTATCAAAAGTTGGTTGTAGGGTAGTCATAGTTTCACCTATCTCTAATAAGTGTTGGTGAGTAAAACATTTGTATGTTGACATGTTTGATAATCTCCAGCTAAAGTGTGAAGTTTTAGATAAAGATTGACCAGCACCTGTTGAACCTGTAATAGCAGAAACGTGAACTTCTGAATTTAAGTTGTTAGAAGCAGCAAGAGGTAACATGCCAAGTTGTAAAGCTGTAGCAAAACAACCAGGGTTAGCTATGTTTTGAGCATTTTTAACATCTTCTTTGTAAGTCTCAGAAAGACCATAAACAAAAGTTTTGTTACCTATAGTACTTTTGTCTTTTAGACGGAAGTCTTGAGACAAGTCTATGATTTTAACACTATCAGGAATATCATTAGCTTCTAAAAACTTGCGTGCATCGCCATGACCAACACATAAGAACATTACGTCAACGTCAACAGAAAATTCAGTAGAGAACTTCATTTCAGTATCACCTAACAAGTCAGAGTGTACCTCATAAAGATAGTTTCCACCATTTGAAGAAGATTGTACAAAAACTAATTCTACATCTGGGTGATTGATAAGTAGACGGCAAGCCTCACCTCCTGTATATCCTGCACCTCCAATAATACCAGCTTTAATCATACTTATTCTCCTTTATTTACGTTACGGTGAATAGAAGTTTGGTTGCCGAAGATTTTACCAAAACCTCTAACGTCTTCGCCAGTCCAAGAGTTGTTCATTTCGCCATAGCTACCAAACTCGTCACTCATTAAATCGTGAGGAGTGTCAACACCAACAACCATGAAACGGTAAGGGTAAAGAGTTAAAATAACATCACCTGTTACATATCTTTGGCTTTTCTCTAACATAGCTTCCATGTCACGCATAACTGGATCATAGTATTGACCTTCGTGAAGGTGGTTGCCATAGAAAGCAGAGATTTGATCTTTCCAGAATAATTGCCATTTTGTTAAAGTGTGTTTCTCTAACATGTGGTGAGCTTTGATGATAACAACAGGAGCAGCAGCTTCAAAACCTACACGACCTTTGATGCCAATGATAGTGTCACCAACGTGCATATCACGACCAATAGCGTAAGCGCCTGCAATTTCTTGAACTTTAAGGATAGCTTCAATAGCGCCTAATTTTTCGCCATTAACAGCTACTAATTTACCTTCTTCAAAAGATAATACTAATTCCTCAGAACCTTCTTTAGTAAGTTTTGTAGGATAAGCCTCTTCAGGAAGAGTAGTTTGAGAAGTTAAAGTTTCTTTACCACCTATAGAAGTACCCCAGATACCTTGGTTGATAGAGTATTCAGCTTTTTTGAAGTCGAAGTCTACACCATAAGAACGTAAGTATTCAATTTCTTCTTCACGAGATAATCTTTTCTCTCTAATAAGAGCGATAACTTCAATCTCAGGAGCAAGAATATTGAAAATCATGTCAAAACGAACTTGGTCGTTACCAGCACCTGTAGAACCGTGGCAGATATAATCAGCACCGATTTCTTTTGCATATAATGCAATAGCTGTAGCTTGAGAAATACGTTCCGCACTTACAGAAAGAGGGTAAGTTGCGTTTTTAAGCATATTACCATATACCATGAAACGGATAGTTTCGTCGTAATATTTTTCTGTTACGTCAAGGCAAGTAAAACTTTTGATACCTAAACCATTAGCACGTTCTTCGATTTTTGCTAATTCTTCTTTAGAGAATCCACCTGTATTTGCAATTGCTGCGTGAACCTCAAGTCCCATCTCTTTAGATAGGTAAATGCCACAATATGATGTATCTAAACCACCACTGAAAGCTAAAACTACTTTTTTCATATTAGTATAATTTTTTTCAAAGGTAATATGTAAGTTAATAAGTACATGTGTTTAACTTGCATATTATCAGCTTTTTATTTGTTATATATTATTGTATTCTTATCAATTATGTTATTGTTCAAGACTTCGTCTATACAGAAATCAATTTCATGAGTTTTAGGGTCGAAAATCATACCTGTACAAAGACAGTTTTTACGTTCTTTCATCTGTAGGATAGGGTAATTTACACAGCTTTCACAGCCTTTCCAGAAATCCTCGTCATCTGTAAGTTCTGAGTAAGGAACAGGAACATAACCTAGCTCAGAGTTAATTTTCATAACTGCTAAACCTGTTGTTAGACCAAATAACTTAGAGTCTCCATATTTTTTTAGAGATAAAGCAAAGGTTTTTGTTTTTATAGCTTTTGCTAAGCCTAACTTTCTAAATAGAGGGTTAATGATAAGTCCTGAGTTAGCTACGTAATCACCATGCCCCCATGTTTCGATATAACTAAACCCAGCCCATCTGCCGTCTTTATGAAATGCAATAACAGCTTTATTATCTATCATTTTTTGAGCAACGTACTGTGCTGTACGTCTCGCGATACCTGTACCTCTTGCTTTAGCACTTTCTGCCATTTCTGTGCAAATCTCTTCTGCATATGATACATGTGACTCGTTTGCCACCAGTACGTCAAAATCTTCAATTGTCATTTTAACAAATGTTATTTATATATGTATGTACGATTTAATAATCTTTTATGATACACTTATTGCTGTACGCAATTGTGTTTGGAAATAGAATTCTAAGGGAATATCCGATACTGAATCGAAAGAACTATCGTCGTCGTCGTTCAACGCGTACAAGACATAGCCTAATAAGCTCAAAGCTAGGATACCTTGAGTCACTATTTTGCCTATTATTTAAAATCTTGTTCATTACGATAAAATCATTTATTTAAAAAAATGTACGTTTTATCAGTAACAATAATCTAATTTGTAGAAGTTCCTTTTAGTGCATTTAAAGCCTTCAGTAGCCATTGTTCTGATTAAACAACCCCACAAATGTAATAATTATTTTTTATTTCACACAAAAAAATGTTAATTTTGGCTAAAATAAGAATATTAATTTCACAATATACCAAAAATTAAACTATGTTTTCAATAGAATTTATAGACGAAACAACAAGTACAAATGACGCTGTAAGAGCTTCTAACAAGCCTAATCATGTAATTGTTGCAGCAAAACAAACAAAAGGGAGAGGCCAAAAAGGAAATACTTGGGAAAGTGAAGAGGGGAAAAATTTAACATTCTCAACTTTAATAATTCCTGACTTTTTATCTTTGACAGAGCAGTTTTATATTTCAAAAACAGTGTCAAACTCACTTGTTATTACACTTAAGAGATATGGTATTCCTGCTCAAGTGAAATGGCCAAATGATATTTATGTTGGAAGTAAAAAAATATGTGGAATTTTAATTGAGAATGATGTTACTGCAAGTGGTAAGATTCTTCGTTCAACTATAGGTGTAGGATTGAATGTTAATCAAACCGAATTTTTAAGCGACGCACCAAATCCTATATCTATGAAGCAGGTAGCAGAAAAAGATTTTGATATTGAGAATATATTAACTACTTTTACAAAAGTATTAGAGTTACAATACAAAACTCTTGAAGCAGGCTATTTACATGAGATAGATACTTATTACGAAAATAACCTTTACCTACTTAATCAGTGGGCACCGTTTAAAGAAGGCGGAAAAGCATTTAACGGTAAGATTGTGAAGGTTAAGTCTACAGGTGAGTTGCTTGTGGAAAAAGATAATGGAGAAATATCATCTTACATATTCAAAGAAATAGAATACGAAATTAATAATATTAAATCATGACGCTTATGAACTTGTTAGGTAACATTATTTGGTTGATTTTTGGTGGTTTGTTAACCGCTATTGAGTACTTTATAGCAGGTATAACTTTATGTTGTACTATTATAGGTATACCCTTTGGGATTCAGGTATTTAAGTTAGGGATGTTAGCTTTAGCACCATTTGGTAGAACAACAGTGCAAACAGAGAAAGCAGGAGGTTGTTTAGCTATTATTATGAATGTAATTTGGATTTTCTTTGGAATCTCTATTGCTATAACTCATGTTATAACTGGGTTATTACTATTTATAACAATAATAGGTATTCCTTTTGGAAAACAACATTTCAAACTTGCAGCAGTTGCTTTGACTCCGTTTGGTCGTGAAATTATTTCTGAATAAGGAATATGATGCACATTTAGAGAACACAAAATCCATTCTACAACATAATGCAGAATGGATTTTGTGTTTATTATTGATTGTCTAAGATAAGAAATCTTACAGTTACATTGGCTGTAACTTTTGTAGGTTCATATTCTATCTCACTTAGTTCGGAAAATGTTTCGCTCAATGCTCCATCTTTAGTTGCCAAATTGCTAGATCTTACAACAATAGGGTTGTTGTAATAGTTGTAATTAGAGTCAACTATTAAAATAACCTTACCTAATTCGTATCCCATTGATTTAACCATGGCTTTAGCCTGTGTCTTAGCATCTTGTAAAGCTCCTTTCTTAGCATCTAGTACATGAGATTTGTAATTTTTTAAACCTGTATGTTTCACAGATACATTTTTGATATCCTCAGCATTTAGAGCATAGATAATTTCATTTATTTGATAACAATTATCTAGGATAAGAGAAAATCTTTTTTTAGCTAGTATGTTATTGCGTTTTGCACTTGAGGTATTATAAGTGTTTATTTTTAAAGACTTATCCGTGTCTATATCTAGTTTTTTTAATACTTCAAGCATTTTGCGCTCTTGTTTTAAAAGAGTGCTTTTCGCAGCTGACGAGTTTTCCTCTAGAATAATACTTAAAACTATAGAGTCAGGAAGAATCTCGTTTGTGCAATTTCCCTTAATTTCAATATAGTCTCTATTTGAAACATCTTGTGCTTTTAATTCTACTTGTGAAAGTAATACTAAAGCAAATAATAACATTAATTTTCTCATAATCGTAGTATTTAAGTAGGGTAAAATAATTATTGGTGTATTTTTAAGAGTGCTGTTAAAAATATGGCAATAATTGTTTTAGACTACTTATGTTTATTTATTGTTCTCAAAAAGGTCTATTTGTCCTTTCTCAGCTTTTTTGTGTATCATAGAAAGCTCAGCTAGTAAAGGAGAAATAAGTTCTAGTGCATCGTTTATATACTTTTTGTCTTCGCCTTTTAGTCTCATTAGTACAACTGAATATAAAACTCTAAAACATGCTTCAAGGTCAGAAATACCTTTTGTTTGGAACTGTTCTTTTATCTTAGGAAGTTCATCTTTTATAGCTTCATACTTTAATTTATATGATTTAGATGCTTCAAGGTCGTTCTTTAATAATAAAAGATGTAAGTCATTAAGCTCAGCAATTAAGTGTAGAGAATGGTCTATATGTCCAGCTTCAGTTTTGCCCTCTGTTTTAAGGATATTAACAATGTCAATATACCAGAAAAATACAGTTTGTTTTTGGTCATCATCTAATTCTTTTTGAGGCTCTACAAGAGTAGCATATATTTTACCTGCATCAAAATTTAGTGCACGTAATAAATCCTCTAACTGCCATAAATACAATATGTATTCGGCTATGTTTTCTGTTCTTTTTTGTTTTGCTATTAACATTTTGCTCCGTTTTTATGTTCGAAAATTCGAATAAAATCTAATTAATCTTCAGTGTAACCAAAATCATTATCATCACTAAAGAAATCGTCCATCAATAAATCAATATCACGACGTTCTTTCTTAGTAGGTCGCCCTGTTCCTCTGTCACGTTGAAGGTGGAAAGTTATGTTTTGCGTTAATTTATCAAGCTCACTTTGAGGAGTGATATTTTCCATATATGTAGGTACATCTTTAGCACCTACACGGCTTTTAATCATAGCGATAGATTTGAAAGAGAAGATAACAGGCATGCGTTTTACGGATACTATATCTCCAACTTTCACCTCACGACTAGGCTTAACAATAGAATTATTTATCATAATTTTATTGTTTTTACAGGCATCTGCTGCTAAGGCTCTAGTTTTAAACAATCTCACAGACCATAGCCACTTATCTATTCTAATTGTTTTATCCTCTTTTTCCATATTACTTTTTGTTATAGCTATTCATAGTACGTTCTATTCCTGCTAGGGCAAAAGATTTAACAGCCTCACCTGCAACTTTAAGTCGTTCAGGCATAGCTGTTTTTTCTTCGTCAGTCCATTCTCCTAGCACGTAGTCAATTTGGAAACCTTTAGGGAAGTCTCCACCTATTCCAAATCTTATTCTAGCGTAAGAATTGTGTCCAAGAATTTCATTAATATTCTTTAAACCATTGTGTCCGCCATCGCTACCTTTTGTTCTAATTCTTATAGAACCGTAAGGGATTGCGATATCGTCTACAAGGATTAATACATTAGAAATTTCTATTCCCAATTTCTGCATCCAGTAATTAAGAGCCTTGCCGCTTAAGTTCATATATGTAGACGGCTTAAGTAAAACTAAAATTTTGTTTTTTACTTTTACTTCGCACACATCACCATATCTCTCAGTTTTGAAACTTACGCCAGCATCTTGTGCGATATGGTCAACTATTTTAAAGCCTATGTTGTGTCTTGTGTTTGTATATTCAGAACCAATGTTGCCTAATCCAACTATTAAATACTTCATTTTATATAACGATAATGAAACTTTGATTATTTTATGAGAACTCAATTAAAAAAAAGGTGAGCAAAGAAATCCTAGCTCACCTTTAATTTTTATAGATAGTCTACTAACTATTTTTTTGCAGCAGCAGCAGCAGCAGCACCACGAGCAGCACGAGTCATCTTAACAGCACAGATTGCAGTAGTTGCAGGAGTGTTGATTTCAAGACCTTCGAAGTTTACGTCAGAAACGAAGATAGATTTACCTAATTGTAGTTTAGTGATATCAACAGTAAGAGTGTCAGTAAGGTTTTCGATTTGACCTGTAACACGAAGTTTACGTTTAGATAACATTAATTTACCACCTTGTTTAACACCTTCAGAGTTACCTGTAAGAACAACAGGAATATCAATAGTAACAGGTTTTCCAGGGATAACACGGAAGAAGTCAATGTGAAGAACTTCTTCTTTTACTGGGTGAAATTGAACTTCACGCATAACAGCAACTTCTTGTTTGCCATCAATGTCAAAATTGATAATATAAGAGCTATCTGTGTAGATAAGTTTTCTTAAATCACCAGCTTCAATTGCAAAGTGTACGTTTTCGCCACCACCATAAATAACACATGGAACTTGACCGTTTCTTCTAAATGTTTTGCTTTCTTTAGTACCGAAGTTTTCTCTTGCAATACCTTTAATTTCGATAGTTTTCATCTTTTTATAAAAAATGTAAAAATTAATATTATGATGTTACTCAAGATTGTCTCATGAACAATCCACCCATCACATCTTTTCGGCGACAAAGGTAGTCATTTTTTTTTAATTTGCAATTCATTTGTAAATGTTTTAGTAATATTGTTTTAAGAGAGTTTTTAAACCCAATTTTTAGAACTTCTCTTAAATGTATTTTGCTTTTGTATTTGCTGTAAAAATTAAATAATTTACTTTAATAAGAAAAATAATTAGGTTGAAAATAACGTATTTTGTAGCTCTAAACGTGGTTTTGCTAAAATTTAGCAAAAAAATATTTGTTTTTTAAAAAAAACTGTTACCTTTGCTATTGAAGAGATTACATAAACTAAGACGGATATTATTTAATTAGTATTTACCTAAACTACATAAATAATGATTTTTTAGTAGAGAAATTACAAAATTTAATATGAAGTAATATTATTATGATGAATCTGCTAAATTAAATGTTTAACCTAAATTTAATGCTATGAGTGAATTTAACAACAGACGTGATAATGAATTTGAAGGCGGAGACGAAGTGTTTTCAAAAGTAGTTAGAGCTGGACGTAGAACTTATTTTTTTGATGTAAAAGCTACTAGAGCTAATGACTATTATTTAATAGTGACTGAAAGTAGAAAGAAACAAGGAAGAAATGGAGATCCTATTTTTGAAAAACATAAGATTTTTCTTTATAAAGAAGTTTTCTGTAAATTTGTTGAAGGTTTAGAAGCAGCAGTAGACTATATTAAAACTGCAAAACCTGAGTTCTTTGCTGAAAAAGGCCTTGAAAAAGTTCCAGTGGAGCAACAATCGCCTAATGAGAACGATATGCTTACTGTGTCAGAAGAAGAATTTGATAACCTGTAAGAGTTCTTGCATTAAAAGGAGTACATATAAAATAAATAAAATCTAATTTTATTTATTTTATATGTGCTTTTTTATTATTTTTGGTCAATAATTATACGGTAATTTCCTATTAAAAAACAAAACATTGACTAAAGAGAAAGTATATATTGGCGTTAGCGGAGGTGTTGATTCAGCAGCAGCAGTTCTTATATTAAAAAATAAAGGATATGATGTAGTTGGGGTTTATATTGATATGTTGGGCGATGAAAATAATGATATAGATATCTTAAAAGAAAGATTAGATGTTGAAATTATTGTGGTAAACGCTCATGAAGAGTTTGAAAGACAAGTGGTTTCACCATTTGTAGAGGCGTATGTTAATGGAGAAACTCCATCACCTTGTTCTGTGTGTAATCCTTTAATAAAGTGGGATATACTTATAAAAACAGCTAATAAATATTCAGGAGAAAGCGCAAAAGTTGCTACAGGGCATTATGCACAAGTTGTAGAACGTGATTCTTTATTGTATATAGCAAAGGCTAAAGATGAATTAAAAAATCAATCTTATTATTTGTGGAGGTTGTCACAAGACGTATTAAAAAGAGCATTATTTCCTTTAGGATCATATTTAAAATCTGAACTTAAAGAAATGATGAGTGCAAAGGGATATGATTTTGTCGCAAAGAAAAAGGAAAGTATGGGAGTTTGTTTTTTAAAAGGAAAGTCCTATCAAGAATTTCTATTAAATCGTGTACCTGAACTTAATAACCTTGAAGGAGGTGAACTCCTAAGTGCAGATAATACGGTTATAGGGCATCATAAAGGCTATCCATTTTATACATTAGCACAGAGAAAAGGTTTGCCTATAGAAAAGGGTAAATGTGTAGTGAAAATAGACAAAGATGCTAATAGGCTATTTGTAGGCACTCCTGAAGATCTTAAAACAAGAAATCTAATAGTTAAGGATTATAAGATAGTAAATAAAAAAGAGTTTTTTAGTTCTGATAAGTTGTCATTGTGTGTGCGCGGTATAGGTGAAAACCCTCAGGGATATTGTAAGGTAGAACTTATAGAGAATGACCAAAAATTATCTATAGAAATATTGGACGATGATGCTTGGGCAGTAACTGCTGGACAACCTGTTGTATTTTATATTGACAATGTTGTTGTGGGTGGGGCTATTTGTTGTTAATTTCACTATCTTTGCAGGAAATAAGATACTGTCCGGCAGAAACTCTAAGTCGTTTTTTTAAGCGGACATTCTGCTTTCTGTCCTATGCAGGCAAAGTTGTATGAGGCAGGACAGTAATTTAATAAAATATAATATGGGTAAAAAAGTAATAGTTATAGGCGGTGGAGCCGCAGGTCTTATGGCAGCATATCATATAGCCGAAAAAGGGCATGGTGTTATTGTGTTAGAGAAGATGGAAAAATGTTGTCGGAAAGTGAGAATCACAGGTAAAGGTCGTTGTAATATAACTAATACAAGACAGCCCGAACAGATATTAGAAAAGGTAAGAGCAGGTAGAGAGTTTGTTTCTGGTGCTTTATATAGTTACCCTAGCCAAAAGGTTATTGATTTTTTCGAAAAATTTGGAGTAGAGACTGTTGTTGAACGTGGAGATAGAGTTTTTCCCAAAAGTGGTAAAGCATGGGATGTTGCATCAGCATTAGAAAGAGCTGCAAAGAGTGCAGGAGCAGAAATTCTATGTAACGCAAAGGTAGAGTATATAGATGTTACTAGAGATGGTAAAATTTGTGGTATAGAATATTCTTCTAAAGGAAAAGGAAGACAGAAATTAATATGTGACACAGTAGTTGTTGCTACAGGAGGTTGCTCTTACTCTCTTACAGGTTCTGACGGTGATGGTTATAATTTTGCCTATGAATTAGGGCACGAGATAATGCCATTATTTCCGTCCTTAGTTCCTTTGGAGGTGAAATCAAATCACCTTAAACAACTAAATAGGTTGCTGTTAAAAAATATAAATGTAAAACTTGAGATAAACGGTGAGAGTGTTAGAGAGGAATTTGGAGAATTAGAATTTACTCAATTTGGTATAATGGGTGCAGCAGTTTTAAAGTTAAGTCGTGATGCTGTTTCTGCATTAATAGACAAAAAACGTGTTTCTGTTATTTTGGATATTAAGCCATCGTTAAGTGTTGCTAAGCTAATGGGGAGATTCTCTAGAGAGCTAGAGGCTAATCAAAATCTTAATGTACAGGGTTTGCTTCGTAAGTTAATGCCTCAACCTCTTGTTAGTGCACTTATAGATTATATCAAAATAAGACCTAATATGTTTGTTAGAGAGTTAACAGAGAAACAAAGAGAGCATATAATATCAAGCATAAAGTCTTACAAATTAGAAGTAATAACGTATCGTTCATTTAGAGAAGCTATAGTAACTGCTGGTGGAGTTTCGACTAAAGAAGTTGAAAAATCAACTATGGAATCTAAAATTGTAGGAGGATTATACTTTGTTGGAGAAGTTTTAGATATAGATGCAGACACAGGTGGATATAATCTGCAACTAGCATTTTCGACAGCATATCAAATGGCAAAAAACTTGTAATTTGTGCTAAGCGCAAAATGTTTTGTATTTGACAAATTGTGTAACATTAGTTAATGTTTTCTAAAATGGTAAAAATAAAAAAAATATCACTTAGAGAAGTAGGTTTAAAGACTAAATTAAAATTTAAACTCTCAAAAAAATATAGTAAAATAAAATATTTACTTAGAGTAAAGCATTTTAGAGGAAGAGATGTACATTCGCCTTTTATGTATGGTATTGTACGTAAGGCTCTTATGAATCGCAGGGGGAAGCATTTAATTATTAATGCTAAGTTGTATGATTTTTTAGGTCAATGTGGTTATATAAGCAGTTCAAGAAAGCGGATATGTAGAATATTTACTTACCTAGAACTAGAGGACTATATGAAAATTGATTCTTATAATAACTCTAACGGTTTGATAGTTCTTGAAAATTCTCAAGAATTTGAGGCATTAAAAAAATGTGTTGAGGAGATACGAAATTCTGGAGCTTTTGCTTTTATAACTTTGGGTAATATCTATGCAGATGATAAGGCTAATTTGTTATGGAATAAGATAATCTTTGAGTTGGATTGCGTGGCTGTAGATCTTTATCATGAGGGTTTAATTTTTGTAAATGAAAGTTTGTGTAAACAAGATTATAAAATGAAATTTCAAGTGCTATGAGTGTATATACAAAAACAGGAGATGATGGTACAACTGCCTTAATTGGAGGTAGACGAGTACCTAAATATGATTTGCAATTAGAAGCATACGGTACTGTTGACGAACTTACAGCGTTTGTTGCTTTACTGCATGATTATATTGTAGATAGAAATATAGAAAGTGATATATTAGAAAAGGAGACTAATCGTCTTTTGACTATTATTAATAAGTTAATGGTTGTTCAGTCGTTGTTTGCAGCAGACGAAGGGGTAGAAAAAAAACTACCTCAGATTTTGGAAGATGATATATTAGAATTAGAGTCAGCTATAGATTGTATGAGTGATTCTTTATCTAAAATATTTAAATTTACTCTTCCTTGTGGTGATACTCTTGTTTCTACAGCGCATGTTTGTCGAACAATTTGTAGAAGAGCTGAGAGAGCAGGCTTGCGTGCTGGGGAATCTGTATTTATTGAGCCGCTATCTTTAAAATACCTTAATAGGCTTTCTGATTATTTGTATACACTTTCTCGTTTGCTAACTAGTGAATGTGGGTGTGAGGAAGTACTTTGGAAACCATAATTATATGCTATTTATTGTAAAAAAAGTGTAATAAAAACTAAAAATTCAATATAAAATGTTAAAATTATGTAGTTTAGTTTACTAAATTGAAAAATAGCGCTTTAATTTTTTGCTATTTATTTAGTTTTTTATACTTTTGCTCAAAATTAATTTTAAACAAATCTTAAAATATATAAATATGTATTGGACACTAGAACTTGCATCGAAAATGGAAGATGCGCCTTGGCCAGCAACAAAAGAGGAATTAATTGATTATGCTGTGCGTTCTGGAGCACCGTTAGAGGTTATCGAGAATTTACAAGAAATTGAAGACGAAGGAGAAGTTTACGAAAGTATCGAAGATATTTGGCCTGACTATCCTAGTAAAGATGATTTCTTCTTTAACGAAGAGGAATATTAATCGTTTTCTTGATGAAGGTGACAAATCCCTTTAGGGAACTTCTAAAATTGAATAAAGCCAATTATTAGAACTCCCCTTTAAATCATGAACCCAACCTACGTTGCAGAGTTTGTAGCGTTAGGTTGGGTTCTTTGTTTTTAAAGTACGCGCTTAATGTTTGCGCCAAGTGCATTTAAACGGCCGTCTATATTTTCGTAACCTCTATCTATTTGTTCAATATTTTGGATTACGCTACGTCCGTCAGCAGACATTGCTGCAATAAGTAAGGCTACACCAGCTCTAATATCTGGAGAAGTCATTACCGATGGCCTTAATTTAAATTGATTATTATGACCTATGACTGTAGCACGGTGAGGGTCGCATAATATGATTTGAGCACCCATATCTATCAGTTTGTCAACAAAGAAAAGTCTGCTTTCGAACATCTTTTGATGTATTAAGACAGTACCCTTAGCCTGAGTTGCTACTACTAAAAATAGACTCAATAAGTCGGGGGTAAGTCCTGGCCATGGTGCATCTGCAATAGTCATAATGGAACCATCAATAAAAGATTCTATTTCATAACTATCATGACGAGGGATGTAAATATCATCACCTTTTTGTTCGAACTTAATGCCCATACGAGAGAATTGATCAGGGATAATTCCTAGGTTATCAAAAGATACATCTTTAATTGTAATCTCAGAATGAGTCATTGCTGCCATACCTATGAAGCTACCTACTTCTATCATATCTGGTAGCATAGTGTGTTCAGTGCCACCAAGAGAGCTTACACCCTCAATAGTAAGAAGATTTGAGCCTATGCCTGAGATTTTAGCCCCCATTCTATTTAACATTTTACTTAACTGTTGAAGGTAAGGTTCACAGGCAGCGTTATATATAGTTGTTGTGCCCTCAGCTAGTACAGCAGCCATTAAAATATTAGCAGTACCTGTCACGCTAGCTTCGTCAAGTAACATATATGTACCTTTAAGTTTCTTAGCAGTAACAGTAAAGAAACCTGTATCTAGGTCGAAATTTAATTCTGCTCCAAGTTTTACGAAACCAGCAAAGTGAGTGTCTAGTCGTCGTCTTCCAATTTTATCACCTCCAGGTTTTGGTGCGTAACCTTTACCAAACCTACTAAGTAGAGGACCTATTATCATAATAGCTCCTCTAAGTCGAGACATATCTTTTTGGTATTCCTCAGACTCTATAAAGTCAAAATCTATGTTGCTAGCTTCGAAAGAATAGGAATGCTTAGAATGTTTTTCAACTTTTACTCCCATTTTTCCCAATAGCTTTATAAGCAACATAACATCAAGTATGTTAGGGATATTGTTTATTGTTACACGTTTGTCAGTAAGTAATACAGCGCATAAAATCTGTAGTGCTTCGTTTTTTGCTCCTTGTGGAGTAATCTCTCCTTGTAAGGGATTGCCTCCTGTTACTTCAAATATTGCCATATAATATGTGTTTTAGAGTGTTAGTCAAAATATCTACCAATTTTTAATATTGCATCAGGCATAGAGAAAACTACAACTCTATCATACGCCTTTATTTCTGTATTTCCGTCAGCAATAATAACTTTGTCACCTCTTACTATGCCGCCTATGGTTGCATTTGTAGGGAATTTAAGATCACGAAGATTATGTTTAGTGATTATGCTACCAGGTTTAGCGATAAGTTCTAAAACCTCAGCATCACATCCATTTAAACATTTTATCGCTTGAACGTCAGTATTCATTGTGAAACGGAAGATGTTACTAGCTGTAGTTAGCTTCTTGTTTATGACAGTATCTATACCCATGCTTGCTGCTAGGTTTATATAGTTAATGTTTTCTATCTCAGCGATAACCTTTTTAACGCCTAGTTTTTTTGCTAACATAGCTGTAAGAATGTTTGTTTCGCTACGTCCTGTTACTGCAACAAAAGCATCCATCTCTCCTAATTGTTCTTCTACCATAAGATCTTTATTACGGCCGTCAGCATAAATTACAAGAGTGTTTTTTAACCTTTCTGATAGTAGGTTTGCTTTTTCAAGGTTGTAATCTATAAGTTTAACTTTCAAGGTGTCTTGCATAGCCAAAGCTATACGTTGACCAATTTTACTACCTCCTAGTATCATTAAATTTTTAACCTGTATCTTGTCTTTTCCTGATAAAGAGAGAACATCGTCAGCATATCTACGGTTAGCAATAACATATATAGTGTCTCCCTCTTTGAAGATATCTTCTTTATGAGGAATGATAGTTTCGCCGTTGCGTGATATGGCTACAGTGCGGTAGTGTAGCTTTTCTGTATTTTTTGTAAGTTGAAGTAGGGACCTGTCAACAAGAGGAGAATAACTATCAAGAGTCATCACCACAAGTGTTAATCTATTATCTGAAAAACCGAAATATTCACTGGAGCTAGTATTGCTAAGTAGGGTTATAACCTCGTTAGCTGCGCCTTTTTCTGGGTAGAAAAGGTAATCAATACCCATATTTAAGAATACATCTTTATTGTCAGGTTGTAAGTATTCGTCGTTATCTATCCTTGCAATAACTTTCTTAGCGCCCATTCTTTTAGCAAGCATAGCAGATAATATATTGCGACTTTCATATTGACTTACAGCGATAAAAAGATTACAAGTTTTAAGTTCAGCTTTCTCTAGGGTTTCAAAAGTTGTCATGTCGCCCTTAATTGTGAAAACGTCACCGTTACTCATTGCATCTTCTAATTTTCTCATGTCAGCATCAATGACAGTAATGTCATGAAACTCATCTCCAAGCATTTTTGCTAAATGAAGACCTACTTCGCCTGCTCCTGCAATAACAATTTTCATTATCTTATAATTTTATAATTTTTCAGTAGTGATAATACTCTTCTTATTCTAGTCCAAATATACGAAATAAATTACATATTACAAATAAATATATTAACTTTGCCGTTATATTAAAAATAATAAAATTATGAGTTCTACAGTTTTTGTTTTTCTAGCAGCTATAATAATGGTTGCTATGATGGTTTTAGGGTTATCAATAACACAGATACGTAAAGGCAGAGATTTGCAAAGTGAAGTTGGTGAAAATGACGAAATGAAGAGAAGAGGGCTTAAATGCGCTAGCCAGGAGATGATAGAGGAGGAAAAAGCTCTAGGTCTAATGGACGGTGACTGTGGTGATTATGTTTCTTGTAGCCTAGGAAGTTGCAATACATGTACAGAGCATGATGAAAAATAACTTTTTTAGAAACATTAAAAGTCCTGTGTTATATTTCATTCAGATGAGACATAAATAAATAGAGCATCTGCAAAATTACTACTTTGCAGATGCTCTATTTATTTATGTGGAATATTGAATTATTCGTCTAGTTTACGAAGGTTTTCAGCGATTTCCTCATCAGTAACATTGTAGTTTGTAAGCTCGTTAGAAAGATACTTATCATACGATGTCATATCAATTAAACCGTGACCAGAAAGGTTAAATAAGATAACTTTCTCTTCACCAGTTTCTATACATTTCTTAGCTTCCTCTATTGTTGCAGAGATAGCGTGACATGATTCTGGAGCAGGAACAATGCCTTCAGTACGTGCAAATAAACATCCAGCCTCAAAGCTGTCTAATTGTTTAACGCGTACAGCTTCAATAAGTTCGTCTTTCAATAATTGAGATGCAATAACACCAGCACCATGGTAACGTAAACCACCAGCATGTATATTAGGAGGTGTAAAGTTGTGGCCTAAAGTAAACATAGGAAGTAGAGGAGTGTAACCAGCCTCATCACCAAAGTCATAACGGAAAACACCTTTTGTTAATTTAGGGCAAGAAGCAGGCTCAGCAGCAATAAAACGAGTTTTCTTACCTTCTAGGAGGTTTTTACGTAAGAAAGGAAAAGCAATACCACCAAAGTTTGAACCACCACCAAAACAACCAATAACAACGTCTGGATATTCACCAGCCATTTCCATTTGTTTGATACTTTCTTGACCAATTACTGTTTGGTGAAGGGTAACATGGTTAAGCACTGAACCAAGTGTGTATTTACAATTTGGAGTACTTAGTGCAAGTTCTACAGCTTCAGAGATTGCTATACCTAAAGAACCAGGGCTGTTAGGAGTGTCAGTTAACACTTTACGTCCAGCTTTTGTAGACATAGAAGGAGAAGGGATAACTTGTGCACCAAAAGTTTGCATGATAGAGCGACGATAAGGTTTTTGCTCATAGCTAACTCTTACCATATATACAGCTAATTCAAGATCAAATTGGCTAGTTGCATAAGAAAGAGCTGCGCCCCACTGACCAGCACCAGTTTCTGTAGTGATGTTAGTAATGCCTTGCATTTTGTTGTAGTATGCTTGAGCAATAGCCGAGTTGATTTTGTGAGAACCTATAGGGCTAACACTCTCATTTTTGAAATAGATGTGTGCAGGTGTGCCAAGAGCTTTCTCAAGTCCGTAAGCACGAACTAGAGGAGTACAACGGTAGTTTTTATATAAATCACGTACTGGTTTTGGAATTTCAATAAATGCATCAGTAGTGTTCATTTCTTGTTGGCATAGCTCCTCAGCAAAGATAGGATATAAATCCTCTGCTTTTAGAGGCTCTTTTGTTCCTGGATGTAAATCAGGTTTTGGTTTGTTAGGCATTTCTGCCACTATGTTATACCAATGTGTAGGAATTTCACTTTCTGGAAGAATAAAGCGTTTTGAATCTTTCATAGTAAAGTTTGTTAAGTTGTTAAAATAGAATAGTTGTCCACTAGAAGTACCTTGCTTCTAGTGGACGATAAATATTATTTTCTCCAAAGATTAGTCATGTCTTCTAGAGTCTTGCCCTTAGTCTCAGGAACAAGTTTCCATACGAAGATAGCAGATAGTAATGAGAAGAATGCGTAAATTAGGTAAGTGCCACCCACGCTCCAAGCAGAAAGTGAGATGAATGTACTAGAAACAGTGAAGTTTGCTATCCATTGAGCAGCAACAGCTATTGCTACAGCTTTACCACGAATAGTGTTAGGGAAGATTTCAGCGATAAGAACCCAACAAATAGGACCCCAACTCATCATAAATGAAGCTGTGTAAATAATAATAGATACTAAAGCTGCAACACCGATAGATTCAGTGAAAGAGAATATACTTAACGCTACCATACCTGTTAACATACCTATAGAACCGATGATAAGTAAAGGTTTACGACCAAATCGGTCTACAGTAGCAATAGCGATTAATGTGAATAGGATGTTTACAAAACCCATAACAACAGTTTGTAACATAGAAGCATCACCCGAAGCACCCATAGTTTCAAAAATACGAGGTGCATAGTAAAGAACAACATTTATACCTATAGCTTGTTGGAAGATAGAAAGAGCCACACCTATAAAAATTACTAACCAACCATAAGCAAATAGTCTTTCGCTCTTTTCTTTAGATGTATTTTTTATGCTTTCAAGTATAATGTCAGCTTCTTTTTTACCGTTAATTCTTGCTAGTACACTAAAAGCCTTATTGTATCGCCCTGTAAGCACTAAATAACGGGGTGTCATAGGAACGAAGAATAACAATAGTCCGAATATTCCAGCAGGGATAGCCTCACTGACAAACATACGTCTCCAACCTACAGCTTCCATACTTTCATTAGCTTCTGCAATGTTAAGACGGATAAGGTAACTTACAAAGTATACGACTAACATACCGAAGATGATAGCGAATTGGTTACAAGATATTAATGTTCCTCGAATTTTAGCAGGTGCAATTTCTGCGATATACATAGGACATACGGCAGAAGCCAATCCTACACCTAATCCCCCAATCACACGATAAAAGTTGAACATTATTAATAAATCTTTTGTAGGTTTTCCGTATTCAAAGAATAAAAATTCAGGATAGTATGAACCTAGCGCTGATAAAAAGAATAATAATGCTGCAAGTCTTAGCGAGTTTCTACGACCAAGAGTATTTGCAAAAAAGCCTGATAATAATCCCCCTAGCACACAACCAATAAGGGCACTAGATGATGTTATGCCATGTAAGGCATCAGTGTAGACAAAGTCTGTAGCTCCTTGAAAGAAACCTTGAAGTCCTTTTTCTGCTCCAGATACAACGGCTGTGTCATATCCGAAAAGTAAACCTCCAATAATGGCTACTGACGTCACTGCGTAAAGGTAAGCTTTGTTACCTGTGTTTTCATTTCTCATTTTATTTTAATTTTCAAAATTAGCAGTATCTAAGGAATTTCTATAAGTGTTAATACTTCTGAGACTACAATACATAAGCCCAAACCGAATAAAATTATTATTATAACTTTCCCTTAGAAACAAAAAGGGGCTAAAGACCATTTAACCCCTGTATTTGTTATCTTAAAATTACTAGCAATACATGTTAAGTATAGCTTCGTATAATTCTTGTTTACCACTCTTAAGAACTGGTTCGCCATTAGCTTTAGCATAAGCATAAACATCTTCAAGAGTAAGTTTACCTTCTTCAAATTCTTTACCTTTACCAGAATCGAATGAAGAATATCTGTCAGCTAACATTTGGCAATATGGAGACTCGTCAACAAGAGCAGCAGCACATTCTAGTGCACGTGCCATAACGTCCATAGCAGCGATATGAGCAATAAAGATATCTTCTAAGTCTGTAGAGTTACGACGAGCTCTAGCATCAAAGTTAGTACCACCATTACCTAAACCATCGTTACGGATGATTTGAACCATAGCTTGAGTTAACTCGTAGTTGTCAATAGGGAATTGGTCTGTATCCCAACCGTTTTGGTAGTCACCACGGTTAGCGTCAATAGAACCCAACATATCATTGTCAACAGCTACAGCTAGTTCGTGTTCGAAAGTGTGACCTGCTAAAGTAGCGTGGTTAACTTCGATATTTACTTTGAAGTCTTTGTCTAAGCCGTTAGCTTTTAAGAAACCTACTACTGTTTCAGTATCAACATCATATTGGTGTTTTGTAGGCTCCATTGGTTTAGGCTCAATTAAGAAAGTACCTGTGAAACCTTTAGCGCGAGCATAGTCACGAGCAAGAGTTAAAATTTGAGCTAAGTGAGCTTTTTCACGTTTTTGGTCAGTGTTTAATAAAGACATATAACCTTCACGACCTCCCCAGAATACGTAGTTTTGACCACCTAGAGCGATAGTAGCATCAATAGCGTTTTTGATTTGAGTAGCAGCACGAGCAACAACGTCAAATTCAGGGTTTGTAGCAGCACCATTCATATAACGATAGTGACCGAATACATTTGCAGTACCCCATAATAATTTAAGACCAGTTTCTTTTTGTTTTTGATCTAAGTAAGCAACGATTTCAGCTAAGTTAGCCTCGTATTCTTCGATAGAGTTACCTTCAGAAATAAGGTCAGTGTCGTGGAAACAGTAGTATTCTATACCTACTTTTTGCATGAACTCAAAACCAGCATCTACTTTTTGTTTTGCAATTTCCATAGGAGTAGCAGCTTCATTCCATGGGAATGTTTTTGTACCACCACCAAATTGGTCGCTACCTTCAGCGCATAGTGTGTGCCACCAAGCCATAGAGAATTTAAACCAATCTTTCATTTTCTTTCCTTTTACTACTTTCTCTGGATCGTAGTAACGGAATGCCATAGGGTTTTTGCTTTCTTTACCTTCAAATGGAATTTTACCAATTCCTTCAAAAAATTCTTTAGTTGCCATTTTTTTATGATTTAGTTTGTTGTTTATTTGTTAGTTAATTATTTTGTTGATTGTATATTCATTGATTTGTGAAGACGACGTTTCCAGTGTTCGTAAGCATCTTTATATTGCGACTCTTGAGATAAGTTAGGTTCTATAACCTCTAATTTATCTAAAGTTGCAAATGCTTCGTTATGGTCTTTGTAGATACCTGCTCCTAGTCCAGCGCCCTTAGCAGCACCAACTGAGCCGTCAGTATCGTAAAGTTCTATTGTTGCACCTGTAACCCCTGCTAAAGTGTTACGGAAGATAGAACTTAGGAACATATTTGCGTGACCTGCGTGGATTTTAGATACGTTCATTCCCATTCCTTCCATGATGTCTATACCATATTTAAACGAGAAAACTATACCTTCTTGAGCAGCACGAACAATATGTGATTTGTTATGTCTATTAAATTCTAGACCTCTAATACTAGATTTGATTTCTTTGTTACATAACATTCTCTCAGCCCCATTACCAAAAGGAAGAACACTAACACCTTCACTACCAATAGGAACTTTAGAAGCAAGAACGTTCATTTCTTCGTAAGATATTCCTTCTGGAGCGATGTTGCGCTTAATCCAAGAGTTAAGTATGCCTGTTCCGTTTACGCATAATAGTACACCTAAACGAGTTTGATCTGCTGTATGATTAACGTGAGCAAAAGTATTTACTCTACTTTGAGGATCGTAATTGATTTCTCCATTCACACCGTATACAACACCAGAAGTACCAGCTGTAGCAGCAATTTCACCTGGGTTGAAAACATTAAGTGAAAGGGCGTTATTAGGTTGGTCACCAGCTCTATAAGTAACAGGTATACCTTCTGAAAGACCTAGCTCTTCAGCTGCGGCTTTTGTTACTCTACCTTGTTCAGAGAAAGTGTCTTTTATAGGTGCTAAAAGTGAAGAATCTATACCATAAAACTCTAATAACTCTTTAGAAACTGCACCTGATTTGAAGTCCCAGAACATACCTTCAGAAAGTCCCGAAACTGTAGTACAAACTTCGCCAGTAAGTTTCATAGCGATGTAGTCACCAGGAAGCATTATATGAGCAATTTGTTCGTATAATTCAGGTTCGTTGTCTTTTACCCATGCTAGTTTAGAAGCAGTGAAATTACCAGGTGAGTTAAGCAGGTGAGTTAAGCAGAAGTCTTCGCCTAGCTCTTTGAATGCTTTTTCACCATATCCAACAGCCCTACTGTCACACCAAATGATTGATGGACGAAGCACTTCTTGGTTTTTGTCTACACAAACCAGTCCGTGCATTTGGTAAGAGATACCTATAGCTTGGATTTCTTTTGGAGATATACGGCTTTCTTCAAGTATTGCGCTAGTGGCTAGTTTTAAGTTTTCCCACCAGCTGATAGGGTTTTGTTCTGCCCAACCAGAGTTTACTGTAATCATAGATGCTTCTGTCTTCGGGAAGAAAGCACTAGAGACACATTTACCGCTAGCTGCGTCTACTAAACATGCTTTTACAGACGAGCTGCCTATGTCATATCCTAATAAATACATATTGTAATATATTTTAATTACCTTTAAAAAACGATTTGTTTTTTATGAATGTTATAATGTCAATTTTGATTAAAATCAATTCTCATAAAAACTTAATGTAATAGGAAATATACGGGTCAACGAATCTAGTGTAACTATGGTTATATTGCTTAGTATAAGAGTGAATTTACATTTTTGTATGGAAAATTGACTTTACAGCAACAAATATATAATTTTTTTTTGGTATTTCAAAAAAATGTAACTAAAAAATGCAAAAATAATTACTTTTAGTAAATTGACTGATGTGATTTGTGCTTTTTATTTACATGTATAAAATACAATAAAGGCACTTTTTAATGCCATTTATTGCTAGTGGTGACTGATAGTGATATAAGTTTAAGAATTATTCGTATAAAAAAACAGAAGTTACCCCACATTTGTGAAGTAACTTCTGTTTTATACCTAAGGTATAATAATCATTGGTGTGTTTTAAGAGTATATTGGATATGATATTATTTGCAATAATTAATGCTCTTTTATAATCTGAATTTATATTATTGCAAAAAAACAAAAGACAAACAATATGTCCAACTATATTTTATCATAATATTTAAAAATATTATGATTACTTTACATCAATAGATGTTTTGTCATTGTGTCGATTCATATCACTAATAATCACAACATCATTCTCTTCTAACCCTTTATTAATTATACAATTTGTTATTCCATAGGAATATTTATTACTGTTACTACCTCAGAGAAATCAGGGGAATGATATAATAACCCTTGTTTTTTAAGATTCTTGATAGTTTTTTGTAATGTATCTATATTTATTTTATTGAAAGCAACACGACCTTTTATGATTTTAAATAAGTCAAGCAACGAAATAACTTTGTCGTTTGAATAGTATAAAATTAACCAATCAATAGAGTCTTGATTAAAAATAATTTCAGAGATTTTTCTACCGTTAATGTACTCGTTATAGAAATATACTGCGTCATTCTTATTTATAGAGTAACTATATTTATTATCAATAAAAAATTTCTCAATGCCTTTAAATGCATGCCATTGATAATTTTGAGAGTGTTTTGTATAGCTAAAAATATCCCAATGATATTTTGTGTCGACCAAATCTTTCAGAAAGATATATGCTGGCACTGAAAATGACCACCATTTAGCCTCTTTCTTAATTATTGGATAGTATTTGCTACTTGAACTTACCTCTAATGGCAGAATAAAATGTTTGAATTGTGGATCTTTTAAGAAAAATCTTAAAAAATATAAGTTTTCTATGGCTTCTAGAATATCTTCAGTAGTCTCTTCAGGTAGATTAATAATAAGATTAACGCTACCCAGTAACATGCCATATAAATCTGCTATTTTTACAAAAAACAGATTACTCGCAAAAGAGTTTTTTTTATTTATTTTTTTTAGTAATTTATCACTAGGACTTTCATAACCTATTTGTACATATTTAACACCTGCATCAATTATTTTTTTTATGATTGAACTATTAAGTCCTTTTGTTATTACCTCTATAATCTCTATTTTGAAATTTGGGTGTTTAGTTTTGATATCTATTAGGCTATTTAATAAGAGGTTGGTCTTTTGTATATCTAGGCCAATAAAATCATTATCAAAGAACTGGAATTGATATATACCGTATTTTTTAATCATGTATTCTATCTCAGTACATATTTTGTCAATTGACTTAACACGATACTGATAACCAATATTTAGGTAACAAAACTTACACTTGTTCCAATGACATCCTCGACTACCCTCAATTGGAATAATTGAAGTATGATGCAATTTCAATTCTTTTTTTTGAATAAAAGCTGAATTCAACCTGCAAATGCAACTGAATTCATATTAATAATTTGTTTAAATTTTTCATTTGGTGTGAGGTATCCGAGTCTTTTACGAGGACGATTATTTAGCTTGTTTTCAA
>JAWXTP010000013.1:0-41790 GCA_044433415.1 Rikenellaceae bacterium
GTATTTAAGCTCTTTGTGGTTACCAACAAGAGGAACCATGATTTCAACGTGAACTGGAAGACCTTTAGCTTTAACGTTTAATGCAGCTTCGATGATAGCACGAGTTTGCATTTCTGTGATTTCAGGGTAAGTGTTACCTAAACGACAACCACGGTGACCTAACATAGGGTTAACCTCAGCAAGAGCTTCAACTTTAGCTTTGATAGTTTCAAAAGCAACACCCATTTCGTCAGCCATCTCTCTTTGTTCTTTCTCAAAGTGAGGAACGAACTCGTGAAGAGGTGGGTCAAGAAGACGTACAGTAACTGCGTGACCATCCATAACCTCGAATAGACCTTCAAAGTCTTCACGTTGGATAGGAAGAAGTTTAGCAAGTGCTACACGACGACCTGCTTCATCATCAGCAAGAATCATCTCACGTACAGATTTGATACGGTCACCTTCGAAGAACATGTGCTCAGTACGGCAAAGACCGATACCTTGTGCACCAAATGACATAGCTTGTTTAGCGTCACGTGGAGAGTCAGCGTTAGCACGAACTTTTAAGTGTGCATATTTTTTAGCTAAATCCATTAATTTACCAAAGTCACCAGAAAGTTCAGCATCAACAGTAGCAACTTGGCCAGAGTAAACTTCACCAGTAGTACCGTTTAATGAAATCCAGTCACCTTCGTTGATTACTAAATCACCACAAGTGATAGTGCGAGTTTTATAATTGATGTCTAATTGTCCAGCACCTGATACACAACATTTACCCATACCACGAGCAACAACAGCTGCGTGAGAAGTCATACCACCACGAGCAGTTAAGATACCATTAGCTTCAACCATACCTTTTAAATCTTCTGGAGAAGTTTCAACACGTACAAGGATTGTAGATTTACCTTGTTGTGCCCATGCTTCAGCATCGTCAGCGAAGAATACAACTTGACCTGTAGCAGCACCTGGAGAAGCTGGAAGACCTTTAGTGATTACGTTTGCACCTTTAATAGCATCTTTATCGAATACTGGGTGAAGAAGTTCGTCAAGTTTGTTAGGTTCAACACGTAAAACAGCAGTTTTTTCGTCAATCATACCTTCAGCTAACATTTCCATAGCCATACGAACCATCGCACCACCAGTACGTTTACCGCTACGAGTTTGAAGCATCCATAATTTACCATCTTGGATAGTAAACTCGATGTCTTGCATATCTTTGAAGTAAGTTTCAAGGTGATTTTGGATGTCGAATAATTCTTTGTAAGGAACTGGCATAACCTCTTCTAATGAAGGATATTTAGAAACACGTTCTTCTTCAGAGATATTTTGTAATGCAGCCCAACGACGAGAACCTTCGATTGTAATTTCTTGTGGAGTACGGATACCAGCAACAACGTCTTCACCTTGTGCGTTAACTAAGTACTCACCATTGAAGATGTTTTCACCTGTAGAAGCGTCACGAGTAAATGCAACACCTGTAGCAGAGTTGTCACCCATGTTACCGAATACCATAGCTTGAACGTTTACAGCAGTACCCCATTCAGCAGGATATTTATTCATTTGACGGTAAAGGATAGCACGCTCATTCATCCAGCTATCAAATACTGAACAAACAGCACCCCAAAGTTGCTCCCATGGACAAGTTGGGAAATCTTTACCTGTAACTTCTTTAACTGCAGCTTTAAATTTAGCAACAAGCTCTTGTAAGTCTTCAGTTGTAAGCTCTGTATCGTTTTGAACACCCTTTTCTTCTTTCATCTCATCGATGATAACTTCGAAAGGATCTTCATCTTCTTTAGATTGAGGTTTCATACCCATTACTACGTCACCGTACATTTGTACGAAACGACGGTAAGAGTCCCATGCGAAACGTGGGTTACCTGAACGTTTAGCGACACTTTCTACAGCTTCGTCATTAAGACCAAGGTTAAGGATAGTATCCATCATACCTGGCATAGAAACACGAGCACCAGAACGTACAGACATAAGAAGTGGGTTTTCATTATCTGCGAATTTAGCACCCATTGCTTCTTCGATTTTAAGCATTGCCTCTTCGACCGCTGGTTTACAAAGATCAATAACTTGTTGTTGTCCTAGAGAGTAGTACTCAGTACATACATCTGTTGTTATAGTAAAACCTGGAGGCACTGGAATTCCAATAAGGTTCATTTCAGCAAGGTTAGCACCTTTACCACCTAGTAGTTCTTTCATTTTACCATTACCTTCGGCAGTTTTGTTACCGAAGTAATAGACACGTTTTACGTCTGACATTTGAATATAGTTTTAATTTATAAAAAATAATATTTATTTAATTTTTAGGTTGTATAGGAAACTCCTAAAAACTGGGTTTAAACGCTTTTAAATCGAATAAAACCAGTTTATTGAACTCCTCTATAATAAGAATGATTTAAATCTTAGGTAATTAACATAAAATTGCACATAATTATTGCTACAAAGATAATAATTCTAAATCATATTTCCAAAATTTGAATAAATTATTTAAGCTAATTCGTTGTTTTTTAAATACAAATTTCGGGACTTTGACACTTGTAAAAAAATAAAAAAAATGTAACTAATTGAGCGATTTATTGTTAAATCGCTTTTTTTTGTCAAATATTATTTATATCTTTGTAGTATATTTCGGTATACTTATTTAAATATTTAAAATTATGAGGCTACAAATAAAAAATACAGGTAAATCGCAATTATTCTACATTGTTAAATCATATAGAGATAGCAATGGAAAGAGTACGTCAAGAATATTCGAGAAATTAGGCACATACGAAGAAGTGAAAGTAAGATCAGGAAGTCAAGATCCAGTAGAATGGGCTAAATTATATGCTAATGAACTTACAGAAAATGAAAATTCAGAAAGTAAAGTAATACTAGAATTAACACCAACATTAAATATTAAGAAACACGCGCAGCACACCTATAACGGAGGATATTTATTTTTGCAACAGATATATTACGATCTAGGATTAGATAAAATATGTAAGGCGATTACAAAGAAACATAAGTTTGGATATAACTTAAATAGCGTTCTTTCACGATTGGTATATGGCAGAATTTTACATCCAAAATCTAAACTTGCCACAATGGAATTATCGAAACGATTCATAGAACAACCTGACTTCGATCTTCAACACACTTACCGTTCCCTCAGTGTGTTAGCACTGGAGTCTGACTTTATTCAGTCTGAATTATTTAAAAATAGCCAGAAAATAATAAAACGAAACACAGGTGTAATCTTTTACGATTGCACTAATTTCTTCTTTGAAATAGAAGAGGCTGAGGGTATAAAACAATACGGAGTAAGTAAAGAGCATCGACCTAATCCTATTGTGCAGATGGGTATGTTTATGGATTATGATGGGTTACCATTAGCCTACTGCATTAACCCCGGTAATACAAATGAGCAAGTGACAATGAAACCACTTGAAGAAAAGTTAGATAAGCAATTTGAATTATCCCAGTTTGTAGTGTGTACAGATGGTGGTTTATCTTCAATTGAAAATAGAAAATACAATTCACAAGGCAATAGATCGTTTATAACTACCCAGTCTCTTAAGAAATTTAAGGGTCATTTAAAGGAGTGGTCTCTTTCTCCAGAAGGCTGGAATGTGAATAAGAGAGATAGTAATGGTAATCGAGACAATAAGATATATAATATAAATGAATTAGATACTGAGACAGATTATAGTGAGGTTACATTCTATAAAGATAGATGGATTAACGAAGACGGATTAGAGCAACATTTAATTGTTACATATTCAATAAAGTACCGTAACTATATGCGTTCAATTAGGGATAAGCATATCGATAAAGCAACTAAAGCTATAGAGGGAGGAACTGCTAAGCTAAATAAAAAGAGAAGTACTGATCATAAGAGATTTATAATAGAAGAGAAGATTACATCTGAAGGAGAGATTGCTAAAAAATCGATATATTCTTTAGATGATAAGAGAATTGAAGATGAAGCTATGTATGATGGATTTTATGCTGTGTGTACAAATCTAAAGGATAAACCTCTTGATATCATTAGAGTTAATCATCAGAGATGGGAGATAGAAGCTGCCTTTCGTATTATGAAAAGCGAGCTTAAGGCAAGACCTGTATATTTGCATAGAGACGATAGAATTAAAGCACATTTTATAACTTGTTTTATATCATTGATGGTATTAAAGACATTAGAGAAAAAAATAGGAGGATGTTTTAGTTCTGCTGAAATTATCAGTGAGTTATCGACTATGAATTTTTACAATCTTGATGGAGAAGGATATATACCAACGTATACACGTACAGATCTCACAGATTTGCTACATGAAAAATTCAAATTCAGAACTGATTATCAGATAATTAAAAATCAGACAATGAAAAAAATTATATCATCAACAAAAAAATAAAAAAATATGAAATAGAAAAAATATACTACAAAATACGAAAAATCACAAGGCTTATAACTTGCTGTAACAGTGAGCTATAAGCCTTGTGCCTATGCTTTAAAGTGTCAAAGACGAGAGATACGGATATTTTCTGTATAACAGATAACATTATAACATTTTATTAAATTTTATACGATTTAGGCACTATATTTTAGACTCCATTTATATAATTTCTTTTATTAAATACTGAAAATAATCCAAAATTCATGTATTTCAATATTTTTTGTTATTTTTGCGTACAATGAATATGTAGAATATGAGCATAAACACAAACAAAACTGAGCCTTTATTTAATCTTATAAAAAGTTTAACAAAATCTGAAAAGAGAAATTTTAAACTTTACGTCTTACGTCAGAATGCAAATACTGACGCTATGTTTGTGTCCTTATTTGATGTTATAGACTCTATGAATGAGTATGATGAAGCAAAAATATTCAAAAAGTGTCTTATTAAGAAAAGTCAGCTACCAAATATGAAAGCCCACCTTTATCGTCAGATATTAGTGAGCGTAAGGCTTCTTAATGTACACCACAACCCCTCTATGTTGCTTAGAGAACAAATAGACTTTGCTAAGATTCTATACGACAAGGGACTTTATAAACAAAGTTTAAAAATACTGGATAAAGCCAAAAAGATTGCTTTATCTAACGAGCAGTTAACTCTTTCGCTAGAAATAGTTGAGTTTGAAAAGAACATAGAAACTCTTAACATTACACGCTCAGGTGTTAACAAGGCAGAACAGTTATCTGTTCTAACAACAGAATTATGTCAAAAAATAGATAATTCAAACCAACTTTCTAACATTTCAATACAATTATATAGCCTACACCTAAAACTAGGTTATGCACGATCTGATAGAGACTTAGCTCTTATTAAACAGTTTTTCCAACCAAAATTGGACAAGTACGACTTCGAAAAATTAGGCTTTGTAGAAAAGCTAAACTTCTATCAAGCTAAGATGTGGTATGCTTATATAATTCATGATTTTGTCTTATGTTTTAAGTATTCACAAAAAACAATCCGCCTTTTTGACAACGAAAAAGACTTAAGAACTCTATATTACGACCAGTTTTTAAAAGCCTATTCTCGTTACCTAGAAACATTATTTTTAACAAAGAATTACAAGAGATTAGTTCAAATGTTAAAATATTATGAGGAGCATCTTATTGACGAAGTTAAAGTAATTAGCGACCATGCAATCATCCTTTCAAGTATAACATATTATTTTAATAGGATAAATATGCACGTAATGGAAGGCACGTTTGAGCAAGCTATAAGCTTAGTTCCTCAAATTGAAGAATTTCTATACAAATATGACTCACATATAGACAATCATCACAAAATGATGTTCTATTATAAAATAGCATGTATTTACTTTGGCGCTAACGATAATAAAAACACCATAAAATATACACAAAAAATAATCGCGAATAAAGACACTAATGTCCGTCGTGACCTTCAATGCTTTGCAAGGATACTAAACCTTATAGCATCTTACGAAGCAGGTATAGATTACAACATGGAATACCAAATCAAGACTGTATATGCCTTTATCATGAAAATGAATGATATGCACGGTGTACAAAAAGAGATGATAAAATTCTTTAAGCGTTTAAATTACATTTACGCTTCTGATTTTAGAAACGAACTTATATCTCTATACGAAAGAATAAAACCGTATGAGAATCATCCTTATGAACGTCGACCTTTCTTTTATCTTGATATAATTTCATGGTTAGAAAGTAAAATTCAATACAAAACAGTGCAAGAAATTATACAAGATAAATTTAAAAAACAATATGGCACAATAATTCGTTAATAGAAAACGTATTAAAGGGAACTTTTAGGAACTGGGTTTTAACACTTTCGAATAAACTCGGTTTTTAGAGCTCCTCTAAACAAAAGAAATAACTAATTTATGAACTATTATAAATGGATGTTAATTTTTTTAGCATCTACATTATTTGCAAGTAGTAATTTTGCACAACAAAGAGATTCTTCTTTTATAATAAAAAAAGATACAATCATAATAAAAACAGATAGCATAGGTCGTATCATGGCAGGGCAAACTGAGCTAGATTCCCTTTCTGAGTATGACAGAAAAAGGTATCTAAATCAAGTTAGAAAAGATACCATTCGTGCCAATAAAAAGGTGTGGTCATCTATACTTGGAGGACCTAGCTATACACCTGAAGCATCTGCTGGGGTGGGAGGCGCACTTTTAGCTTCATTTAAAATAGACAAAAATGATTCTTTATCTTATCGTTCGTTTTTACCCGTTGGCTTTAACCTTTCGATAAACGGGACTATTGTTATTGCTGGAGCTGGAACTTTCTTCTTTAACGAAAATAAGTTCAGAATTTACTCTAATTACAGCTACCGTAATGAACCTTCACACTACTATGGAAAAGGTATGGAAAGCGCTGAAACTACAGAACGTAGTGACACAACTACAAAATTCAAGAAACAAAGCATCATTTTCAATCCTCGTTTTGTATGGATGATAAAAAATAATTTCTATATAGGTGCACTAGTAGATATTAATCATTCAAAACTAACAGATGTAAACTCTTATATGGCTACAGATGAATACTTCCTTTCTTTTAAAGACAAATACCTAAATGTGGGTTTAGGCGGTATTATACAGTATGACACTCGTGATGATATTGCAACACCTACTGATGGGATGTTAGTAAGTGCTACAGGTAAGATTTATGGCAAGTACTTAGGAGGGGCATATAATTATCAAGTTTTAGACCTTGAATATAGGCAATTTAAGCACTTATTTAACCGCTCTACTTTAGCTTGGGTTGCTCGTACTCAAGTGTCCCATGGTGACGTTCCTCTTACAGAATTACCTTCTTTTGGGTCTCCTACAGACCTTAGAGGTTATCTGTTAGGACAATATAGAGACAAATCTATGGCTTATGGAATAGCAGAATATAGGCACATGTTTGGAACAGAAGAATCTTTATCACGTGGCTCTTTACTTTCAAAATTAGGTTTTGTAACATGGGTAGGTGCTGGTAGCGTTGCTGAAACCCCAGCAAAATTTAACCAGTGGAAATTTAATTATGGTGCAGGTTTAAGAATACAAATTCAACCTCGTAAAAACTTCCGACTAGACATAGGTAAAGCACATGGCACTAGTGGAGTTCAGTTTTATCTTAACATGACCGAAGCATTTTAAAATCCGAATCCAATATAAAACACTACATAACAACAACTTGCCTCATATCTCTTTTAAAAGAAAATATGAGGTAATTTTTTATATATGAACTTATATAAAAAATAATAATACAAAATATAAATTTATTTAAAATTACCAGAGTTTTCTTCCTAGCTTTCAGCAGGAAAGAAACTCATTTACAAAATAATAAATTTTGATTTTAATAGTCCTAAAAACATAAATTATATTTAAAAAAATACTTTTTTTAAATATAATTTACTACCTTTGTGTTTGAGAATACTTACACCTTTTAAGGGAACTCATTAACATAATTCTAAATTAAAGTAAAACTTAAACTATAATCTATGAACAATTTATCAAAAGTAGGAATAGGTCTTGGCTTGCTAACTTTAGCTGTACCTGTTAAAGCCGAAAAAAGTAAAAAGGCGGATAAACAAAGGCCAAACATTATTTTTATACTATCTGACGACCACACTTCAAAAGCGTGGGGAGTATATGGAGGAATTTTAGCTGATTATGTTCAAAATGACAATATTCAGCGCCTTGCAGACGAAGGTTGTGTACTTGACAACACTTTCTGTACAAACTCTATTTCTGTACCTAGTAGAGCTGCTATTATGACAGGTGCTTACGCCCACGTTAATGGCGTGCGTACTCTTAGCGACGGTCTAGACACAGAAAAAGATAATATCGCTAAAGAGCTACAAGCTGGTGGTTACCAAACTGCTATTATTGGTAAATGGCACTTAAAAAACAAACCTACAGGTTTTGATTACTATAGTGTATTTCACGATCAAGGAGATTACGTAAATCCAACTTTCAAAACAGAAGAAACTTGGGTAGACGGTAAACCTGATGGTATACAAGAGATCGGTTTCTCTACAGACATAGTTACTGAGAAAACTCTTAACTGGATAGACGAAAGAGACACTAAGAAACCTTTCGCTATGTTCTGTCACTTCAAAGCAACTCACGAACCATGGGATTACCCTGAAAGACTTGCTCACCTATACGATGATGTTAGATTCCCAGAACCTCATAACATGATGGAATTTGACAATACAGCTTCAGGTCGTACATTCACAGGTCAACAACTTGAAAACTTAGGTTGGAGATGGAAGCACGCTTCTGATAATCCTGCTAAATGGTGGTGTAAATATCCAGGTCTTCCTTTCTACACAACAGACCTATATGTTACAGAAGCTCGTCAAGCTATCTATCAAAAAATGATAAAAGACTACCTTAGATGTGGTGCTGCAATTGATGATAACATTGGTAAAATCTTAAAATACTTAGATGACAATGGTCTTACAGAAAATACTATTATCGTTTATACTGCTGACCAAGGTTACTTCTTAGGTGACCACGGTTTCTTTGATAAACGTATGATGTATGAAGAGGCTTTAAGAATGCCTTTCGTGATTCGTTATCCAAAAGAAATCCCTGCTGGTACTCGTAACGAAGATATCATCTTAAATATTGACTTCGCTGCTACACTTGCTGATTACGCTAACATTCAAACTCCAGATGAGTCTCAAGGTAGAAGTTTTAGAGAAAACCTTAAAGGTAACACAGCTCACGATTGGAGAGAAAGCATGTATTACAGATACTGGACTCAAGAGAAAATCAGACCTGCTCACCTTGGTATCAGAACTGACAGATATAAGTTAATCTTCTTATATGGTAACAGACTAGACACTAAAGGCTCACAAGATTATGTTTCTACTCCATCTTGGGAACTTTACGACCTAGAGGTTGACCCACATGAAGATACAAACGTTGCTACAGATCCTAGATATGCTAAAATCATGGAAGAACTTAAAGCTCAACTTATTGAGGAACGTATCAAAGTTAAGGATACTGACGAAAACTATCCTATCATGCAGGAACTAGTAAAAAAATACTTTTAATCTATAAAAGGAATTAATAAAAAAAAGAGTGATCAGCTTTGGTCACTCTTTTTTTTGTCAAAGATAGTACTGGTGATGAATGATTCCACGCTTGTCGCCCTAACATCTAACACCTACAAACCACAGAAAAATGGCACTAATATTATAACAGAAAGATCTACAGAAATACCATGAACTATTGCCACAATAACAAACTCCTTACCTGATACCTTAGAGATAATTGGTAGGGTAGTATCTGCTGTTGTTGCGCCCCCAGCAGCTATAGGAGCAAGTTTACCGAACGCCACCACAATAAAAGGAGCAAAGAGCAAGGTTAATATCTCACGAATCACATTAGACATAAGAGCTATTGTTCCTAATTCAGCCCCCTTATACTCAGTGATAACTATAGAAGATAGGGAATAATAACCAAAACCTGAACCTACAGCCATACAGTCCCATATACTATATTGTGTAAATATTGTCGAAGCAACTACCATTGCTACTAATGTTCCTAAAACTGTTGCTACAGGCAAAGTCAATATCTTAAATCCATATTCACGTACAGCGCTAACAATACGAGAGTCAGAACCTATTGTTATACCTACACAAAACATTAAAGCCATCAGCACATAGATAGAAAAATCATTTTCCACTAAAAACTCAGGGATAAATCCATAAAAGGATAATAAAACTCCAATCGCAAAAAACGACACTATAATTATACTCCCTTTCATAACTTACCTTTAGCTTTAAATACAAATTTATACAGCGCCCAAGCAGCAACACAGCTACCTAGAGTCGCAAGAGAAGACAATATTAATGCTGAAATCCCAATAGTATCTAAAGAACTCATCACTTTGTCGTTAGCACCTACACTAATCCCTAGTAATAATAACAACAACCATATCAACACAGACACTAACTTATTTACAAATTCTAGATTTTTACTCTTTAACATTCGGCCTAGAATCACACCAATTGCCATTATTGTTAATATCTTAAACATATCTATTACATTGCTTTTATTACTTCAACTTCATATTTATCTGTAACACTACCTGAACGAGCCTCTACGGTATTTCTTCCCATACTAAAAGAAACACTTAACCACTCTGCAACACCATCACTAACTTGTTTATTTCCTATACTAATTCCATTAATGAAAAGCTCAACATCTTCAAGGTTAGTATATACTTTAACATTCTGAGTCTCTGATTCTCGCTTATAATTTCTTCTATCTGCTATATGTACAAATGGGTTTGTGGTATTCCAATTTGCTTTATAAGCATAGTAAGAATCCTTTTTAGTGTGTCTATCTTGTGTTACTAAGCCATAATTACATATATTCTGCATACCCCCATAATTCATAGTATAGTAAGTATAATCAAACATACAATTTACGAAAGAACCCCACAAAAATTCTCTTTTAGAAATTATAGATATATATTGCTCATGTACATAACTTTGCCAATTTTCAGGGTGTATTGCCCCTTCAGCTGCTGGTTTAGACAACTTACTAGACTGGTGCTGAATATTAGCTCCTGCACCATATTCTCCTAAACCAGGTTTTAAGTTTTTCCAATTTCCGTTAAATTGATCACTCCACTTGCTAAAATCAATAGGCATGCCTGTAGTCCAACCAAAATATTGCGCCCAACTAATAACATCTGTGATAGTATTTATAGCTCCATCCTCATTAGAAGTACCTACAGTTAAACGATCGTGCGATTCGCTATGCGCAAGTTCGTTTAACATTGCAACATAAGAAGTACAATCATCACCTTTTGTGCTTATTTTATCAAAAAGTCCCCAAAAAACTACCGAAGGGTGGTTATAGTTTTGACGTATCATTTCAATAAGTTGTATTTCTCCGTTAGCTCTAAAATCATAAGAATCTAAAAATCCCTTACCTCCATGCATAGCATCACTTGTAAAGGGCAAGTCACTCCAAACTATCAACCCCTTTTTATCACAAAGTTCATATACGTATTTATCATTTGGCGCTCCTGCCATTCTAATAGCTGTAGCACCCATATCTTCAATAATATCAATATCTTCCTCGTAATTTACTTTTGACATTGCATTTCCTACCCCTGCTCTTTCTTCAATGTAAATCACCCCATTTAACTTATAAGGCTCACCATTTAACATGAAGCCTTTATCTCTATCAATAGAAAAAAACCTTAACCCCATAGGTACAGTGACAACATCTTTTTTTCCATTATTATCAACCATAGAAACATCTACTTGATACATAAAAGGATCGTAAACTCCATCCCATAATCTTGGTTTATCGATAGTCAAAGGAATGGTAATTTCTGTTCTTCCAAAACTTTCTACCTTAGCGGAAGCCTCTCCCTGAGCAACTAACTGCTCTCCGTTTTTAATATTCGTACGAATACCTACATTTGCACCTATATTTCCATTCACTACAACTTTTACCTCAACATCTGCTCTTTCACGCGACACTGACAATTGCTTTACATACACTCCTTCTGAGCCATAATCTGTTAATGAAATATGATTATCTTCTGTAATTATCAATTCAACATCTCTATTTATACCTCCATAGATAGTCCTATCAGCACTCAAAGGCATTACATCCATATTTGTTGAATTATTTGCAACAACAAGTATAGAATTGTATGTTCCATAATTAAGGAAGGGAGAAATCTCAAATGTAAAAGCCGTAAATGCTCCTTTATGAGTGTCAACATATCTACCATTTATAAATAGAGTAGCAACACTCGAAACTCCATTAAATTTAATATAAACACGTTTTCCTTCTGACCATGACAATGGTACTACAATCTCTTTTAAATAACTACCTGCACCGAAATAAAAATTATTCCCGTCTCTCCCTGTCTCGCTATTCCACGTATGCGGTAAATTTACTGTTGTCTTTTTTGCTAAAAACGAATTGTTATTAGAGAAACTCCAACCATTATTAATATTAATAACTTCACGAGCCTCTGAAAACAAACAAATAAACATTGCAACTAGAAATAATACTAATCTTTTCATTTTTTATATTTTATATTCAATTTTATTAATAGGAAGTCATATAAACTGACTTAACTCGATTTTGGATTCTAAAGTCTACACAGAACTCCCTTTAACGTAACTTTTACAAAGTTAACACTTTTTATTGACTTATCTATATGATACATAAAAAAGAGCAACTTAAAAAAGCTGCTCTTTTTTATATAGAAGACTAAAGTAAAATTCTAAAATTATATTTCGTTTTGAGTCTCATACTCTTCATCAATGAGTAAATTCCCAGAATCTGCTGCTGACGTTGCTAAAAAGTCACATCTTTCATTATTAACATTTCCTGCATGCCCTTTAACCCACACAAATTTTACAGTGTGAGGTTTTGAAGCCGCTAAGTAACGTAACCATAAATCCTTATTCTTTTTACCAGCAAAGTCCTTTTTAATCCAACCCCAAATCCAACCTTTTTCTATAGTATCTATAACATACTTACTGTCAGAATAAATAGTTACCTCACAAGGTCTTTTTAAGGCTTCTAAACCGCTAATTACGGCCAATAATTCCATTCTATTGTTTGTTGTTGTTCTATATCCAGCAGAAAGTTCTTTTCTATGAACTCCACACATTAAAACAACACCAAATCCACCATTTCCAGGGTTTCCTCTTGACGCTCCGTCACTATAAATCGTTACCTTATCCACTAAATTCTATCTTCTAATTTAGTATATTCTTGTGGAGGAGTAAGATTTTTGTAAGCAGGACGAATGATACGCTTGCTCTTGAAGTTAAGCTCCTCAATACGGTGTGCACACCATCCTGAGATGCGACTCATAGCAAATAGAGGAGTATAAATCTCTGTTGGTAAACCTATCATATCATATACAAAACCTGAATAGAAGTCAACATTAGCACAAACACTCTTACCTACTTTCATACCTTTGTATTCAGTGAATGCTTTAATAGATCTTTCTTCAAGCAATTCTAAGAACTCAAATTCTTCACTTCTGTTTTTCTCAACGGCTAACTCGCGCGCTAATTCCTTAAGAATCAATGCCCTAGGGTCAAGGATAGTATAAACAGCGTGACCAATACCATAGATTAAACCAGTAAAGTCATAGGCTTCTTTTTTAAGCATTTTTAGTAAATACGCATCAATTTCTTCAACAGACCCCCAGTCTCCGATAGCATCTTTTAAGTGCTCAAACATATCTTTAACTGCAAGGTTAGCACCCCCATGTAAAGGACCTTTTAAAGAACCTATGGCAGCAGCGATAGAAGAATAAGTATCTGTACCTGAAGAACTAGTCACACGTACTGTAAAGGTAGAGTTGTTACCACCACCGTGTTCTGCGTGAAGAATAAGTGCAGCATCTAATACTCTAGCTTCTAAATCAGTGTAATTACCTTTTAACAAATACAAGAAATTCTCAGCTATAGAAAGCCCTTCTTTAGGTATACGTATATTAAGTGCTTTACCTAGGTTTGCGTGTTTCCACACGTTATAAGCATAAGCTATTATTGTTGGGAAAGAAGCTATTAACTCTACAGATTGACGTATCAAGTTTTCACGCGAAATATCATCTGCATTATCATCAAAAGTGTACATTCCAAGAACAGTACGAGCTAGGATGTTCATAACATTATGACCTTCAAGGTCTATGATATTCATCTTTAACTTTTGGTCTATATTCATAGAGTCATTAACAAGAGCTCTAAAAGCATCTAAATCCTCTTTATCAGGCAAATAACCTGACAGTAACAAGAATGCGACCTCCTCAAAACCTGAGTGTTTGCCATTATCAGAACCTTTTACTAAAGCGTCAACATCTATACCACGATAAAGAAGTCTACCTGGCACAGCCTTAATAGGCCCTCCGTTTTCGTCTTTCTCGTAACCAACAACATCACCAATCTTTGTTAAACCTACAAGCACACCTGAGTGGTCTTCATTACGCAATCCACGTTTCACGTTATACGTTTTGAAAAGTTCGGCTTCAATACTTGATGTCGTCTTTATTGTTTCTGATAATTTATATATTAAATATTCCTTTTTCATAATTTTGCATTTTAATAGACACTTCTACGTGTATCAATTGTGTGAATTAAATAATCCCCAAAAGCCTTATTCTCCGAAAGCTCTTATAAATATTTATTTAAGGGGAGTTCTAATAATTGGTTTTATTCGATTTCAAATTTTAAAGTTTTAGATTTGGAGTTTTATAAATACAGGCGTGGTGGTTCCCACGGAGTATTTGTAAAAATTCAAAGATGAAACGTTAAAATTTGAAAGCGTTAAAATCCAATTTTTAGAAGTTTCCTTAATATATTGTCTGTAAAGTCAGTACAACTTAAAGCTGTAGCACCTTCCATTCCTTGTGCTAGGTCAGAAGTAGCTTCTTTATTGTTAAAGCTATCTATAATTGCTTGGTCTATAAGCGCTGCTGCTTCTGTCCAACCCATGTATTCAAGCATCATAACAGCTGAAAGTAACATAGAACAAGGATTAGCAATATTCTTGCCTGCAATAGCTGGAGCAGTACCATGAGTAGCTTCAAAGATAGCGTAACCTGTTAAATAGTTAATATTAGCACCTGGCGCTATACCTATACCACCTACTTGAGCAGCTAACATATCTGACACATAGTCACCGTTAAGGTTCAAAGTAACGATAACAGAATAGTCCTCAGCATATAATAAAGCATTTTGTAAGAAAGCATCTGCGATAACATCTTTAACGATGATTTTACCACTTGCTTTAGCACTTTCTAGAGCAGCCTTAGCTTCTGACTCACCTTTTTCAGCTTTTATGCTGTCATACTGTACCATAGTGAAACATACATCGCCAAACTCTCTCTCACAAAGTTCATAGCCCCATTTCTTAAATCCACCCTCAGTAAATTTCATGATATTACCTTTGTGAACAATAGTAATAGAAGGTTTTTTGTTCTCTATAGCATATTCCATAGCAGAGCGAATAAGTCTTTCACTACCTTCAATAGAAACAGGCTTAACACCAAATGAAGAAGTTTCAGGGAAACGAACTTTCGTAACTCCCATTTCTTTGCTTAGGAACTCATAGAATTTTTTAGCTTCATCAGTTTGTGCATTCCACTCGATACCAGCATAAATATCTTCTGTATTTTCTCTAAAGATAGTCATGTTTACTTTCTCAGGGAATCTTACTGGTGAGTTAACCCCATTGTAATATTTCACAGGGCGAACACAAGCAAAAAGGTCTAAGTCTTGACGTAACGCAACATTTAATGAACGTCTACCACCTGAAGTCGGAGTAAAAAGAGGACCTTTGATACCTACGATATAATCTTTGAAACCTTGTAAAGTTTCATCTGGTAGGGGAGTGCCAAACTTTTCTTCTGCCTTAGCCGAAGCGTAAAGTTCTTTCCACATAATCTCTCTTGTAGAGTTATATACTTTTTTTACTGCTGCATTAACAATTTTTTGCATAGCTGGTGTAATTTCTACACCTATGCCATCCCCTTCAATGAAAGGGATAGTAACTTTGTCTGGAACAACTAACTTGCCGTTCTCAATTTTAATTTTTGTGCTCATTTATTTTGTTTTTATTATTCTCAATAGTTTTTAAGGGGAGTTCTAATAATTGGTTTTATTCGATTTTAGATTTAGAAGTTTTAGATTTGGGTTTTTATAAATGCAGGCGTGGTGGTTCCCACGGCATATTTATAAAAATTCAAAGATGAAATTTATAAATCTAAAAGCGTTAAAATCCAATTTTTAGAAGTTCCCCCTAAGAGGACTATTTACCAGTCCAGTTTAAAGCGCTACCTGCTTTGAACCACTCAATTTGCTGAGGGTTGTAAGTGTGGTTTAATACAACTTCAGCACTTGTTCCATCAGGGTAAGTTAACACCATTGTTAAAGGTTCACCTTGTTTAAACTCTGACAAGTTAACAATAGAAGCCTTAACATCCTCAGTGAAAAGCTCATAATCAGCAGGATTTGCAAAAGTAAGAGCTAACAAACCTTGTTTTTTAAGGTTAGTTTCGTGAATACGAGCAAACGATTTAACGATAACTGCTTTAACATTCAAGAAACGAGGCTCCATAGCTGCATGCTCACGTGAAGAACCTTCACCATAATTTTCTTCTGCTATAACAAACGAACCTATACCCTTAGATTTATAATCTTTAGCTACATCTGACACAACGCCATATTCTTTTGTTAGAGTGTTAAACGCCTGACCTGTTTGTTTTGTGAAGTAGTTAACTGCACCTAACAACAAGTTATCAGAGATATTTTGTAGGTGACCTCTAAATTTAAGCCATTTACCAGCCATAGAGATATGGTCTGTAGTACATTTACCCTCACACTTAATAAGCATAGGCATATCTAGTAAGTCTTTACCATCCCATTTTACGAAAGGTTCTAGTTTTTGTAGACGTGAAGACCCCTCAGCAATAACAACTTCTGCATCACTACCGCTAGGTAAAATTAAACCTTTATCACATTCCACAAATCCATCTTTAGGTAAAATATCACCCTTAGGTTCGTTTAACATCACCTCTTCACCGCTCTCATTAACCAACTTATCTTTTAGGGGGTTAAACCTAAGGTCTCCTGCTAGAGTCATAGCCATTACCATTTCTGGTGAAGCCACAAAAGCATAAGTATTAGGATTACCATCTGCTCTTTTAGCAAAGTTTCTATTAAATGAAGTCACAATAGCATTCTTAGCTGTTGAACCCTGAGGTTCTCTTTTCCATTGACCAATACATGCACCACAGGCATTAGCCATAATTACTGCACCTACTTCTTTTAGATCACTTAGAATACCGTCTCTCTCGGCAGTTGCTTTTACAAGCTCACTACCTGGGTTGATTAACAGTTGAGCCTTAGGTTTAACGCCTTTAGCTACAGCATCACGAGCTATGCTAGCTGCACGAGCCATATCATTATATGATGAGTTTGTACAAGAACCTATCAAACCAACTTCCATGTTAGTAGGGTAGTCGTTTTGTTCTACAGCCTCTTTCAAAGAATTAATTGTGTGAGCTAAGTCAGGAGTAAAAGGACCATTTAAATGAGGTTCTACAGTAGATAGGTCTATTTCTATAAGTCTATCAAAATATTGTTCAGGATTTTCAGCAACTTCTTTATCAGCATTAAGATACTCAGCGATTTCTGTACAACAATCAGCTATATCTTTACGACCTGTAGCAGTTAAGTACTCACTAGTTGCAGCATCAAAACCAAAGATAGATGTTGTAGCACCTACTTCAGCACCCATGTTACACATAGTAGCACGTCCTGTAGCAGATAGGGTAGCGACACCCTCACCAAAATACTCAATAATAGAGTTTGTACCACCTTTAACAGTTAGAATACCTGCAAGTTTAAGAATCACATCTTTAGCAGAACACCAACCACTTAGTTTACCTGTTAATTTAACACCTATCAGTTTAGGCATTTTAAGCTCCCAAGGCATACCCACCATAACATCCACAGCATCAGCACCACCAACACCAATTGCAATCATAGAAAGACCACCTGCATTAGGTGTGTGAGAGTCAGTACCTAACATCATAGCACCAGGCATAGCGTAATTTTCAAGAACCACTTGGTGAATAATACCAGCTCCTGGTTTCCAAAAGTCTATACCGTATTTTGATGCAACACTTTTCAAAAAGCTATACACCTCGCTATTAGTGTCATTAGCAACCTCTAAGTCAACTTGTTCACCTTTGTAAGCCTCAATAAGGTGATCACAGTGAACACTAGCATTTACCATACTTTCGCTTTTACCTGCATTCATAAATTGCAGTAGAGCCATCTGAGCTGTAGCATCTTGCATAGCAACTCTATCTGGTTTAAATTCAACATACTCCTCTGCACGTTTAAACTCTCGTACCTGTGAGAAATCATAAAGATGAGCATATAAAACTTTCTCAGCTAAAGTCAAAGGCTTGGCTAATATACTTTTTGTTTTATCTGTTTTAAGAACGTAATTTTCATAAAAATGTGTAAAGTTTACTTTTGCATCCATTATTTAAATATTTTAAGGTTAACCATCAAAAAAAGGGTAGCACGTGCTTTTTTCATTAAAAAAAACACACATATTGGCAAATATAACGAAAAAAAATCTAATATCACCACCTTAAACAAGAATTAACGTAAAAATAAACGTTTTTATAAAATATGTTATAAATATTACAACTCTACAGTTTCACCCAGATGCGGTATATAAACCCTCTGATTTTCAGTCTGTGCCGTGTTTTCAAAAACCACAGGAGGGTCACTTAAAGGCTCATTAGACAAGTCAAATGTACCATAGTGCATAGGTATAGCAACCTTAGCCCCCATGTCTTTAGCCGCCCTCACGGCATCATAAGGGGATATATGATTAGGCTCCATAAACCAACGTGGTTTATAAGCACCAATTCCAATTATAGCGTAATCAGGGTTACCAAACAAACCTGGAACTTCTCCAAAATGGTCTCCATAAACTGTATCTCCACTATAGTATATATTTAATTTTGCTGACTGTACCATGTACGCTCCCCAAAGACGTACACTTCCATCATTGACTCCTCTTTTACCCCAGTGTCGACAGGGTAGGAAGGTAACTTTTATAGAGGCATCATTATATTGTTGATACCACCCAGCCTCTATGATTTCAACACTTTTACGTGTCCATCTTTCAAGTAGTTTTTTTAACCCTAACCCACATATTATTTTAACATCAGGACTATGTCTTACGATAATCTTAATACTTTTTTTATCTAAATGATCATAATGGTCATGCGATATAAGTATGTAATCTATATCACTAAAAGCCGTTACCTGAGCAGGAAACACACTTTTCCTTCTAACAAAAGGAATGTGCCCAAATACAGGATCAAACAAAAACCTCTTGCCATCTAGCTGCATAAAAAAGGAGTTATGTCCTAACCACATCAAAGAATCCTCTTCTATGTGTTCTAAAGAAGTGATTTTGGTGTGGTAAGGATTCCATTTCTCGGCCTTTTTTATATGCCTATCAGGATTGCGTCTATACCTCAATTTAAAAATATTAGAGATACCTGCTTTTTTATGAAAAGACAAATTCTGGAACTTACCCCTCTTATTTGGATTGCCTATCCAATCCTTTTTTATAGTTTTTAACTTTTCATTACGATGAAACTGTGTGTACTTCATAAGCCTTTACATTTTCAAAATTGAAAATCCAATAAGGAGTTATAAAAGGATGTCCTTGCAGCTACTAACCTTCTATAAAATCTCGTAACTCACTAACAAACAAATCTGTCTGTTCAATAAAACCCATGTGACCACTTTCCTCAAGCCATAACACCTTTGCTTGTGGGTGTTTTTCTGCTACTTTCTCAGCATATTCCACAGGGATAAATTCGTCATGCTTACCAAAAACAAAAAGCTGCTTAGCATCTAGCTTATGTAACAGGTCGTTCATTTCCCCTCGTTGCATAATGCCGTTTAGGATAGCTACAGCTCCCTCGTCCTCAGTAATCAACATTTGCTCACACATAAATTCTATTGCTTCAAATTGTTTCTTACGATATGCACAGCAAAACACTTGCCTGGATTTACTCTTGCAAACATTTCTTTCTTACCTGCTTTTATAAGATCTATCTCTTTTTGACGGTCTTTCTTGCGCTGTTCTGAATCTGCAAAAGGTGATGAATGTAGTAAAGTAATACTCTCACACATCTCAGGATAATTCTGAGCAAAAGCAAGCGCCACATATCCACCCATAGAATGACCTACTATATTACATTTCTCTATACCTAAATCCTTTAAGATGTGCATACCACACTCCGCTAGATAATCCATCGTATGCACCTCAGATTTAATCTCTGAGATACCATGCCCAGGTAGGTCATAAGCTATAACGCGGTAGTCTTTCTTAAGGTAATCAAACAGTTCGTCCCACACGTCTATAGATTCCATATAACCGTGTAGCAGAAGAATACATTTTTCTGCTGTTCCTTCTTCTCTATATCTTGTTGCTGTTTCACCAGCAAAAACAAATCTTTCCATTCTTTATAATTATTTTGCCCTATTTAAAAAATGGCGGTTAACAGAGCATAACTCTTACTTAACCACCATTTTGTTTTTACATTTCTTCTTCTTCTTCCTCGTCGTAATCTTCCTCGTCGTAATCCTCGTCATCATAGTCCTCGTCATAATCTTCATCATCATAACCTAGGTCTAGATCATCATCGTCAAAATCATCATCATCATCTCCATCGAAGTAATCTAATGTCGATTTTGTTTTTCTAGATTTATATTGAAGATCGTCACCTTCTTCATCAAAATCTGAATGCAGGAATTGTTTACTTTCCTTAGAGTTTTTCTTAATTGGAGTAAGTTTTACTGATTTTTTCTTACTCTCTTCCGAGATATCATTCTTACGCATCTTCACTCGGATACTACTTGGTGTTTTCATTAAATAGAAAAAAAATTAATATTCAATTGTGGATTAATAATAAATCGCTTTACTGCGTTACAGTTTACGCAATAAAACAAAGTACAATAATAATACCTTTTTTTAATTTTTCAAAATTTTAAAAACTTTCTTACAGTCCCTTAGCACGTGACTTACAGATATATTTCACCTTTAAATACAAATTTTGCAGGTCCTTCAAGATAGATGTTCTTAAATGTTTCCTTTGAGACTTTCTCAAAATCTACTTTTAAATTTCCTCCCATAACCTCAATATTAAAAGAAGTCACATTAGGCTGATACTTACAACAAGTTGCTATTGCTGAGGCTGTTGCACCTGTTCCACAAGCTAAAGTTTCACCCTCAACACCACGCTCATAAGTACGAACTTTAATGGTTCCATCACCTGTAACCTCTACAAAATTAGCATTTGTTCCTTCGGGTTTAAAGCGTTCATTATATCTTATTTCAGCTCCTTGTTTTTGAATGTCAATAAAATCAACATTTTTTACAAATTCTATATAATGAGGCACTCCTGTATTCAAAAACATGCTTTCTTTGTAGTCTGCAACACCATACACATCAATCAGTTTTACACGTACTGTTCCATTGAAGCCATCGTCTTCTATGACCTCGGCAGTGTGTACTCCATCTAACGAATTAAATGTTGTTTTATCCTTTATTATCCCTAGGTGTTGTGCAAAAAGGACTATACAACGACCGCCATTTCCACACATTGCAACCTCCGAAGAGTCTGCATTAAAATAACGCATATAGAAATCATAGTTTTCGTCTTTTTCAAGTATCATAAGTCCATCAGAACCTATTCCTATGTTCCTATTACACATTTGTGCTATCTGTCGAGAGCTTATAGTAAGGTCTCCTTTAGTGTTGTCTATAAGTACGAAGTCGTTACCTGCACCCTGATACTTATAAAACGAAATTACATAATTCTGTTTCATTTTTCATTCTATTTTTGATATACAAAAATAATACTTTATATTTGTTAAAAAAAATATTACAATTATGAATGCAATCTTTGAGCACCGCTCCATTAGAAAATATAAAAATCAGCAAATCAGTAAGGAAACCCTTGAATATGCTTTACAGGCAGCAACTAGAGCTTCTAACACAGGAAACATGCAACTTTACTCTATAGTTGTGACTAGCAACGACAAAATTAAAGAACAGTTATCTCCTGCACATTTTAATCAACCTATGATAAAAAATGCACCTTTAGTAGTCACTTTTTGCGCAGATGTTAACCGTTTTTCGAAATGGTGTTCTCTTAGAGACGCAGAAGCTGGGTACAATAATTTTCAGTGGTTTACATGTTCTGTAATAGATGCTATGTTAGCTGCTCAAAACTTCTGCATAGCAGCAGAATCTAAGGGGTTAGGGATATGTTACATAGGGACAACGACTTACAATGCTCCTGAGATTGCAGAAACACTGAATCTTCCTAAAGGAGTAATCCCAGTAACAACAATCACTGTAGGTTATCCTGACGAAGAACAGCCATTAACAGACAGACTTCCTTTAGAGGCAGTAGTTCACTATGACACCTATAAAGACTACAGCGCTGAGGATATCAATGAATTATGGGCTGAAAAAGAAAACTCAGAATTAACAAAAAAACTATTAGGAGAAAATGAGTTGCCTAACTTAGCACAGATTTATACTAAGAAGCGCTACACTAAAGATGCAGCAGTAGCTTTCTCTAAGAAATTCTACAATTTTGTTGTTAAACAAGGATTTTTTAATCACGAATAAAAAGAGGACTTTTAGAAAATGAATTTTTACATTCAGTCGTTTTTTATTTTTTTTAAAATAGGCATTTTCACTATTGGTGGAGGTTATGCAATGATACCTCTTATACGAGAAGAACTTGTCAATAAACGCAAATGGTTTGATGATAAAGAGTTTATTGATATTGTAGCTCTATCTCAGTCTATGCCTGGGATATTTGCTGTTAATATTGCTATTTTTATTGGTTATAAACTTCGTAAACTTAAAGGCGCAATAACATTTGCCGCAGGTACAATAATGCCCTCTTTTTTAATTATACTTCTCATAGCTCTTTTCTTCCATCAATTCAAGGAGATAAAGGCGGTAGAAAGTATTTTTAAAGGTATTAGACCTGCCGTGGTAGCACTTATAGCTTCACCTGTGTTTTCTATGGCAAAATCGGCTAAAATTAGCTTATATAACGTTTGGATTCCTATTGTCTCAGCCTTGTTAATCTGGCTTTTAGGTTTCTCTCCAATTTATGTTATCATTTTAGCAGGAGTAGGAGGGTATATATACGGAGCAATAAAGAACAACACGAAAAGCACTATTAAAAAAGATACAAAATGATATTTTTAAATTTATTCTACATTTTTTGCAAGATAGGACTATTTGGATTTGGTGGTGGTTATGCTATGTTATCCATGATACAAGGTGATGTTGTCACTCGTCATAACTGGGTTTCCTCTATGGAATTTACAGACATAGTAGCTATAAGTCAAATGACACCTGGTCCTATAGGTATAAATATGGCAACCTATACAGGATATGTGGCAGTGCTTAATAGTGGATTTAGCCAACCTATGGCTGTTTTAGGCTCATTTATTGCTACTTTTGCTGTTATGCTACCTTCGTTCTTTTTAATGATATTAGCTAGCTATTTTTTAATAAAATATAGTGAACACCATTCTGTTAAAGCTGTATTTGCTGGACTGAGACCTGCAATTATAGGTCTTCTAGCAGCGGCAGCATTACTATTAATGAAAGAGGAGAATTTTGGAAGTTATTATATAAACAAATTTCAACTATTCGTTAGCATAGCTTTGTTTTTAATAGCATTTATAGCAACACAAAGATTTAAAGTAAGTCCAATTTTAATAATAGTCATTTCAGGTGTACTAGGATATATAATTTACAACTAACATTAGAGATTTTACTACAATATGAGAAAAGAAGTTTTATTTATATATAATCCTTATTCAGGTGAGAACAAGATTTTATCTTATTTAGATAACGTAATCTTCGAACACCAGAAGGTAGGGTACACCATTATTCCTTTTAGGCTAAGTGATAAAGGTGATTTAGAGAATATCTTCACCTCTAGAAAGGATTATGAGTATATCATTGCTGCTGGTGGCGATGGTACGATTAATAGTGTTGTGAATGTAATTAAAAAGAATGGTATTGATGTACCTTTAGCTGTATTACCTGTAGGAACAGCAAATGATTTTGCAAAATTAGTAGGTATTTCATCTAACATCCCAACAGCAATTAAGCAGATTACAAGTGGGGTAATTAAAGAAGTTGACTTAGGTTTAGCGAATGATAAATATTTTGTAAACGTTCTTTCAACAGGACTTTTTACAGATATTTCTCAGAAAACGCCCACAAAACTAAAAAATACATTTGGGAAGCTAGCTTACTATATGACAACATCTATAAGCAGCTTACAGGAGCTTCCAAAATTTAATAAAATACATGTAAATATAGAGTCTGAGAATGTTCATTTTAATGATAACGCATTGATACTCTTTGTGTTTAATGGTCGTACTGCTGGAAATGTAAAACTAGCATATCGTTCTGATTATCAAGATGGTATGTTAGATATCTTAATAATTAAAGGTGAAAATATAGCTGAAACAATGGAGACTGCCTTTCACTTTTTATCAGGCATAGAAAAGAATTATCCTAAAGGTGTAGTACATTTTAAGACCAAAGAAATGACACTTAACTCTACTGATAATCTAAGTGTAGACTTAGATGGTGAGCTAGGACCTCAAGTTTCTATGACTATAAAATGCATAGAGAAAGGATTAAAACTTATAGTACCAAAAGAAGAAACTAAAAAAAAGTAATAAAGGCTAGCGCCTTAGAGAAGACAAAAGAAACCAACATTTACTTAAAAATTTATACACAATGAAAAAACCTAGATTATTAATGTTTACGCTGCTTGCCTCGTCATTCTTTGCAGCGTGTAACTCTCCTAGTACTACAAATACTAATGGAGTAGTTCAAAGCCCTGTTGACTGTGTGAATCCCTACATTGGTACAATCAGTCACCTTTTAGTACCAACTTATCCTACTGTTCACCTTCCAAACAGTATGATGAGGATGTACCCAAATCGTGAAGATTTTACAACAAATCACCTTAAGGGATTAACTTTAATTGTACCTTGTCATAGAAAAGGTGCTTACTTTAACTTCATACCTTTTACTGGTAATGATGAACAATTACTACAAAATATTGAGCTAAGCTATGACAATGAAGTTGTCACTCCTTACCAATATCAAGTATATCTTGACGGTCAAGAAATAGATGTAGATTTCGCACCTTCTCACCAAAGTGCTATTTACAACCTTAGCTTCTTGAATAAAGAGAAAGCTCCTAAATTAATTTTCACTACTAGAAACGGGGAGTTAGAATATAAGAACAACGCTATTCAAGGTTTTGAATACTTAATAAACGGAGTATCTAAAGTATATATTTATGCTGAGCCAAGTGTAGCACCTGCATCTTGTGATTTATTAAAAAACAAAACTTTAACTAGTGGTGTTACTAAAGATGAAGGTAGATTTGTATCTTTAGTACTTAACTACGATGCTGCACCTAGCGAAATTGATGTTAGATATGGTATCTCTTTCATCAGTGTTGAACAAGCTAAGAAGAACTTCGAAAGAGAAGCTAAAAACAGCACTGTAGCTCAACTTGCAAAAGAAGGTAAAGAGATATGGAATGAAGCTCTAGGTAAAATCCAAGTTAACGACCAATCTGAGGACGATTTAGCTGTATTATATACTTCTCTATATCGTACTTACGAACGCCCTGTATGTATTAGTGAGGATGGTAATTACTACTCAGCATTTGATGGTCAAATTCACAATGATGGTGGCCGTCCTTTCTATCTTGATGACTGGATTTGGGATACTTATAGAGCTACTCACCCTCTACGTCTTCTTATTGATGAAGAAACACAAACAGACATCCTTCATTCATATATTACTATGACTGATTACATGCCAGAGGGTGATCGTTGGTTCCCTAATTTCCCTCTTATCACAGGCGACCCTCACGGTATGAATAGCAACCACGGTGTGATTTCTATCCTTGATGCATGGAAAAAAGGTGCTACAAACTTTGACTTAGAGAAAGCCTATGAGATGTGTAAATTAGCTACAGAGGAGAAAACTTTAATTCCTTGGAAGGGCGATCCTGCTGGTGTACTTGATGATTTCTATAAAGAACATGGCTTCTTCCCTGCATTACGTCCAGGTGAAAAAGAGACAGTTGCAGAAGTTGGTCCTTTCGAAAAGAGACAAACAGTAGCTGTTACTTTAGGTACTTCTTATGATCATTGGAGTTTATCACAAATAGCAACAGAGTTAGGCAAGAAAGATGAAGCTGCATTTTTTGCTAAAAAAGGTTTAAATTATCGTAATTTATTCCACCCTGAGACTCGTTTCTTCCACCCTAAAGACAAAAATGGAGAATTTCTTCCAGATATTGACTATGGTATGAGTGGTGGCACTGGTGGCCGTTTATATTATGATGAGAACAATGGTTACATTTACCGTTGGGATGTTCAACATAATGTTGGTGATTTAATAAATTTAATAGGTGGTAAAGATGTATTCTGCATGGCACTTGATTCTTTATTTAACACACCTTTAGCTTACCAAAAATACTATTTCTATGTTAATTTTGGTCCTGACCACTCTGGTAACGTTGGTCAATTCTCTATGGGTAATGAGCCAAGTTTACACATTCCTTACTTGTACAACTACGCTGGTCAACCTTGGATGACACAAAAACGTGTTCGTTCTTTAGTAGATATGTGGTTTAGAAATGACCTTATGGGTGTTCCTGGAGATGAAGATGGTGGTGGTATGTCAGCATTTGTTGTGCTTACTAAACTAGGTTTCTATCCTGTAACTCCAGGTATTCCTGTTTACTGTATAGGTTCTCCAACATTTAAATATGCTAAAGTTAACCTTTCGGATGATAAAACATTTGAGATTATTGCTCCTAACTGCTCTAAAGAAAACAAGTATATTCAATCTGCTAAACTTAATGGTAAGGTTTGGGATAAAGCATGGTTCTCTCACAGCGATATCGAAAATGGTGCAGTTCTTGAACTAGAAATGGGAAAATATCCTAATAAAGAGTGGGGCGCTACAACACCTCCTCCTTCGGGTTATTAGACTATTGAAATTATATTAAAAAGAGGGTGACCCAAAAGGTTGCTCTCTTTTTTTTGCTTATAATGGCGACAGACGAGAAATTATAGCTTGAAAGATTGCTGGAGGGTCAGAAGGGACAAAACCCTCAAAATTCACAAAAAAATTACCGTTTCATTTTGGGCTTAATCCTCACCACTATCAACCTCACTCGAAAATATCGTCAAGAAAAAACAATTTATTTTTTGGCAAATTCCACCAAAAAACCATCCACTCCAAAAAATAATTTCAGTTTTCAACACAAAAAAATGGACTTTTAACAAATTGACAAACCCAATCATTAAAAATCCATTTTTAGTGTTCCACGTGGAACATTCCACACCTAAGACCTACCTTCCAAAATAAACCAACAAAACATTTATATCAGATGGAGAAACTCCAGGTATTCTTGAAGCCTGACCTATAGTAGTAGGTTTAATCCTAGTTAATTTCTGACGTGCTTCTATAGATATAGACTTTAGTGCATTAAAATCAAAATCTGGACTAATCTTAATATTCTCCAATCTTTCTAACTTCTCAGCTACTCCTTTCTCTCTTTCGATGTACCCACCATATTTAATCAGAATCTCTACTTCCTCTATTACCTCACTATCGATATCATTATCAACAATAAACTTATCCAATGCAGCTACATGTGGCTGTATTTTCTTAATAAAAATCTCATTTCTTACAACTACCTCATTAAGTTTTCTTTTCTGAGTCAAAGGTGAAGAATTAATCTCAGCAAAGTAAGGATTTAGTTCATCAGGACTTACGCTAAAATTCTTAATAAACACAGACAAGTCTTCTATCTTTTGTCGCTTATCAGTAAACTGAGCATATCTATTTTCGTCAACTAAACCTATCTTATAAGCCTTTTCTGTCAACCTCATATCAGCATTATCTTGACGTAACAAGATACGATATTCTGCGCGGCTAGTAAACATACGATAAGGTTCATCAACTCCTTTGTTCACCAAATCATCAATAAGCACACCTATGTATGCTTCATCACGACCAAGTACAAAAGGTTCTTCACCCTTAATTTTAAGAGATGCATTAATACCTGCTATCATACCTTGTGCTGCGGCTTCTTCGTAACCTGTAGTACCATTAATCTGACCTGCAAAAAACAGATTATCAATCAACTTAGTTTCTAGAGTCTGTTTTAACTGTGTTGGTTGGAAAAAGTCATACTCTATAGCATACCCTGGTCTAAATATATGTACATTCTCAAATCCTTTTATCTTTGTAAGTGCACTAATCTGAACTTGCCAAGGTAAAGACGACGAGAAGCCATTCAGGTAACACTCAGTAGTTGAAGCACCTTCTGGCTCTAAGAATAATTGATGCTCATTCTTGTCTGCAAACGTACGTAACTTATCTTCTATACTCGGACAATAACGAGGACCTATTCCTGCAATAGTACCATTAAATAAAGGTGAGTCAGCAAATCCTTCTCTTAAACTATCATGTACATTCAAAGAAGTGTAAGCTAGGTAACAAGACTTTTGCTCTTTGACAGGCTCTATTTCTTTAAGGTAAGAAAATTTAACAGGTTCAGCATCTCCACTTTGTTCTACTAACTGTGAGTAATCTACAGTACGCGAGTCAATACGTACAGGAGTACCAGTCTTCATTCTACCCACTTCAAAGCCTAAATCCTTAAGTTGCTCACTTAGTCCATAAGAAGCCATATCACCTGAACGTCCACCACCCATCTGTGAGCGCCCAACATGTATTAATCCTTTAAGGAAAGTTCCGTTAGTTAAGACTACAGACTCAGCAGACAACTCTATACCTAATTGAGTTTTAACTCCAACTACTTTACTGTCCTCTATTAAAAGCTCAACTACATTGTCCTGCCAGATATACAAGTTATCACAGTTCTCCAAATATTCTCTCCAAAGTAAAGAGAACTGTTGTTTATCACACTGTGCACGTGGGCTCCACATTGCAGGTCCTTTAGAGCGATTTAGCATACGAAACTGAATGGTACTCTTATCAGTAATAATACCCATCTGTCCGCCTAATGCATCTATCTCTCTTACTATCTGACCTTTAGCAACCCCGCCAACAGCAGGATTACAAGACATGTGAGCCATTTTCGTCATATCCATTGTTACTAATAAGGTCTTACAACCTAACTTTGCTGAAGCATTTGCAGCCTCGCATCCTGCATGCCCTGCTCCAACAACAATAACATCATATTTTGTAGTCATCTAACTAAACTATTTATATTTTATATATGTATATTCAATCGGCAAACTAAACTAATAGTCTACTTATAAAAGATTTCTAAATATTTATCTTCCTTGGAGCGCATTACTACAGCTTCCTCAGGCTTTTTATCGGGATAACCTATCAAGTGTAACACCCCATGAATAATCACCCTTTGTAGCTCGTTTTCGGCACTAACTCCATAATCAGCAGCATTACTACTTACAGTATCGACACTAATAATAAGATCGCCCATTAATAGCTTTTTATCGCCCTTTTGCTCACAGTAATCAAAAGTAATAATATCTGTATATAATTATGTGACAAATAATTATTATTAGTTTCAAGGATATATTTATCACTACAAAACACGACCTGAATATCGCCTACAACGCAACCTTCAGCTTCTGCAACAGTTTTAATCCATCTTTTAGTAATTAATTTACCTTTAAATTTAAAATCTATATCTTCGTTATAATATGTGATTGCCATATCTATGAAATTTATTAATTTTGTTTTAACCACAACTCAGGATTTTGTGGTGTTGTTTCATGCCACAATTCGAAATGTAACTGTGAACTTGAAGCCCCTTCTTTAGGTGAAATGACTCCTATCTTGTCTAAAGTTTTAACCTTTTGACCGACTTTGACACTTACTTTAGAAAGGTTAGAATATACCGATATGTAGTTACCGTGTCTTATCATTACATTATTTCCTAGACCTTTGAAAAAGAAAATCTTTGTTACTTCTCCTTCGAAAATTGTATGTACATTTGAGTTACCTGTCACTGAGATATTGACACCCTTATTGTTTATGGTAACAGATTTTTGCAAAGAATGTGCATGCACACCAAATTTTTCTATTATCACCCCACGTTCTACAGGCATAGGAAATTTACCTTTATTCTCCGTAAAAGTTGATGATAGCTTAACATTTAATGCACGTTTTTTCTCATCCGTTTCACCTCTATGCTTTCTAGCTTCTTCCTCAATAATCTTCTTGATTTCGTCTTGCAGTTTCTGTATTGATTCTTGATTTTTAGATATAACAGATGTTAAATTCTTCTCAGTACTTTGCAATTTTTTAAGTTCATTATTGAATTGCATCTGCTCACTTGCTAAAGTCGACACTTCATTTTGTTTAGAATCTAAACTTTTCTTAACTGTGGCTTTTTTAGCGTTTAAATTTTCTGTTTTAACAGACAATAAAGCCATCTGTTCAGCTAGTTCGACAACAACAGAAGTAGAAGTATTTGAATGCAATCTTAGATAATGTAAACGTCTAAATATCTCATGAAAACTATCAGCAGAAAAAATAAATTTCATATAATTATTCTGCTTCAATTGTCTGTAAGTCTCTACTACAATATTTTTATATTGATTTCTTAATGAGGCAATTTTTTGTTCATGCTTTTTAATTTCTCTTGATGCTGAATAAATATCATTATTATATATTTTTATTTCAGAATCAAGTTTTTTAATCAATCCCTTACGAGTATTAATGTTGTTACCTATCAACATTAATTTTTCACGTCTATTCTCCTGAGTAATTTTATTTGAACTTAACTGCTCATTAGTTAATTTAATAATATCCTCTGCTTTTCTTATTTCATTTTGCAAATCCTCAATATTTTGCGCACTTAAAGCGATACTCATAAATGAGAAGCACAGAAAAATTGATATTTTGCATAGAATATTCATTATACTAAATTAAAGACAATTCTAGGTAAATTATAAAACTCTAAAAGAGGCATAACACCTCTTTTAGAATTAAGCGGGATTTTATATTATAGCTTCAAACTGTTGTAAGAATCTTATATCATTTTCGAAATAAAGACGTAAATCCTTAACCCCATATTTCAACATAGCTATACGCTCAACACCCATACCAAATGCGAAACCACTATATTTTTTAGAGTCTATACCACAAGATTCTAGAACATTAGGGTCAACCATACCACAACCCATAATTTCTAACCAACCAGTATATTTACACACATTACAGCCTTTACCTCCACATAAGTTACATGAAACATCTACCTCAGCAGATGGCTCAGTAAATGGGAAGTAAGAAGGACGCATTCTAATTTCTGATTTCTCTGAGAACATTTCCTTAGCAAAGTATAAAATAGTTTGTTTAAGATCTGCAAAAGATACGTTTTCAGCAATAAAAAGACCTTCTACTTGGTGGAAAATACAGTGCGCACGGTAAGAGATAGCTTCATTTCTAAATACGCGACCTGGACAAATTACACGAATTGGAGGTTTTTGATTTTGCATCACTCTCACTTGTATAGAACTTGTGTGAGTACGTAAAAGAATATCAGGATTTTTCTCTATAAAGAAAGTATCTTGCATATCTCTAGCTGGGTGCTCAGGTGGGAAATTCAAGGCAGAGAACACATGCCAATCATCTTCAATCTCTGGACCAGACTCAACACTAAAACCTATACGGTTAAAAATTTCACAAATTTCACGTTTAACAAGTGAAATAGGGTGACGAGTTCCTATCTGTTGACCTGTAGCTGGACGTGTCATATCTAGCACATCACCTGTCTCAACTTCATTAGCTTCAATAAACTCTTTTAAAGAATTTATTTTGTCAATTGTTACATTTTTAAGGACATTAATTTTCTGTCCTAACTCTCTTTTTAATTCTGGAGATACTTTTTTGAAATCTTCAAAAAGACTTGTTAACTCTCCTTTTTTTCCTAAGAGTTTAATTCTAAATCCCTCAACCTCAGCAATAGATTTAGCTTCAAATTGCGTAACACGTTCTAAAATTTCAGCTATTTTATTTTGCATAACTATTATATTTTTCGTTTTTTTCTGTTTCTGTTAATATATTAATTTTTGTACTTAAGATTTTAACATCTTTCAATGGTCTGTCATTACTATCCGTTTTGTAAGTTGATATTTTGTCTACAACATCCATACCTTCTGAAATAAATCCAAACACAGTATATGCTCCATCAAGATGTGGCGTTCCTCCATGACTTTTATATTCCTCAATCACTCCTTCACTAAACTTTTCACCTACTTTGGTTTCAGCTTTATAAATAGCTTCATCAGTAACATCATTTCCTCCCAATACAACATAGAAATGAGAACCTGACGACTTTTTATCAGGGTTTATGTTGTCACCTTCGCGTGCAGCACCTACCGCACCTCTTATGTGATTAAATTTACTGTTAAATTCAGCAGGTACCTCCTCTCCGAAAGATTCTTCACCATATAATTTCTTAGCCTCTGATGTCTTTGTAGTTGGATCTCCTGCTTGTACCACAAATTTAGGTATCACTCGATGAAATAACACAGAATCATAGAAATTATTTTTAACTAATTTTATAAAATTCTCTTTATGTAGTGGTGTTTCATTAAACAAAAATATTTTAAAAGAGCCCTCTGTTGTTGAAATCTCTACCTCTACAGCTTCATTTCCATTTTGACCTGAAGTACAACAAGCTAAACAAAGCAATGAAACACAAGCAATTAAACGAATTAAACGTTTCATAAATATTCTAATTATATATAAATTAATAATCTTAGATTTATAAATTTAAAGTGTAAAACCCAACTTTTAGAAATCTCTTAAAGAAGGTAATAACTTACAAAAATAACCTTTTTTTTATTAATATAGACTATTTTATATTCCTTTTTAGTTTTTTTTAAAATTCATCAAAAAAATTAGAATATAAAATTGAGTAACTGATGGTTTTTTAGTACTTTTGTTAAATAAAGGTCATCGTACTAATTTACGTTAACCAGCTACAAAACTTTAACATTATGACAAGAATCAAACATATTTTTATTTCATTATTTATCATACTCTTATCTACAAACACTTACTCTCAAAAAGTAGGTTTAGTACTAAGTGGAGGTGGTGCTAAAGGCCTTTACCACATTGGTATAATAAAAGCACTTGAGGAGAATGGTATCCCTATAGATTATATTTCTGGAACATCTATGGGCTCTATTGTGGGCGGTATGTATGCTTCAGGTTACTCTGCTGAGGAAATGGCTGAAATATTCGAAAGTGGAATTGTTGACTATTGGATAAAAGGAAAAATTGAAGATAAATATAAATATTACTACAAACAAAATGAGCCTTTGCCTGCAATGTTAAGCCTAAACCTAGATTTAGCTAAACTTATCAAAGGTTCTGAAGAGTCTGAACAAATTTATAGCCAAGATTCTACGAAGAAGGTAGAAGTATTTAAGGAAAAACTAGTATCCTTAGCACATAAAGAAGATAGAGTAAATAGCAATACAAGAACTTATGCGATGTATTCATCTGTTCAATTAGATTTAGCTACTCTACAGTTTTTTGGACCTGCTAGTGCTTATGCAAAAAACAACTTTGATTCTTTATTTGTACCTTTTAGGTGTGTTTCGGTTGACATAATAAAAAAGGAAGAATACTTATGGAAAAAAGGAAGCCTTTCAAAAGCTATTCGTTCATCTATGGCTATCCCTATAGTATTCAAACCTGTAATAGAAGATACTATGCTTATGTATGATGGAGGTTTGCGCAACAACTTCCCATGGAAGGAAATTAAAGAAGAATTTAATCCTGATATTATCATAGGTGCTATGTGCGTCAACGGAATAACAGACCTTTCTTCTGTAGTGTCGCAAATTGAGATGCTTGTAGTCAACGAAACCAACTATAACATGCCCGAAGAAGATGGTATTATGATAAAAAAGAATGTTGATGTGGGCATGCTTGACTATGGAAAGGCTAAAGAGATTATCCAAATGGGGTATGTTGATGCTATCGGAATGATGCCTCAAATAAAAGAAAGAATCTCACGTCGGGTGTCTCCTGAAGAAGTAAAAATAAAACGCTTAGCATTCAAAGAATCACTACCTGCACTAGAGTTTGATAAGTTTAACATAGAAGGTTTAACAGATAAACAAGAAGAGTATATTAAAGGACAACTTAACAACTCTAGAAACAACAAAGGTGAAACTATTAGTTATGAAGAATTTAAGGCTGACTATTTAAATATTATAAATGAAGATGTATTTGATGGTGAAATACCAAAAGCTACATATAATGAGAGAAAAGGTCTATTTGATTTAAGTGTAGACATGTACTCTAAACCCTCATTTAAGGCTATGGTAGGTCTAAATATCTCATCAACATCTGTAAATGAGGCTTTTCTTGGACTTCATTACCGAAGTATAGGACGAATTTCATCTACATATATGTTAGATAGTTATATTGGCTCTTTCTATTCTTCTGTAAAACTAGGATCTAGACATAATTTATATGGAGGTAAAACACCTTACTATATAGAACCTATGTTTGTATATAATTTCTTTGATTATGCACGTGGTAACTCTCAAAGAATTTCATATAATCCTACAGATATTGAATATTCACGATTAAATGATGTGTATGGAAGTTTAACACTAGGAATGCCTATAACAAGAAACTCTAAACTTGAATTTAGGGTTTCTGGGGGTCGCGATGCCTATAAGTACACTTTAAGTAATACTGATTTCGATATAACTTCACCTGACAAATCAAAAGTTAGATTTGCATCATTGAATATATCTTTAGAAAGAAACAATCTAAACTATTTAATGTACCCAACAAGTGGAATAAGAGAAAGAGTAGCAGCTTTTGGTAGCGCAAGTAGAGAATCATTTACCAGTGCAGCAGATAGTTTAGGTTTTACCACATCAGGAATATATAAAAACCTTTATGCTGGTGCTTCATACTCTAGAGAGAAATATTTTAATATTAATAAATATTTCAATCTAGGTTATCAATTTGATGCACTTTATTCATCATATTCTATAAATTCTAGTGAATATATGGATAAAATGTTAGCTCCTGCTTATCAACCTACAAGTCACTCTAAAACACTTTTAATGCCAGAGTTTAGAAGCCGTAGATATGTTGCATTTGGGTTAATGCCAATAGTAAAACTAAATGAGGAGGTTTACATAAAGGTGGGCGGTTATAGTTTCTTCCCTGACTTTGGAGTTTTTGATCAGGTCGATGATAGACTAAGGTTCATATTTGATAGTTCAATTGTTTATCAATCTCCTATAGGGGCAATTAGTGTAAGTTATTCTCGTTATGCTAATGTGCAGTCTGTAAGAAGTGACTATTTTACTTTCAATATAGGAGTTTCGTTATTTAATAAAAAGGGGATAATTTTCTAATGGGGAATTCTAGAAGTTTCCTAACGTTTAAAAGCTAAAATAATAAATGTTTTTCGTGTATATTTCTGTTTTTAATAAGTAATTTGTACAGATTTAGACCTTTATCCTAAAATGCACACTTAAAATGATATAAATATCATTCTTTTAACGTATATTTGGGGTCAGAATAAATATTTTTAGGAACTAAAATACAACATAAAGTAATATACTTCAGGGATTTAAATCTAAGTATATCAAATTTTTCTTAATCCGAAAGAAGATACAAATTATATTTTATTTAATTATGATTAAAATTGAAGACAAAAAAAGTTTTTTATGGATTTTCTGGAGCATATTAATAGCTCCAATATTATCCTTTGCTATATTTATAACTATCATTGCTAGTGGAGGCTTTGGTGAACTTCCTACGTTTGAAGAACTAGAAAACCCTAAGAGTAATATTTCTACAGAGATAATTTCTGAAGAAGGTGAATTATTAGGTAGCTTCTTTGTTGAAAACCGCTCATTTGTAGATTATAAAGACTTATCTCCAAATCTTGTTGCTGCCTTAGTTTCTACCGAAGACTCTCGTTTCTACAATCACTCAGGTATAGACTACATAGGTCTGGTTCGTGTAGCCGTTAAAACTCTAATTTTAGGACAAGAACAGGGTGGTGGATCTACAATATCTCAACAATTAGCTAAAAACTTATATCCTCGTAACACGTCAAGATACGATTCAAAGATTAGCCGCTTGTTCAACCTTGTTGTTTCAAAATTCAAAGAGTGGATTACTGCAACCATGCTTGAATACAATTACACAAAGGAAGAAATTATCGTAATGTACCTTAATATTGTTGAATATGGAAGTAACTCTTTTGGTATTAAAAGTGCATCACAAACTTTCTTTAATAAATTACCTTCAGAGCTAACAGTTGAAGAAGCAGCACTTCTTGTAGGTGTTGTTAACGCCCCAACACGTTATAGTCCTGTTCGTAATTACAACAACTCTATTACTAGACGTAATACAGTTATTACACGTATGTACGATAATGGATTCTTTTCTAAAGAACAATGTGATTCTTTAAAAGCGATTCCTATTAATCTTAATTATGCCCCAATTTCTCATAATAGGGGTAACGCAACATATTTTAGAACTATGTTAAGATTATTCTTAACAGCAAACGAACCTAAAAAATCACCTTATATAAGCGAATGGGATTACAAACAACTTGTAAAACAATGGGAATCAAACCCTCTTTATGGATGGTGTAACAAAAATACAAAATCTGACGGTACTACATATAACATTTATCGTGATGGTCTTAAGATATATACTACTATCAACGCTAAAATGCAAGCCTATGCAGAAGAAGCAGTTATCGAAAACATGAGAGATGTTGTACAGCCACGCTTTACACGACAAGTAAAAGCTACAGGACGCGTATTCTCAAACATCAACAAAGAAGAGCAAGAAGCTATAATAAACCGCGCCATAAAACAAACAGAACGTTATAGAGTACTTAAAAACGATGGTCGTAGCGAAGATGAAATAATGAAAAACTTCCGTACAAAAACGGATGTCAATCTTTTCTCTTATGACAATTTCATGGGTATAGATACAGTTATGACACCTTATGACTCTATTCTTTATAGCAAATCTTTCTTAAGATCTGGTCTTGTTTCTATAGAGCCTAATTCAGGTTATGTCAAGGCATACGTCGGCGGTGTTAGCCACAAGTACTTTATGTATGATATGGCATCACAAGGTAAAAGACAAGCTGGTTCTACATTTAAACCATTTATCTATACCTTTGCAATAGACCAACTTGGTTTAAGTCCCTGTACTCCTGTCCCTAACTCACCTGTAACGGTCGAAGGTTGGAGTCCTAAAGAAGCAGGTAATGTTGAGCAAATTGGCGAATTACATCCTTTATGGTGGGGTATGGCACTTAGCCGTAACAACTACTCTGCATGGATAATGAAACAAGCTAATCAACCTTCTGCGGTAGCCGATTTTGCATATCGCTTAGGTGTAAAAAGTTATATAGACCCTGTCCCTCCTTTATGTATAGGCACAGCTGACGTTACATTAATGGAAATGGTAGCAGCCTACACTAACTTTGTTAATATGGGTGTTCATATAGAACCTATCTTTGTTACAAGAATTGAAGATAAGCACGGAAATATCCTTGCTAGTTTTGCCCCACAAAGTTATGATGTTATATCTCGTCAAAGTGCATTTGACATGCTTGGCTTACTTCAAAATGTAGTTGATAGAGGTACAGCAGGGAAATTACGCTACCAGTATAAATTTACTGGTGAAATGGGTGGTAAGACTGGTACTACAAACAACAACTCTGACGCTTGGTTTATAGGTGTTACACCTAAGTTAGTAACTGGCACATGGGTTGGTGGTGAAGACCGAAGTATCAACCTTTCGAGCGGTGGTGAAGGTGGTGTATTAGCACTTCCATCATTCGCTAGATTTATGCAAAAGGTATATAACGACAAAACTTTAGGCGTTGATGAAGGTGACAAGTTTGTGAAACCTGTTGGGGTAACACGCTTTAGCTGTAACACAGAAGACATGGAGCTAGAAGACGATACTGTTGACCGTACTAAAAACGACGAAGACGAATTTTTCAAATAAGATTGCTAAAACATAAAACAACTTACATCAAAATAAAAGAGAGTTCATAAATTTATGTATTGATTTATGAACTATAAAGATTTAATAATTTTAAACAATTAAATAATTTCAAGAAATGAATATCGCAATTGTAGGCGCTAGTGGCGCTGTAGGACAAGAATTTTTAAGAGTTCTAGCAGAACAAAACTTCCCTATTACAAACCTTACACTTTTTGGTTCTCCTAGAAGTGCAGGTAGTGTATACAACTTTAAAGGAACTGATTACACAGTTAAACTTTTAGCTAAAAACGACGATTTTAAAGGTATAGATATAGCTTTTGTATCTGCTGGAGGTTCAACAAGTGTAGAATTTGCAGATACTATTACTAAGCACGGAACAATAATGATAGACAACTCTAGTGCATTTAGAATGGACACTGATGTTCCTTTGGTAGTTCCAGAAGTCAACCCAGAAGATGCTTTTAATGCTCCTCGTCGCATTATCGCAAACCCTAACTGTACAACAATACAGATGGTTGTTGCTTTAAATGCTATAGAAAAACTTTCTCACATCAAGAGAGTACACGTAAGTACTTACCAAGCAGCTAGTGGCGCTGGTGCAACTGCTATGGATGAACTTAACAACCAATACGTAGAAATCGTTAATGGTCAAGAACCTACAGTAGAGAAATTCGCTCACCAATTAGCATTTAACCTTATCCCTCATGTAGATGCTTTCACAGAAAACGGTTACACTAAAGAGGAAATGAAAATGTACCATGAAACACGTAAAATCATGCACTCAGATATAGAAGTAAGTGCTACTTGTGTTCGTGTTCCTGTGTTAAGAGCTCACTCTGAATCTGTATGGGTTGAAACAGAAGCTCCTATTGCTCTTGCTGATGCTATTGAGTCGTTCTCAACATCTGAGGGTATTGTTCTTCAAGACGAACCAGAAAACAAAGTATATCCTATGCCATTACACATCGCTACAAAAGATCCTGTATATGTAGGTCGTATTAGAAAAGATATCTCTAATCCTAATGGACTTACTTTCTGGTGTGTTAGCGACCAAATCAAAAAAGGCGCTGCTCTTAACGCTGTACAAATTGCACAAGTGTTAATCGCTAAGAAATAATAATATTACCATCTAACTAAAACACCGCGTTACAAGGCTTGTAGCGCGGTGTTTTGTGTTTAAACGAATGGTGAATGATGAATTAGGCGACAAGCGTGGAAAGATTGCTTGGCGCAATTACCAAAAAAGAGAGCAACCTTTTAGGTCACTCTCTTTTGTGTTTTCCATATATAAATTATTCAAGACTCATAGTCTCTAAACTAGCCATTGTCTTATTTATAGTATTAGCAGTAACCTCATTAAGTACCTCGCCTAATTCATCCACATTTTTAAAAGTTGTTTTACTTGACTTACTACTATAACTACCTAAATATTCTAGGTTGAACAGCTTATTATCACTAACAAATTTTGCCTTACGACTATTAGCTTCTTTTTTAGGTGTATTAGCATCTACCCAATATTCTTGATAAAACTCATTACGGCATTCATCACTCCAATCAAGTCTAAATAAAAACGTTTTCATTTTCATTCTGTAACCTTCAATATTTGATGTGGCAAGAGCTCCCATCGTAGCTGCAAATGTACCTATCGAGGCATTATTAGCAGCTTTTAAATCATGATTTCTCAGACGAGCATGAGCATAAGCATCAAAACTTGCAGCTAATACAGCTAAAACTGCTGTACTTGTCATACCTGCCTTTTCTTTATCAAAATAATCCATATCACACACCACAACAAAGGTGTTTTTAATCAATCCTGTGCTCTTAAATAACAATGACGATATTTCATCCTCAGCACTAACATTATCCACGTAATCGGCATTATAATCACTTCTCGTACGTACAAGATTCATATCCATAAATCCAGTGTTAACATTGCGATTAAACCATTTAGCTACCATCTCCTTAGCAACTTCAGTATCTTTCATTAAATACTCAACATACTTCTTTTTAGCCTTTTTAGAGACGCTTATAACTTTTATATGACTATTATGCTCATGATAGAATGGAGGTAGCTTAATCTTATCAAATTGCGCTTCCATTTCCTCGGCATACTCCTTTCCTTCATGTGTCAACATAATAACACAAAGAGAACTTTGATTATACTTTCCATATTTGTCCATAGAGACATAATCAATATTTTGAGAATACGACAAATTGATACTCAAAATAGATAATACTAGTAATAAAACAGACTTCTTCATATTCATAATTTTAAAGGTGAGACCTAGACTTATATAAATATAACTAAAAAAAAACATGTAATTATTGTTATAATTGTAATATTTTTTAATAATTGAGAATTAGAAGTAAGGAATTACTACATTAATTACTATCAGTATTAACCCAAAAAAGGCAGCTTAGTTTGACCTAAACTGCCTTTAATATTTAGAAGAACTCTACCTCAATAGAGTTCTCTATAATTTAAATAGTTGCCTATTTACCTTCTAGTTGAGCTTTTAATTCAGCAAGACCAGAGATATCACCTAGAGTTGTTTTTTCCATTGAAGAGTTCAATTTTTTAACAGCATCTTTAGTGTTGTCACCATCGTTGTTAGATTTGTTAGCTTTTGGCTCAGTTGCTTCTGGAGCTTCTTTAGCAGCAGCTTCTAAACGAGTTGTAAGAGTGATACGTTTTGTAGCTTTTACAAATTCGATAACTTTAAAATCTAAAACATCACCAACTTTAAGTTCACCAGTTTCTTTAGCTAGTTGACGAACAGGAACGAAACCTTCAACAGATTGATCTAAAGTTACGATAACACCTTTATCAGAGATTTCAGCAACAGTACCTTTTTGGATAGAATCTACAGTGAAGATAGTTTCAAATACATCCCATGGATTTTCTTCTAGTTGTTTGTGACCTAGGCTTAAACGACGGTTATCTTTGTCGATTTCTAGAACTACAACTTCGATTAAATCACCTTTAGCAGTAAATTCTGATGGGTGTTTGATTTTTTTAGTCCAGCTAAGGTCAGAAATGTGAATAAGACCATCAACGCCTTCTTCGATTTCTACAAATACACCAAAGTTAGTGAAGTTACGAACTTTAGCAGTGTGTTTGCTACCTACGCTATATTTAGCTTCTACTTCAGCCCAAGGATCGTTAGTAAGTTGTTTGATACCTAAAGACATTTTTCTTTCGTCGCGATCTAATGTTAAGATAACAGCGTTAACCTCGTCACCAACTTTCATAAACTCTTGTGCAGAGCGTAAGTGTTGACTCCAAGACATTTCGCTAACGTGAATAAGACCTTCAACACCAGGAGCGATTTCGATAAATGCACCATAGTCAGCCATAACAACTACTTTACCTTTAACAGTATCACCAACTTTAAGCTCGTTGTTTAGAGCATCCCATGGGTGAGAAGTAAGTTGTTTAAGACCTAAAGCGATACGTTTTTTAGCATCGTCAAAGTCTAAGATAACAACGTTAAGTTTTTGATCTAATTGAACAATCTCTTCTGGGTGGTTAACACGTCCCCAAGATAGGTCAGTGATGTGGATAAGACCATCTACGCCACCAAGGTCGATGAATACACC